>DATJBA010000226.1:0-10865 GCA_035515675.1 Mycobacterium sp.
TGCCGAGCACGCTCGACACGTTGATGATCGATGAGCCCACCGGCATGACCCGAGCGGCGGCCTGCGCCATCCAGTAGCAGCCTTCGAGGTTGATCTTGAGAACGGATCGGAACTGCTCGGGGGTCTCCAGGGACGCGGGGATGGCGGCGCCCACGCCGGCGTTGTTGAGGAGGATGTCAACCCGGCCGAGTGTCTCAACGGTCTGCTCGATGAGCCGCCGGCAATTCTCCGGGCGCCTCACATCGGTCTGCACGGCGAGCGCGCGCCGCCCGGCGGCTTCGACAAGCTTGCCGGTGTCGGCAAGCCGGTCGACTCGACGGGCACCGAGTGCGACGTCGGCGCCCGCCTCGGCAAGTGCCTGCGCGGCGGCCACACCCAATCCTGAGGAGGCTCCGGTTACCACGGCGACCTTGCCGTGGAGCTGAAACAGGTCGAGCACGGTCATCGATCCACACCTCCAGGGTCGCGCCAGCAACCGGACGAAACCTCCAGCGTTGCCTCGACGCTCTCAGGGTCGGCGCTCGCGCAGGCCTCGAAACGGTAACTGCCGTCCTCCCCACGGTAGACGTCAAGCGGCCGCATGAGCACCCGCAAAACCAGTTTGCCCGGCAGCAAATCGCCGTGCACCCAGACCCCCGGGCCGTCCCACGGTGGAGCGTCGAACGACTCCTGCCACGAGCTGAGGACGGCCTCGCCGTCGAGCGGCAGGTGACCCGGGGCGGGGGAGAGGCCTGCGCGCTCAGCAGCGGCCACCGCCAGCAACACCGGCAACCGCGGGCAAATGCGGGGCCAGCCCGGTTCGCCGACGCGGATCTAGCCCTGGTGATGAGGGGTCCCACACCGAACTTTGGGTCGGCATGCTTTGTGCTTGGCGCGGTTGGTTGTCGCGCACCGGCCGGTAAAGTGTGCTTATGGGTGGGTTCCGCGAGCAGGTCCCACAGCACTTCGCGCTCCTCAGTGACGCCGAGGCGGGGGCACTGGAGTTCGCGATCGCCAACGAGGCGTTGGAGGGCTGGGAGCCTACGGAAGACGACATCCGCGATCTTTGTGAGGCCACCGCGGGCCGCCTCAGCGATGACGAGGTGCTTGAGCGGGCGCTCGCGCGCCTGGATCGGACCCGCGCCGGCGCGTAGACCCCCAAGCAACCGCGTGCCGTCACCGCCGTGGAAGTCCTACTTTTGGCCAGGGACCAGCGTGCTGCGCAACAAGCTGGGCATCACTGAGCAGACGGCCCTGTCGGTGATGGAGCGCGCGCATACGCTCAGGCAGGCTCAGCGGATCGCAACAGGTCGACTACCGACTGAGCGAACGTTCGATGACTCTCATCTGCAGGCGATCCATTCCGCGCTGTTCTCAGCAATGTATGACTCGGCGGGTCAGTTCCGCACTGTGGACATACGCCGCGGGGTCAACGAGTTTGCTCGGGTTAATGACATTCCGGCACTGCTGGGTCAGATGCATCGTCGGGTCCCCGAAACCGACTGGAGCGTAGATGATCCGGATGTGTTCGCGTCGAACATCGCGGACACATTTGTGATCGTGAAATTTGCTCACCCGTTCCGCGACGGCAACGGCAGGACGACACGGATCTTCCTCAACCACGTGGCGGAACTGAGTCCCTTCGGCTCGATTTCACGCAGGTGAGTGCCGATGTTTGGAATCAGCGGGCGTCGCTGAGCATGCCGGACCGCGGCGCCACGAAGCTGCATCCTGAGGAGATCACCGGTGTATTCAAGGTGATGACTACGGAGGCCAGCCGAGGCAGCGAGTCGTGAGCGCTTGCGTGTCAAGTGAATTCGAGTGTGCGCGTTGAACTTGTTGTTGGTGCAGCACCTCGGCTTGGCACGCACAAAGCGCGCCTGCGTCCTCGGCCGGCATGGCCTGGCCAGGGCGGGGGTCCCCGGCCACCAGCTCGTTCGTTTAGTGCCGGAGCATCTCGTAGAGCGGGTTTCTAGCGGCCGCCGCTCGCGTTTGAGCGCCGACGGCCTCGACGTAGCGTTGCGATGTTGCAATTGATTCATGTCCGAGCAGATCCCGAAGTGTGTAGACGTTCACGTCGGCGTTGGCGAGTTCGGTTGCGAACGTGTGCCTTGTCTCCGCAGTGGCTGTAGCAATGGGCGGCTGATCGAGGTGGCCGACGCAAAAACCTTTGTCGCCCTTGATAACCCGGACGCTGTGATCGACGCAATAGCGGCAATCACCGCCCAGTAACCCAGCTCCAGGCATCAACGGCGGCGTCGTGGTGGCCTCTCCCCCGTGGCGGGCGACTGGCGAGGCGGTTTCGGCCGGCACGACCGGCCAGGGATCATCGCAGCTTCTGCGCGAATTCGATGATGTTGCCGTCCGGGTCGGCGATGTGCAGCGTCCGTTCATGCCATGGCCGATCCACCGGTCCGCTGAGGATCTCGACACCGAGCCCTCTCAACCGCTCCGCTTCCCCATCTACGTCTTCGATCAGGAAGCCGATCTCACCGCACGGCGGGTTGCCGCCTTCGCGACCGATGAGCCCCGGCAGTTTCGACCGTTCGAAAAGCGAGAACTTGGTGTTATCCATCTCGAACTCGACGTAGCCGTCGCCCTCGATCCGCACCTTGAGCCCGATCACGTCCCGGTAGAACGTCACCGATCGCCCGAGCGACTCGACATATTGGATGACGTAGTCCACGCGAGGCATGAAGTACACCGTATCGGCTGCCGCTGTGACGGGTGGCAGACCTCCTCCCAGCAGCTAGCAAACAGCGCTCCGACTGATCAGCGTCCGCCCAGGGTAGATGGCGCTAGACCTTTGAGAGTTGTCTTGAGTTTTCAGGCTGCGTTGGGCAATAAGCGGGCCCGGTCGATGGTTTCGGTTATGTGAATGTCGATGGTGCGCGGGGCTTTTCGTAGTGGCGGTGGCGCTGGTGGCTGATCGGCGGCAAGCAGCGGTCGCAGCAGCCGGTCGTGGACTTTGGTGTAGAAGATCGCGAACCGCAGCCCATCGCCGGTGAGCCGGTAGCGGTTTGTGCCGGGGATGCGGGTGATGAGCCCGTTGAGGCGCAGCCGGGCCAGGTGGTAGCTGGCCTGATTTGGTGGTGCAACCGATGCCGCCGAGCAGTCCGGTCATCAAGGCGCGCAGGCTCTTGTTGGTGATGCCGGTGACGGCGAGCATTGTCGTGCACAAGGCGCCGGCCAGGGCCTGGACCCGCTTCCGCGGTAGCACCGTAGCGGACAGTTGTCCGCTTTTGGTAGCGTGACAGTGTGCTCGCCACACGCCGCACGGATGCCGCTGTGAATCGGGAACGGATCCTGCGCGCTGCCCGCGCAGCGCTTGCCGAGTCCGGCGACGCCCCGTTGAATGCGATTGCACGGCAGGCCGGGATTGGGCAGGGGACGCTATATCGCCACTTCGGTTCGCGAGAAGAACTGGTCTTGGCGGTACATCGTGCTGATGTCGGCGACCTCGTGGACTTGGCGCCCCGGCTCCTGGCCCAGCGCCCACCGTTGGACGCCTTGCGGGCCTGGCTGGAAAGTCTCGCGGACTACGGCCGTCTCAAGCATGGCTTGTCGGGTGCGATGTATGTGGCCACGCGCGAACAGCTCCACCAGGAGGGCTACACGCCGATCGTCGACGCGATGACGATGCTGCTGGGTGCAGGGCAGGCCGCGCATCTGCTACGGCCTGATGTCGACGGGGAAGATTTGTTGGTGTTGGTCGGCTTCTTATGGCGTACAGCGCCTCGCCCGGATTGGCAGGACCACAACAGGCGGCTGCTCGACGTCGTGATCGACGGCCTTCGCGTTCATCCCGCCAGTTGAACGGTAAGGCAAAGCGGTGTCGCGAGGGGTGCACAGGGTGGTCGCCTTGGCGATCCCGGACGTGGTCGCGTTCGATTTGTCGGTGGCCGCCCAGATTTTCGGGCACAAAGACGAACGGGACCGGTACAGCTTCACGGTCTGCTCCGAGCGCCCGGGTCAGGTGGCGTCCTCGACGGGATTCGCTGTCACCGCCACCCGGGGGCTCGACGCGCTGGACGCCGCAGATACCGTCGTGGTGCCCGGGTTTCATCCCTATGCCTGCCCTCCGGAGTGGGCGTGTAACGCCCTGCGCAGCACGGCCGACCGCGGCATCCGCATTGCCTCGGTGTGTATCGGCGCTTTCGCGGTGGCGGCCGCCGGCCTGCTGGATGGCCGCACCGCGACGACACACTGGCAACAGACCGATGAGTTCCGTCGGCTTTACCCGCAGGTCCGGCTCAACCCGGACATCCTGTACGCCGATGGCGGCCAGATCCTTACCAGCGCAGGACTATCCGCCGGCATCGACTTATGTCTGTACCTGGTCGGCGCCGACTACGGCGCGCACGTCGCAGCCGAGGTGGCACGACGAATGGTCGTTGCCGTGCACCGCACCGGCGGCCAAACGCAATATGCGCGAAGGCCACTGCCGCCCGACGGGGGCCTGGCAAGCACCCTGGAGTGGGCCGTCAGCCAGATGCGTCGGCCGCTGACGGTCGATCACCTTGCCCGTCACGCGGGGTTGCCGGCGCGGACATTCAACCGTCGGTTCACCGAACAGGTGGGCAGCACACCGATGCGGTGGTTGACGACCCAGCGGGTCCTGGAAGCGCAGCGATTACTGGAAGCGACCTCGCTGAGCGTCGAGGACATCGCTGAGTGGTGCGGGTTCGGCAGCGCCGGGGTTCTTCGCCTTCACTTCGCGCGCCATGCAGGCATGACCCCGACGGCCTACCGACAGTCGCACAAATAGACGGCCTGACCCGCCGGGACTCGTTATCGGCGCTCGACCGCGCCGGGTTGGCAGGAACCGGACTAAAAATGGCCGTCATCACCCTCGCGGCGCCCGCCCCTGCGCGACAAAACTTTCCGTATGAGCAACGTTGATGAACCCGTCGAAGCTGCCGGCGTCCCACATCACGATCTTGCACAGACGTTGACGATCGGCTCCGTGGTGTTCGATGACATGGATCAGATCGATTTCACCGGTCCCTTCGAAGTGCTTGCCGCGCTGCCGAACACCACATACACCGTGTACGGCCTCAGCGATCGGCCGGTCCGCGACTACCACGGACTGCAACTTCAGCCAGACGCCGTTCTCGAAGAGGCGCCGCAACTCGATGTCTTGCACGTACCGGGCGGTCCGGGCCAAGAAGCCCTGATGGACGATCACCGGCTCTTGGATTGGCTGCGCCGGCAGGCATCTGGCGCCCAGTGTGTGCTGTCGGTCTGCACCGGAGCGCTACTGCTCGGGGCGGCCGGACTGCTGCAGGGGCGGCAGGCAACGACTCACTGGGCTTCGGTTGATCTTCTGCCACTCTTTGGTGCGACCGTGGTGGCTGAGCGCATCGTCAGCGACGGCACGTTTGTGTTCGCCGGCGGCGTGACCGCCGGCATCGACGCGGCCCTTCTGGTCGCCGCCAAGCTGCGAGGCTCCGACGAAGCCCAAGCGGTGCAACTTGCCATCCAATACGCACCAGAGCCGCCCTTTAACAGCGGGACTCCCCAGACAGCGCCCCCGCACATACTGCGCACAGTCCAAGACCGCGGTCGGAGCACCTTTGAACATCGGCTGCACACCGCCCAGCGGATCACTGCAGACTGGGCCTGAATGCCTCTTCGCGACCGCGATGACCGCGATCGCCCCCGACAACCTGGCATCGTTTTTCATCGTGGACGGAAACCCAGTCACCCATATCCACGCCACTCAGAACATTCGCGAGGTCTGGATATGTGGAAGAAGGCTCGCCGGAGAAGACTTTGACAGCTGAAGCCAACAGCTTCGCCGGCCTTAACTCAGCCCCAGATTCTTCTCTGCTGTGCGTCTCCCGACGCCGCACGAAGGACCAGTCCGATCCCGAAAGGAACGCTATCAGCGAGCTACGGCAAACTTCGCCACGGCGCGGCGAACGCCCCGATTCCCCCGACGGCTGCCGCCGGTCCCCTCGGGCCGCGCTGACGGGACCGGCGCTGTTAGGTCATGTGACAAAGGGCTCGGAATCCGTCGAGCCGCGGCGTGCGTGGCCGCTCGCCCGCCAGCTGCGTCTTACTGGATAAACGTTGATGTCGACGGAATGCTGGCGCTGAAACGGCCGCCTCAATTTGCATTCGCGTGAGACCATACGATACGATACGTTCTGTTACGTTTGTTAGGGAGGACGCCGGATGATGGGACGACCGCGGGAAGCCCACATCGACGAGGCGGTGCTGTCCGCGACTTTGGCGTTGTTGTCGGAGATGTCCTACGCGCGGTTATCGGTCGAACTGGTCGCCAGGAAGGCCCGTGTGGGCAAGGCGGCCGTGTACCGACGGTGGCCGTCGAAAGCCGCGCTGGCCGCCGACGCCGTTGGACGGTTCGCGCCGATCCCACAGTTTCCCGAAGACGGCGACCTCGCTGAGAACACCCGCGCCGGGCTTGTCGGCTTTGCGCTCGCGATGATGGGCTCCGGGTACGCCCACGTGGTCTACAGCCTCCTCGGTGAGGCGCGAAACGAACCCGACCTTGCTCGCATGCTCGCGGAAAGTTATATGCGGCCGCGGAAGGTTATTCAGGAGGCGTTGCGGCGATGTATGGACGCCGGGGTCATGCGCGATGACATCAGTCCCGCGGCGGCTCAAAGCCTTTTGCTCGGACCGTTGTTGCACGGCTGGGCGCTCACCGGCGTCCCACCGGATCAGGACTTCATCGACGAGGTGGTGACGACGGCCTGGGCAGCATTGCAAGCCCGTCCTCACCCGGCTTCGAGTAAGCGACAACCTGGCAAGCAGGACCGTGATAGCAGACAACAGGAGGAACCATGACCAATTCAACCGAAGCAACCACCGTGGTCATCGCGGGTGCGGGCCCGACCGGGTTGACCCTTGCCTGCGACCTGGCACGCCGCGGCATCGGTGTGCGAGTGCTGGACAAAGCAACCGAGTACTTCACCGGGTCGCGCGGCAAGGGCATTTCTCAGCGCACCATGGAAGTCTTCGATGACCTCGGTGTGGCCCAACAGATCCTGGCCGGCGGACTGCTGAGCCTGCCGATGCGTACCTACGACGGTCAGCGGGTGATCAGTGAGACGATCAGCAACTCCGGGCTGGAGCCCAGCCCGCAGATTCCTTACCCGATCCCGGTGTGGCATCCCCAGTACCGCACCGAAAGCGTTCTCCGAGAGGAGCTTTCCCGCCACGGCGTGACGGTGGAGCTCGATCATGAGGTAGTCGGTCTCGACCAGACCGACACGGCGGTCACCGTCGCGGTGGTTCACCAGGGCACCACGAGCAAGCTGCGGGCCGACTACGTGGTGGGCTGCGACGGCGGGCACAGCACCATTCGTCGGCTCATTGGGTTGTCGTTTGACGTCACCCCCGACGAGACGGCGAAGTACAGCTGGGTTGGCGACCTACGGATTGAGGGCCTGGACCCGGCCGCTTCACACCGCTGGTCCGACCCGCGCCGCGGCATGTTGCTGTTGTCGCCGTTCAAAGACAGCCAGCTGTGGCAGTTTCAGTTCCTGCCCGCCGACGGCGCCTCGACGCTCGGCGTTCCGGACTTGACGGAGTTCCGGCGAATCTGGCAGCAGTGGACCGGTCAGCCCGGCGACCGGCTGTCGGACCTCAGGTCCGCGTCGCGGTTTCGGATCAACGAACATATCGCCGACCATTACCGCCTCGGGCGGGTCTTTCTGGCCGGCGACGCCGCGCACGTCTACTCCCCGGCCGGCGGGCAGGGCATGACCACCGGGATTCAAGATGCCTACAACCTCGGCTGGAAGCTGGCCGCGGTGCTCGACGGGGCGCCGGCGCAGCTGTTGGACACCTATGAGGCCGAACGCCGCCCGGTCGCCGAACATGCGCTGAAACACAGCCGTCAGCGTTGGCATGAAGTCAACGAAGCGGTTTCGGCTAGCCAGGATCCGGACATCTGGGCGCTGGTGACCAACCAGGACACGTCGCAGCTCGACATCACCTATCGCGGTGGCCCGCTGGCGCTTTCGACGAACGGGACCGCTGGGTTGCACGTGGGAGACCGCGCTCCCGACGGCATCTGCCGCGACGATGCGGCACAAACACCGCCGCGGGTGTTCGACCTGCTGCGCGGACCGCATTGGACGGTGCTGATGTTCGGCGACACGGTTCCCGACGCCGTGGCCGAAACGTTCTGGGGTGCGCCGGTACACCTGCACACCATCGACGACAGCGGGGTGCGCACCAGCTACGGCGTCAGCGCCGACGCCGCGGTGGTGGTCCGGCCAGACGGCTATATCGCAAAGATCGCGGGCCCGAACGAGCTCGCCCACGGACGTCCGTTGCTAGCCGTGCCCGAAACCGGCTAAGCACCAACCGATAACACCGCAGAAAAGTCCCCGGATGGCTGCGTGCCCGTGAAGAATTGACAGGAGGTCGCACCATGGCGAGCCGGACCCCGTTAATTCGTTTCTTGCGGATGCTTGTGGCGGTACCCATTGCTTTGGCCGGTGCTGTCATCGCGCTCTACCTGCTCCTGCTTGGCTACACGAGGCGGATGCGGGTGAGATGGGTGAGCGACCGGACGCGCCAGTTCAGTAAGACGGCGAATCGCCATCTGCCAAACAGAATCGCCGGAACGCGCCTGGGAATGCTGTACTTCAACCTCAGCGCCTTGCACCATGTGGGGCGGCGCAGCGGCCGACCCTACGTGACGCCGTTAGGTGCCTATCGGCTCGGCGATGGTTTCGTCTTGGCGGTGGCCTACCCCAAGGTTGACTGGTGCGAAAATGTGCTGGCCGCCGGGAAATGCACCCTCACCTGGAACGGGAAGAATTACGCGCTGGAACGGCCTGAACTCATTCCGATCTCAGACGCGCTAAAGGCCTATCCGCTGCTGGTCAGGCCGTTCATCGTGGCTGCCGGAATGAAGAGGTTCCTGTGGCTACACCGTTCAATGGCGGAACAGTCCTGATACCGAAGCGCTGCACACACCCTGGCGAACCTGGATCACACTAACCACGTGCACATCGAACCTGGGTTGAAGTATCCCGGGTTAGATGGGCACCTCGTTCTGTGTGACCGGGTTTGTTCTCCGATCTGATGGCGAGCGTAGTACCTGGATGTACCTGCGCGGATCAGTTCGCGTCGTTGGCGTCGTGCCATGCCTGCCAGATGTCTGGGTGGGAGGCGGCCGCGGTCGGGAACCGGTAGGCCGGCGGCGCGTGCCAGGCGCGGACCTCACCGAGCACGGTTGGTGAGATGCGTTGCAGCGCGACATGTTCGGTGCCCACACGTGTGCGGCGGCCAGGAACCGGTAGGTCTGTCGGCGAGCTGGCGCGTCTCGCAGAACAGAATCCTCATCGGGGTTGACAGCGACCAACAACTCCGCCACAAGCCGCGATGCGCTGGCCCGCCGGGCCGGCACCAGTTCCAGCGTATGCGCCAGTCGCCGCCGACGACCACTGCGCGCTACCAACCTGAAGGGAAACGGATATGACCCGTACCATGTCGGATTCCGCATCAGCACAACAAAAGGCGCGGCCCACCCCGCCGCCTTCGGGCGCGCCTGAACCCTTATATAGCTTCAGGTGTCGAACCCGATCGCGCGCCGCAGGACTTCGGCGATCGATCCCGGCGATACCAGACGGAATATCGAAATCATGATGGCCGTCGTTCAGACCACAAGTTCCATCGATCACGGAGGAAGTCAATGCGTGCGATCGAAGCTGTCACGGGCATACCCGCGAGTCCGGAAGCAGCATCGGTGGTGCTGACCGACTTTCCCGCATATCCGGCCTGGGCCATTTACCTTCAGCGGATCGAAGGGCGCGCGGAGGCAGGCACATGGATTCGGCTCGTTGAGGGACCACCCGGCCGCCGACCGTACAGCGTACGGACGCGCATCCTCGAAGCCACGGCAGGGACCAGGTTGGCGTGGGCCGCGCGGATCCCGGGGGCACCGTGGCTGCCGTCGGCCGTTTTCACCGGAACTCATGAGTTCCTTCTCGCCGCTCTTCCCGGCGGCGGAACGAGGTTGACGCACCGGGAGCACTTCGGCGGACTTCTGTCCCACTTGTCCAAACAGGGCGCTGTTGGCGCCGACGAGGGGTTCGCAGCCTTCAACGAAGCACTCAAGCGTCGCGTTCTGGAACTGGCGGGATGACGTGCCCGACCGGCCGCACGTCAAGCGGGTCGTCCTGCGCAACGCCTTGATCTCCAGGGATTCGCCAAACACCAGCAGCCCACTACTGGCCACACGAGTGCTAAGAGGTCGCACCGTAGGGCTATCTCGGCCATCCGCGGGCCGCCAGCTGGGCGACCTCAAGTCGTTGGCCGTCATACGTCAAATGACGACAAAACCCGCGTGCCGGGAATAACGCCACTACCCGCAAGGTCGGTCGAATGACGCTACCGGGCCACGGCCGTGCGCAGGCAAATTAGACCCATGTTCGGAGAATTCGCAAAGGGGGGACCGATGAGCACTGAGGCCATCCCGCACCGCAAAACCATTGAAGTCGAGCGGCTTTGTGACGCTGTGCTTGCCGCTGCAACAGGATTCTAGGACAACCACAACAACCTAAGGGAAACCGATATGACCCGGACGATGGCGGATTCCGCACTAGCACAACAGAATGCGCGGCGCATTGACAGCGAGTTCGGCCACTTGGGTGAGCGCGCGGTCGTTCTAGGGGCGAGCATGGGTGGGCTGCTTGCCGCGAGGGTGCTGGCCGATTTCTTCCGGACCGTCACGGTGATCGAGCGAGATGAGTTACCCGACGGTCCCGTTAACCGGCGGGGAGTACCACAGGGTCGACACCCGCACGCCCTGCTGGCGCGCGGTGCGCACATCTTGGACGAGCTCTTTCCTGGATTGCTTGACGAGCTGGTTGCCGCTGGCGCGCCCGTTTGGGATGACG
>DATJBA010000227.1:0-2967 GCA_035515675.1 Mycobacterium sp.
TGGTCTGGTCATGTCTACAATCTCGAAACCGTTGACGGATGGTATTTCGCCAACGGAATCATAGCGCATAACTGCAGGTGCGCTCTCGCGCCGGCTGCGATCGGTGCCGTGACCCTCGCCGCCGTACCTGTTCTGGTGAAGAACGCCGCCGACCTCACGGATCCCAACCCGGTCGAGCCGGAGCACGTCAAGAACCAGCTCCGCAAGAACTACCCCGAGCATGCGCTCGGCTGGATCGATGACGCCCGGTGGATCGGGCCGGTGCTGATCCCCCAGGACCGGGTCGACTACGACGACGTCGGCTCGTGGGCGGCGTCGCACCAGCCCGACCGGGTGAAACAGTTCACTGCGGACATCAAGCATGAACGGGCGCATCTGCATCCGGTGGTCGCGGTGCAGGAACCCGGCGACGACAAGGTCAAAATCATCGACGGGCATCACCGGACGTTGGCGTACAAAAAGCTGGGTCGGCCGGTGAAGGCGTATGTCGGGTTCGTGGACCATGACGGCGGCCCGTGGGATGAGACGCATTCGTTCCAGTTCCATCAGGGCGCCGATCCGGCGAACAAGACGACCGCCGGCCCTACCGCTGCGGGGCTGGCGGTGCAGGCTCGCGGGACTGGGCGGGTGCTCATGTTGCAGCGCGCCCTCGGTGAAGACGACCCTGACGGCGGATGTTGGGAGTTCCCCGGCGGGAAGCTCGACCCCGGTGAGACACCGCTCGAGGCCGCCAAGCGGGAGTGGGCCGAAGAAACCGGCCATACGGTACCCGACGGCGACATTGTTGGCGGCTGGACAAGCCCAGACGGCGTCTACCAAGGATTCGTCCACGCCGTCCCCGACGAGGACACCGTGCCCATCGACGATGGCCGCGGGCAGGTCACCAACCCCGACGACCCCGACGGCGACCAGGTCGAGGCGATCGCCTGGTGGGACCCGGCCCTACTGCGGGACAACCCGGCGGTGCGGCCCGAACTCGCCGGCGACCTCGACACGGTCCTCGCCGCGCTCGGTACGGCATCGGCGAAGCGGGTCAAGGTGAGCAAGAACAGTGTCCGCTACCGCGCCGCGACCGACCCGGACCGTTCGTGCGGCACCTGCAGCATGTACGAAGATCATGCGTGCAGTCTGGTGGCTGGGGTGATCGACCCGGCGGACGTGTGCGACCGCTGGGAGCCCGCCCCGGTGGCCAAGGCCGGGAACGCCGAGACTTTGCGGGAGTATTGGACGCATGAGGCGCACGGCGGCCCAACCCACTTCGCCTATGCCGAAGAGATCAAATGGGGCAGTCCCGGGGACTTCGACAGGTGCACCCGGCTGGTTATGGAGCACGCGAAGATGACTGAGGCGCAGGCGCACGGGTTCTGTAACTTGCGTCATCACGAGGCGCTGGGGTACTGGCCTGCGCAGCACGCCGCCAGGGAACGCGGCAAGTAGGCGTCGTGGCTGATTTCGGGATGATCACAGCCCGGCTGGCCACCGGCGCCGCGATCACCGACCAGGCCGATGTGACCGCACTGATCCGCGCCGGGGTCACCCACGTTTTGGATTGCCGCGCCGAGTTCGACGATGCGCAACTGCTCGCCGGTGCCGGGTTGACGTATCTGTGGGATCCCACAGCGGATGATGGGCTGCCGAAACCTGACACGTGGTGGTCGTCGGGGCTCATGTTCGCTACCGGGGCGTATAGCCGCCTCGGGACCTGCGTGTATGCGCATTGCGCGGCCGGGGTCAACCGCGGGCCGAGCATGGCCTACGGTGTGCTGCGGGCGTGTATGGGGTTCCCGCCAGATGCGGCGCGGCAGCTTGTCCTGGCGGGGCGTCCGCAGGCGGAAATAGCGTATGCGGCGGATTTTGACCGGTTCTGGCCGGGGCGGACGGGCAGCGCTGGCTGTCTCATCCCACTGCCGTGACCGCTAGAACTGCTGTTCGCAGGTGCCGTATGGGAACCACCGGTGCCAAGCGAAGAGCTGGTTAGTGCTTCCGGGGCATGCACACCAGCACGGCCGCTGCTACGGGTAGCCAGCAGGCGAACAGGACCCAGCCGAGGACGGTGGGTGTGCCGTTGTGGGCGCCGATGGTGAGCGGCCAGACGAGCGCCACCCAGACACAGATGGCCCGGCCGATGCGTCGCCATCCTGGGTGCAGGCGGGTGACGGTGCGGGTAGTGGACCCGTCAGGGTTGCGGGCTATGTGGGTGCGGTAGCTATGCGACATCAGAACTGCTCCTCGCAGGTGCCGTGTGGGAGCCACCAGTGCCACTGGAAGCGCCACCCGGTGGGGCATATGCCGGAGTGCACAGCTGCGAATCTGGTGTGCTGCAGTCCTGGTGGTGTGATCCGGTTGGTGGAAGTCAGGCAGAGGATTCCCATGACGCCTACGAAGGCGCACAGGGCCGCGAACGCGAGCCGTTTCATCGCTTTGTCTCCTTCTTCCGTGCTAGCTGGCGTATTTTGATCTGAGCTTGCGGGCTAGGAGCTGCGATGTCGCGCTTGCCATGTGCAGCCGCTTCAGCGCCAGAGCCGAAGAGTGGGACCGGCGAGACGTAGCTAACCGTTGCATCGAGGTCAACGTCGTTGGTGGCCATGCGGAGCGCGAGGCTTTGGTGCATGTCATGGCATCCGGCCCAGCCAGCACATAGGAACCCATCGGCTTGGTGGCACAGGAATACGCCGTATGCGCCTGCTTTCGCTTGCTCGATGGTGTCGCCGTCGAAGCGGGGTAACTTGTCGTATTCGTCGGCGTGCCACAGACCGGATGGAACGTCGATCCGGTAAGGGCACGACGGACATGGGCTCTTACGTGGGCTCAGTTTTTCATCCATCGCCGGTCTCCTTGTCGCTGGCAGGCCAGGGGATCACTGGGTTGTCGATGGACCCGGGGCGGCTGATCCAATTACGAACGGCCGTTTACCGGAGCCCTCGCAGGGGTTGCTGAACGGCAGGGCCTTGCCCATGCCGTCACGCG
>DATJBA010000228.1:0-3806 GCA_035515675.1 Mycobacterium sp.
GACTGGAACCAGTGCGCACCGAGCGGCTTGGCCAGCGCCATGGTCTTGCCGAAAGATCTGACCGAGGCCCCGAGCCCGCACCGGGAGGACCCGGGCACCACAACCTCCGTCGAGCCGCTCAGCTCAGTGAATGTCGGCGCATTGGGCCTCGGTACGCCAGGCGTCCTGACGGTGGGCACGCTGTCGGATGCCCCGCCAAACGTCTGCATCAATCCGACCGGAGAGTTCACCGGCTTCGACAACCTGTTATTGCGCGCCATTGCCGACAAGCTGGGCCTGCGGCTCCGCTTCTTCGCCACCGACTTCTCCGGGCTGCTCGCCCAGGTGGCGTCCCGGCGCTTCGATGTCGGCTCGGCGGCGATCAAAGCCACCGATGCGCGGCGGCGCACCGTCGCCTTCACCAACGGCTACGACTTTGGCTTCTACTCGCTTGTGGTGCTCCCCGGCTCACCGATCCACAAATTCGGTGATCTCGTGGCCGGCCAGCGCATCGGGGTGGTCCAGGGCACCGTCGAGGAGTCGTTTGTCGTCAACACTTTGAACCTGCAACCGGTGAAGTATCCCGGCTTCGCGACCCTGTACGCCAGCCTCAAGACGGGCCAGCTCGATGCGTGGGTAGCGCCTGGAACTCTGGCATCGACCGTGATACGGCCAGGCGACCCGGCGGTGGTTGTCGCGAACATCTTCGGCCAAGACAGTTTTATTGCCTATGCGGTCGCCAACGACAACAAGCCGCTGATCGATGCGCTGAATTCCGGGCTGGACGCTGTCATCGCGGACGGTACCTGGGCGAACTTGTACTGCCAGTGGGTGCCGCGGACACTGCCGCCTGGCTGGAAGCCCGGGTCCAAATTCTTCCCTGCCCCAAGGCTGCCGGACTTCGCCGCGATCGCCGCGCGCCAGCATCGCGAGCCGGTGGGCCCGGGCGTGCCGAAGTCCACGTTGGCTAAGTTGCGTGATTCCTTCTTCGACTGGGACATGTACCGACAGGCCATCCCCGTTCTCCTCACCACGGGGTTGCCCAACACGTTGATCCTGACCAATAGCGCCATCGTTATCGGCTTGGCGCTGGGCATGGTGCTGGCAATGGCCGGGTTGTCACATTCACGCTGGCTGCGCTGGCCGGCGCGGGTGTACACCGACATTTTCCGCGGTCTTCCCGAGGTGGTGATCATCCTGCTCATCGGGCTGGGCATCGGGCCGTTGGTGAGCGGGCTGACGCACAGCAACCCCTACCCGCTGGGCATTGCCGCATTAGGGTTGACGGCCGCGGCCTACATGGGCGAGATTCTGCGCTCGGGAATACAAAGCGTCGACGCCGGCCAGCTGGAAGCCTCCCGTGCACTTGGGTTCAGCTATCCGGCTGCGATGCGGCTGGTGGTGGTGCCGCAGGGAATACGGCGGGTGCTGCCGGCACTGGTCAATCAGGCCATCGCGCTGTTGAAGGGCTCCGCGCTGGTGTACTTCCTGGGTTTGGTCGCCCAACAGCGAGAGCTGTTTCAGGTGGGCCGCGACCTCAACGCGCAGACCGGCAACTTGTCGCCGTTAGTGGCCGCCGGTCTCTTCTACCTGATGTTGACTATTCCGTTAACGCATTTGGTGAACTACATCGACACCCGGCTTCGCCGCGGCCGTGCCGCTGCTGAGCCAGAAGAGGATGCCGGCATGGTCACGTCCACACTCGGCCAGGGGATCATGTGACCGCCGACACCGCAGGGCGGGCGTCAGTGTCGTTGGAAGCCAAGGATATTCACCAAACGCTCGGCGGGACAAAGGTGCTGCGCGGCGTCGATATCGAGGCCCCCGCGGGCAGCATAGTGGCCCTGATTGGACCGTCTGGCTCGGGTAAATCAACGCTGCTGCGTACCCTGAACCGATTGTATGAGCCCGATAGCGGCGACATCCTGCTGGACGGCCGGTCGGTGTTGCGCGACGATCCCGACGCGCTCCGCCAGCGCATCGGCATGGTGTTCCAGAATTACAATCTTTTCCCGCATCTCAGCATCCTGAAGAATGTTGCGCTGGCGCCGCGCAAGTTGCGGGGACTGTCTAGCGACGAGGCCCGGGAGCTCGCGCTGACTCAGCTGGACCGAGTTGGTCTGAAGCACAAGGCGGGTGCCCGCCCCGGCATGCTGTCCGGTGGCCAACAACAACGCGTTGCGATCGCCCGTGCGCTGGCCATGGCTCCGCAGGTGATGTTCTTCGACGAGGCGACCTCGGCACTGGACCCGGAAATGGTCAAAGGAGCTCTGAAACTCATCGCCGACCTCGGCGCTGACGGTATGACGATGCTTGTTGTCACCCATGAAATGGGTTTTGCCCGGTCGGCGTCTGACACCGTCGTTTTTATGGATCACGGCAAGGTCGTGGAATCCGGGCCTCCCGATGAGATATTCGAAGCCGCGAAGACCGAGCGGCTACAGCGGTTTCTGGCCCAAGTGCTTTGACGGCCTAAAATTGGTTTGCAATAGCCGCTTGAGGATCGACTTCCGACAATTTGTTGGCGATGTGGAATGACTGGCTTGCGCCGAATCCTCAAGCGGCTAGCGGTGTTTCGATGGCGAGATCGGTGAACAGCGTTTGCATATCGATGCGGATTTGTTCGTAGTCGCGGTCGACGCGTGTCCAGTGCGCGGGTTTGCGTCCCATCCGGGGGCTGCGCACCCCGGCGAGCTTGACCCGCCCGCCCGCGTCGATCCGCGACTGCGATCGGTAACTTGGCGACATGCCAGCACGCACGTGTGCAGCACCTGTCGGTTCATTTCGGCGAGTCGTTGCTGGCCGCGGGTTTCGGCGGCGGCGACGAGTTGCAGGGTTTGCTGACGCTGGGCGCGGTGTTGGGGCAGGGACTCGGGGGTGGTGAGGAACATTGGTTAGTTCAGTCAACGGTGCGTTGGCGTGCGGGCAACTCTGCTGCACCGGCGGCCCGCAGTAGCCATAGGGCAGCGCCGCGGCGTTGCGGTTTGAGGTGTTCGGAATGGTCAACGGCGACCCCGTGGTCGTCCTCGAACATGTCACCCGGTTGCGCGAGGACTTGCGCCCCGATTGGCCACAACCCGCCCAGCCCGGCGGCTCCTACCGCATCGAGATCACCGGCGAACCCTCCTACGCCATGGACATCTGCCTGAATCGCCGCAGGGGCGACCACAACCACGCCGGACTGGTCGCCACCGCGATGCGGCTCGTCAACGCGATCCCGGCGGTGGTTGCCGCCCCACCGGGGATCGTGACGACCCTCGACCCACCGCTGATCACCGGTCGGGGGCTCTACGTCCCCGGGTGACGCTCCGCGGGTCATGACATCCCAGATCACGTGATGGCATTGACCGCAGCCCTCAACCACAACTTCCACGCGTCCGGAATCGGGATGTATCCGTTGTCCGCCAGACCGTTCTGGCCGCCGCCGATGGCGCTCTGCAGGAACGCCTTCACGGCCGCACCAACCTGCGGATCCGGATACTTCGAGCAGACAATCTCATACGTCGCCAGCACAATCGGGTAGGCGCCGAGCTGCGTCGGCTTGTAGAACGACATCGTGTTGAGCACCAGGTCGTTATCCTTTCCCGAGACCCAGGCCCCGGCGATCGTCTTACCGACCGAGTCGGTGCTGATCGTCACGGGATCCGGACCGGCCGAGGTGATGATCTTGGCCATGCTCAGGTTCTTCGCCTGGGCGAACGACCATTCGTTGTAGGTGATCGCCCCTTCGGTGGCCTTCACGGCCGACGAGGTGCCGTCGTTGCCCCTGGCGCCCTCACCGACACCGCCGTTGAACGTCTTTCCGGTGCCCTTACCCCACGCGCCGT
>DATJBA010000229.1:0-3038 GCA_035515675.1 Mycobacterium sp.
ACGCCGGTCAAACGAAATCCATCACCCCAGGTCACAGCGCTGGTCGTCAACAACGCCGGAACCCTGGTGCAGATTGGCGCTGAAGTGGTGGCAGGTTCAAATCTTGTCAGCCCGACCATTGTCAGCCCGACCATGTCCCCGCTACCAGCGGAAATGGCCCCCGGAGAGTTCTTCGGGGGTCGTTTTCATGCCCGATGGCCACGTATTCGGACACATTAGCTAGGCTTACTAGTTAACTGCCCTGTACCTTCGTTGCTAGATTCCAGCCTTTTGCCGCGCATGATGGCGTTCCCTTGCTCCGGCGGCGTTTCGATCATTATTTTGCCAAAGGGCTATTTACGCGGAAGCTCAGTGCTAGATAGCCGAAAGTCGGTTCGCACGTCTATGCCGGTGCCGATCGGGTGCTGGGTCGGCTGATCAAGGTAACCCCGTCATCGAAGGTGGTCGGCGATTAGGCGCTGGCGCTGGTCGGCGCCGGGCTAAGTGCCGACGAGTTCGCTTGCGATCCGGCACGATTGGATATCCCGGACTCGGTGCTGGGATTCCTACGCGGCGAGCTGGGCGATCTGCCCGGCAGGTGGTCCGAACCGCTGCGCAGCGCGGCGCTGGCGGGGCGCCGCACTTGCAAAGTTCCTGTGCATTTCAGCGCTAGAGCTAGATCACGCCATTTCGTCGATCTCGGCGCCGCTAGCGTGGGGCGCGGTTCCGGGTGCGCGGCTAAGCGCCCTTCGTGACGCGGTCGATGTGCTCGAGCAGCGCGGCCAGTACGGCTTCGGGCGCTTCGATCTGCGGCCAGTGCCCGATCTCGTCGTCGAGCATCACCACGTCGGGATTCGGGATTAGCTGCCGATAGCGGTCGGCCATATGCCTGCCGGAATTCGGGTCGGCCGGCCCGTCGATCATCCGCATCGGAACCTTGGTCTGTCGCATGGCGCGCACCCACCTATTGCGATACAGGTACCGGTCGTTGACGAACCGGCCCACCTTGTGCGTCACCCGCTTACCGTCGTTGTAGTCCAATATCTGGTTGAAGAGCTCATGCATACGCGGCGACGGCTGGGTGTGCGGGCCGAACAGCTCGTTGATCGTGCGCTCGAGTACACGCTGCGACAGCAGCACGTTCGGCGAGTGACTTGCCAAGTCGCCCAGCGGAGTTCGGGACAAGACCTTCTGCATCAGCCGTGGCCGGTATGTCTCGTTGAACAAGCCGCCGTTCAGCCATGTCAGCGACTCGATCCGCAGCGATCCGTACGACTGCTGCCCGAATTCGTGCCGAGCGAGCATCTCCTGGCCGACGGAGTCACCGATATCGTGGGCCAGGATGTGACAGGCGGTCACGCCCAGGTGCGCGAGCAGCGCCTCGTGCATATCGGCGTGGTCGGGCACGGAGTATTCGTACGCGCCGGGTTTGTCGGAAAAACCCATGCCCAGCATGTCGGGTGCGATCACGGCGAACCGCGCGGTCAGGGTGGGCCAGATCGGAGCCCAGTCCCACGTGTTGAACGGGTAGCCATGGATGAGCAGCAGCGGAGGCCCACTGCCCTCGTTGCGATAGAACACTTCGAAGCCCAGGTAGTCGAAGTGCCGGCCAGCCGCTTTCCACCGCTCGAGTTCGGCGTCCATGACCGGAGCATAACGACGGCTAATCTGCGTGCCGTCGCCCATGCCAGCGCCGCCACCCAGCCGGTGATCCGGCGGGCGACGTGTTGATCGGTCAGGCCAACCGCGGCAGTGATTCGACAGGAATGGCCGACCGATTGAGTGCGTTGGTTGCGGCATGCCCACTGGAATTATCCTGATGGCCCGCCCTGATGCTTCCAATCTCGTCGATGACGTGATCGCCCAAGCCAGACAAGCCTACGAGCTCGGCGTCGCCCAGGTGTGGCTGCCCCAGCAGCAGAACTACGACGCAATCGCGCTAGCAGCGCTCGTCGGAGCAGCCGTGCCTGGGCTGGGCGTTGGCACCTCGGTGGTGCCGATCAACCCTCGCCATCCGCTGATCATCGCGTCGTTGGCGCAGACGGCGCAGGCTGCCGCGCGCGGCAACTTCAGCCTCGGACTCGGGCTGGGTGCCCGCGAGATCGAACGCCAGGCCTTCGGCACCGCCTGGCCCAACACCATTACCCGGTTACACGAGCATCTGACGATCCTGGGGTCGGTGTTCAACGCCGCGGGCGTCGACTTCCACGGCAGCGAACTCAGCGCCAGCCCCACCTGGCCGGTGCAGGTGGCCGGCGGCACCCCGATCCCGGTGTATGTGGCCGCGATGGGCCCCCACGCGTTGCGGGTCACCGGCGAACTGGCGGACGGGACACTGCCCTACCTGGCCGGCCCCCGGACCATCGGCGAATTCATCGTGCCGCGGATCAGCAAGGCGGCGGCTGAGGCGGGCCGCCCGGCACCGCGCATCATCGCCGCGGTGCCGGTGTTGTTGTCCGAGGACGTCGAGGGCGCCCGAACCGTCGCCGCGCAACAGTTGAGCCTCTACGAGACCATCCCGTCGTATCGCAACGTGATCGCCCGAGAAGGCCTCGCCAGTGTTGCCGACCTTGCCGCGATCGGGTCCGAGGAGCATGTCGTGGGTCAGTTGCGCCGTTACCGCGAGGCGGGTGCCACCGACGTGGTGATCAGCCCGTTGGACCGCTCCGCCTCCGTCGACCGCGAAGCGCTATGGAGGCTCGCCGCCGCGCTGTGAACCGCCCCTCACACGCTCGGCGAAGTATTTCACGCGATGACCGCGACGGACGCGCGCCCGTCAGCGGGCCGCGCGTGTGGCGGGGAAGCGCGTGGCGACCGCGACACCTGAGGGGGTGTCGGCGACCAATCGTGCCAGCAAGCCGGTCGTCTGCTCGATTTGCTCGGTTGTGAGCCGCTCGGCGATGTGCGCACGTACCCCCCCGATCCGCAGCGTCGCCTCGACAGCCTGCTCACCCGCGGGTGTCAGGGTCAACATCACCACCCTTTTGTCGCCGACCCCTCGGCTGCGGTCGATGTGGCCGCGGCGGACCAGGCCGTCGACCAGCCGGCTCGGGCTGGCC
>DATJBA010000230.1:0-37300 GCA_035515675.1 Mycobacterium sp.
TAGTACGAGAGGACCGGGACGGACGAACCTCTGGTCCACCAGTTGTCCCACCAGGGGCACCGCTGGATAGCCACGTTCGGACAGGATAACCGCTGAAAGCATCTAAGCGGGAAACCTTCTCCAAGATCAGGTTTCTCACCCACTTGGTGGGATAAGGCCCCCCGCAGACCACGGGATCAATAGGCCAGACCTGGAAGCTCAGTAATGGGTGCAGGGAACTGGCACTAACCGGCCGAAAACTTACCAACACACATCGCAACCACATTCCAGACGCGCGACGAAATGTCGTTGAACACCACATCCCCCACCAGAACCCCCCAAAAATAATAGAGTTAGAGTAATAGAGTTACGGCGGCCACAGCGGCAGGGAAACGCCCGGTCCCATCCCGAACCCGGAAGCTAAGCCTGTCAGCGCCGATGATACTGCCCATCCGGGTGGAAAAGTAGGACACCGCCGAACATACACAAAAACACCCCCTTTCTGAGAGGGTGTTTTTGTTTTTGTGTTTAAATATTGCGCGGCTTAGTCGAACAATGTCAAATTTGCCGATGCACGGCGTTTCTCCAATTCGAGCAGGGTTCGCTTTCGGTCGAGTCCGCCGCCGTAGCCGGTGAGGTTTCCGTTGGCGCCGATGACACGGTGGCACGGAACGACGATTGCGATGGGATTGTGGCCGTTGGCCAATCCCACAGCGCGCGCGGAGCCGGGTGCGCCGATCTGTTCGGCGATTTCTCCGTAAGACCCGGTTTCTCCATACGGAATTGTGAGCAGTGCCTTCCATACTCGCTGCTGAAATTCGGTACCCCGCAGATCGAACGGGATATCGAATTCGGTGAGCTTGCCGGCGAAATAGGCGTCAAGCTGCTCGACGGCGTCATTAAATGCTCCGGGATCGAGTGACCAGCCGGCGTGGCTCGGTTCGTAGGTCTGGTCGACCATCCGTAGATTTGTCAAAACTGAGCCGTGCCCGGCCAGGGTCAGCGGTCCGATGGGGCTGTCGATGGTGCGGTACAGGATCATGCAACCTCCTGTGGTGGCCAGTGGTTTACCGGATGCTCGAGAGTGGTCCACAGATGTTGGGTGGCGTAGGAGCGCCAGGGACGCCAACGGGCACTGTGTTCGACAAGTGTCCGTTGGGCGGTAGGCAAGCCCAGCTGCTGGGCGGCCAGCCGCAGGCCGAGTCGCTGGCGGGAAAAGCGTCGGGGTCTCCAAGACCGCGCATCGCAATCACCTCTGCAGTCCAGGGGCCGACCCCAGGTAGAGCCAGCAACTGTCTGCGGGCGCTTTCCCAATCGCTCCCGGCGTCCAGGACGATACTTCCGTCGGCGAGGCCGGCGACCAGGGCGCTCAGCGTCCGTTGCCGGGCCTTGGGGACCGCCAGATGGATGGGATCGATCTCAGCGAGTTGTTCGACTGATGGGAAGGTATGGGTCAACGCACCCTCAGGATCGTGGACCGGCTGCCCGTAGGCCGTGACCAGCCTGCCTGCATGGGTTCGCGCGGCTTTGGTCGATACTTGTTGGGCCAATACCGCGCGCACGGCGAGTTCAGCCTCGTCGACTGTGCGGGGGATACGTTGTCCGGGTGCCTTCTCCACCACTGGGGCCAGGTCGGGGTCGTGGGTGAGTGCGTCGACCACCGCTTCGGGGTCGGCATCGAGGTCCAGCAGCCGTCGGCAGCGGGCGATCGCGGTGGTGAGGTCGCGGAAGTCGTCAAGCAAAAGGTCGCAGCGGACGTGATCGACAGCCGGTGTCAGGGTGACTACGGCGCTGCCAAAGGGAAGCCGCAGGCTGCGTCGGTATGCACCGTCGCGGACCTCCTCGCAACCGGGTACGGTGCCGGCGGCCAGATGACCGAAGACACCCTCGTAGGCGAACGGTGTGCGTACCGGTAGCCGAAGGCACACCGCCCCCGGTGAAGTGGCGTGGGCGCCGGACCGGAGCGCTGCGCGCTTGCGTAGCGCCGTCGGTGTGCATTCGAACACCAAGCGCACGGTGTCGTTGAACTGGCGGATGCTGGAAAACCCTGCGGCGAATGCGACGTCGCCAAACGGCAGGTCTGTGGTCTCGATCAGCACTCGGGTGGTCTGCGCTCGTTGCGCGCGGCCCAGCGCGAGTGGGCCGGCGCCGAGTTCGGCCTGCAAAAGCCGCTCCAGCTGGCGGGTGGTGTAGCCGAGGTGGGCCGCAAGGCCGCCGACGCCTTCTCGGTCCACCGTGCCGTCGGCGATCAGTCGCATCGTCCGCGCAACGACGTCACTGCGCACATTCCATTCAGGAGATCCCGGAGAGGCGTCGGGACGGCAACGCTTGCAGGCCCGAAAGCCGGCCCGTTGGGCGGCCGCCACGGTCGGATAGAACCGCACGTTACGCGCCAAGGGCGCCCGCACGGGGCAGCTGGGCCGGCAGTAGATCCGGGTCGTCAGCACTGCGGTGACGAACCAGCCGTCGAACCGGGCATCCTTGGACTGGACGGCCCGGTAGCAGCGTTCGAAATCTCCGTGCATGCTTCAACAGTTACACCCGCGCACCGACAAAACTGGCGGAAAAACGACACGGTAGTGGCCGGTGCTGCCCCTTAGTGACACGGAGGTTCTCAAACCCGCTGTCATATTCTCATCTGCCGTGTCACGTCGATGGCACACACATATGACATGAAAATGAGACGGATGATGACTTCGTCACCATGCTCGTCGAATCGCTCGGAAGGAATTATGAAAATTCCCCGCAAGAAGTTCAGCCAGGCGGGGTAAAGGTTCGCGCACGTTTCAGTTGTCACGCGACACGTCATGCGGCACCGCGGTTTTTGTCGTCCCGTGGTTGACAATGCGGGACATGACGCAATCGCGGGAGCCCGACGTTGGCGCGTGAGATCTCACGCCAGACGTTTCTGCGGGGTGCCGCCGGAGCGTTAGCCGCCGGCGCGGCTTTCGGCTCCGTCCGGGCTACCGCCGATCCGAATACCTCCGGCCAGGACGGTCTTTCTGCCGCCATCGGCGGGCGAGTGTTACGACCGGACGACGGCCCCCAGTTCGCCACGGCCAAGCAGGTTTTCAACACCAACTACAACGGCTCGACGCCGGCGGTGATCGTTACCCCGACATCGCCGGCGGACGTGCAAAAGGCGATGGCATTCGCTGCTGCCCACAACCTCAAGGTCGCTCCGCGCAGTGGTGGGCACTCCTATGTGGGGGCGTCCACGGCGAACGGCACCATGGTGCTTGATCTACGTCAGTTGCCCGGGGGAGTCAATTACGACGCCGCCACCGGGTACGTCACGGTGACGCCCGCGACCAGTTTGTATGCGATGCACCAGGCGCTTGCCGCGGCCGGCCGGGGGATCCCGACGGGTACCTGCCCGTCGGTCGGTGCCGCGGGGCACGCCCTGGGCGGCGGGCTGGGCGCCCAGTCTCGGCACGCGGGCCTGCTCTGTGACGCATTGACGTCGGCATCGGTGGTGCTGGCCAGCGGCCAGGCGGTCACCGCGTCTACCGCCAACAACCCCGATCTCTTCTGGGCGTTGCGCGGCGGCGGTGGCGGAAACTTCGGGGTGACAACCTCGCTGACCTTCGCCACGTTCCCCACCAGGGACGTCGACGTGGTGAACCTCAATTTCCCGCCGCAGTCGTTCGCGCAGGTACTGCTCGGTTGGCAGAATTGGCTGCGTACCGCCGACCGAAGCAGCTGGGCACTGGCGGACAATACTGTCGACGCGCTGGGTACGCATCCTCGTATTCTTGCGACCTGTCCGGTCGGGTCGGGTAGCAGCGTGGCGAGCGCCATCATTTCAGCCGTTGGAATGCAACCGACCGGGACCGAGAACCACACGTTCAATTATTTGGACCTGGTGAGGTATCTGGCCGTCGGGAACCTCAACCCGTCGCCGCTCGGATATGTCGGCGGATCCGATGTTCTGCCCACCATCACCGCGGCTGCCGCTCAGGGGATCGCCTCGGCGGTCGACGCGTTTCCTCGTGGCGCGGGCCGCATGTTGGCGATCATGCACGCCCTCGACGGCGCCCTCGCCAGCGTGGCACCGGGGGCCACAGCCTTTCCGTGGCGTCGGCAGTCCGCGCTGGTGCAGTGGTACGTCGAAACATCCGGTTCCCCGTCGACAGCCACCAGCTGGCTCAACACCGCACACCAAGCGGTGCAACCGTATTCGGTCGGCGGCTATGTGAACTATCTCGAGGCGAACCAACCGGCTTCGCGGTACTTCGGCGCGAATCTATCCCGGCTGAGCGCCATACGGCAGAAGTATGATCCCGGCCGGGTCATGTTCTCCGGCCTGAATTTATAGCCGCCGAGTGTGCCTCGGCCCTTGGACCGTCCGCTATCGGACTCTCCGGCATAGAGGTGGTAGCGGACGCGCTCCAGGGTGCGCACCAGCGGCGGCGGGAGAAGACGAAGGGTTCAAGAAAAATTTCTGTCCAGGTCAACGGGTTTGGGGTGGGCGACCGGGGCCTTCACTCGCCGAGCGCTTTGGTCAGCAGCACGGTGAGACGCTTCTGCTCGCTGGTGCTCAACTGACCGATCAACGGCTTGATTCGGTCACCGATGGCCGCTGTGACCTCGGGTACCAGACCGCGAGCTTGCTCGGTGAGGCTTACCCGCACCGAGCGGCCGTCGAGGGGGTCGGCGGCCTTCACGACCAGCCCACGCTGGGCCGCGCGGTCGATGAGCCCACTGACTGTAGATCGCTCCAGGCCGGTAAAGGTCGCCAGGTCGGCCATCGTCGGCTCACGATCACGCAGGATGCCTAGCACCCGCAGTTGCGTCAGCGACAAGTCGTGTTCAGCAGCCACTTCGGTGAGCACCGCCATCAGTGCAAAAGAGATCTGCACCAACGCGTCTCGCAGATCATCCAGGTAGTCCTGGCCGGGGTCGCGGTCTGGAGTCATAGCACAGACCATACCGCAAATAGATCGTATTGCCAACTACATTAATTCGTATTACCATCTATCGAAGCTGGGTGGTCGACACTCCGTCGCCGTGCACCACCTCGACGACCAGCGACCAGCGACCTGTCCCGTATACGGGATCAACGAGAGAGAGGCCACGATGAAAGCTGCAGTTGTGAGTGCGTTCGATAAGCCACCGCGCTACGAAAACTTCCCCGACCCGGTCGCCACACAGCGCGATGAACTAGTCGTCGATGTCGTCGCCGCGGCATTGCATCCGCGTGTGCGTTCCCAAGCGAATGGATCGCACTACGCGAGCACCGGTGAGCTTCCGCTGGTGCCCGGCATCGACGCGGTGGTCCGCGACACGAAAGGCAAGCTCTACTACGCCCTTCTGGACGACACCGCGCTGGGCACCATGGCTCAGCGCACGATCATTGAAAAAGACCGCAGCCTAGCGTTGCCCAAAGACGCCGACTCGGTGGCGGTGGCAGCCGCGATCAACCCCGTGATGTCCTCCTGGGTCGCGCTGCGGCACCGCATCCGCTTCAAGCGGGGATCGCGCGTGCTGGTCCTGGGCGCAACGGGCAGTGCTGGACGCATGGCGATACAGGTCGCCAAACGCTTCGGCGCCAAAGAGGTCATCGGCGCCGGCCGCAATCCACAGCGCCTCAACGAACTCGTGGCACTGGGCGCCGACAGTGTGCTCACCGTCGACCGACTCGACCAGGCCAGCCATGTCGACATCGTCATCGACTATGTCTGGGGCGAACCGAGCTCCAAAGGCATGGTTGACCTCCTCACCCACCGCAGCGACCGGGGCAAAGATCTCACCTGGATACAAATCGGCTCCATGGCCGGACCCAGCGCGGAGATCTTTTCCGCCGCACTACGATCCACCCGCACGCAGATCGTCGGCAGCGGCATCGGCTCAGTAGCCAGAAACGACTTCCGCAAAGAAGCCCTTAAGATCGCCAAAGCCGTTACCGCAGGCGACTTCGATATCTGCACTCAAACGGTCCCGCTCACCGACGTCGAAACCGCATGGACACAAACGCAAGACGACAACAAACGGGTCGTCTTTCTTCCGTGACGTGACCGACGCAAGTGTCTAATTGCCGCTGCAGCTAGAGCGGCATGTCTAGGATCCCACGCCCACAAGGCATCCGCCGCGGGCCGCGAAGCCCGAGCAGCAGGCGGGCTGGATACACCGCACGTGGTGCCCAACCATGACTCCGGGCAGCTGGGGCGCGGCCGATGTGGGATCGTCTCGGTGACGAAAAACTTGGCCTGGGCTCGTAGTTAAGTGGCGCTCGGGCATTCCACGAACTCACAGGCAGCTGGATTGGCGTCTGTCGGGATTTATGGGGAACCTACAGATGATGCCTCCGGATTACCGGCCGGGCCGAGCAGCGCGGGCGGGTGCGGCCAGTCGCGTGGGCTGGTCGTGCCCGCGCAGTGTCACGGTCTCACCCAAAGTCCAACGGACATACTCCTCTTCGCTCGCACCCTGCAATGTGTCTGCGGTCGCTAACAATTGGCCCGGGCGCGACTTGGCTAACTCGCACAGCCGGGCCGCCTCGTTGACCGGCTCGCCGATCACGGTGTATTCGAACCGTTCTTTGGCGCCGACGTTGCCGGCGACGACCTGGCCCGCCGCCACACCGATGCCGGCCTCGAGCTCAGGCATTTCGCCGGCCAGCCGCTCGGCGATGGCCCGAGCGGTGGCAAGCGCCTCATCCTCGGGACAGTCGAGGTGATTCGGAGCTCCGAAGATCGCCAGCGACGCGTCACCTTCGAACTTGTTCACAAGTCCGTGGTGTCGGTCCACTTCCTCGACGACGATCGCGAAAAACCGGTTGAGCACCGCAACCACTTCGGCCGGAGGTTGACTGGTCACCCACTGCGTGGAGCCGACGATATCGATGAATACGACGGCGACATGACGTTCTTCCCCGCCCAGTCTCGGTCGCTCACGTTCCGCGGCGAGGGCGACTTCGCGCCCGACGTGCCGGCCGAAAAGATCGCGCACGCGTTCACGCTCACGTAGGCCGTCGACCATCGCGTTGAAACCACGCTGCAGTTCACCGAGTTCGGCCCCGTCGAAGACCACCAGGTTGCCCCGCAAATCGCCCTGCTCGACGCGCTTGAGTGCCGCACGCACCACCCGCACCGGTGTCGCGGTCAGCCAGGACGAGATCCACATCAGAATGAAGCCAAAGATCAGCGTCGCGGTCGCCAGGATCAAGACCGCCACCGCGAACTGGGTCTCGGTCAGGTTCCGCAACGCCAGCGCGAAGACCGCTGTCAGCGCGATGCCGACGACGGGCACGCCTGAACCGAGCATCCACACCGTCATGGTTCGGCCCATGATGCCTGGCGCGAACCGTCGCGGAGGTGGTCCCGCCTCGAGTGCTTGGGCAGTCACCGGGCGCAGAGCGAACTCGGTGAACAGATAGCTGCCGACGGTCACGAGAACGCCGCAAAAGCTCACCGAGAGCAAGAACTGCGGGATGAACCCACTGTTGACCAGGCCGTAGAGGGTCGTCAACAACGCCGTCCCGCACCCCCACAGGATGAGGTGCACAATCGCCACCCGCCACGGGGCCTGGAAGGTGTTGCGTAGATCGGCGGCGCTTGGTTTGCGTTCCTCGATCGCCCATCGCATTGTTGTCACGGTTCGACGGGTGATCCAATAGGTGCCGAGCGCCAGCACGATCACGAGCCAGACAGGTACGACCGCGAACGTGACCCACAACGGCGCGCTGGTGAACACGCTGGGTACCGGAAAAGCCGCCGTCAGCAACAGCAGGGCGACGCCGATACCGATCAGGTTCGCCGCCACGATGAATACTGTCATGATGACCTGAATGCGCACCCGCCGGCGGCGCTGGGTTTCCGAGACCCGGCCGAGCAGCCAGGAGCCGTAGGCGGGGGTTTCCGACAATCGGCCGCTTTGGCGGGTCACCGCCTCGAGCACCCCGCCCAGGCGTTGTGCCGCCGTCTTCTTGGCCATCATGGTGGCGTCAGCCTAATTTGTCGGTCACGTCCTAAGGTGAGTCAGGTGCGTCTAGTAATTGCCCAGTGCACCGTCGACTACGTCGGCCGGCTCACCGCGCATCTGCCGTCAGCCCGCAGGCTGCTGCTGTTCAAGGCCGATGGGTCGGTCAGTGTGCACGCCGACGACCGCGCCTACAAGCCGTTGAACTGGATGAGTCCGCCGTGCTGGTTGACCGAAGACCTCGGCGGCCAGGCGCCGGTGTGGGTGGTTGAGAACAAAGCCGCCGAACAGCTGCGCATTACCGTCGAGCAGATCGAGCACGACTCCAGCCACGATCTGGGTGTCGACCCCGGGTTGGTCAAGGACGGCGTCGAGGCCCACCTGCAGGCGTTGCTCGCTGAGCACGTCCAACTGCTGGGCCAGGGATACACATTGGTTCGCCGCGAGCACATGACCGCGATCGGACCCGTCGATCTGCTGTGCCATGATGCACAGGGTGGCTCAGTCGCAGTGGAAATCAAGCGACGTGGCGAGATTGACGGCGTGGAACAGCTCACCCGCTATCTTGAGTTGCTCAATCGCGACAGCGTGCTTGCGCCGGTAACGGGGATATTCGCCGCCCAGCAGATCAGACCGCAGGCGCGCACCTTGGCCACCGACCGCGGCATCCGTTGCGTAACACTCGATTACGACAAGATGCGCGGCATGGACAGCGATGAGTACCGGCTGTTCTGACTCGCCCGATTATGCTAGTGGCATGGCTAGGCGTCGCACACCACCACGTGAAGAGCGACCGTCATCGCTATCCCTGATCTTGCCCCGGGTGGAAACAGGGCCCTACGGCCACGAGTACGAGGTGCACCCGGTCGCCGCGGCGCGCGCCGTGAAGACCTATCGGTGTCCCGGCTGCGATCACGAAATCTGTTCTGGCACTGCACATGTGGTGGTCTGGCCAGCA
This sequence comes from Mycobacterium sp., assembly GCA_035515675.1. Classification (GTDB taxonomy): domain Bacteria; phylum Actinomycetota; class Actinomycetes; order Mycobacteriales; family Mycobacteriaceae; genus Mycobacterium. The sequence continues at coordinate 8,858 of DATJBA010000230.1, forward strand.
GATTCACCGCAGACAGGAATTGAGGACCGTCGGCATTGGCACACCCCGTGTTGGGCCAACCGTGCAACCCGCGGCCCTACCCGGAAACGGTCTTAAGATCCAGCTTTAGGCAGCCGGCTCGACCAACTCGATCAGAACTCCGCCGGCATCCTTGGGATGGATGAAGTTGATTCGCGAGTTCGCTGTGCCGCGTCTGGGCGCGTCGTAGACCAGCCGGACGCCTTGTGAGCGGAGTCGCTTGGTAAGGCTGTTGAGATCGCTGACGCGAACCGCCATCTGCTGGATGCCGGGTCCGCGCTTGTCCAGGAACTTCGCGATGGTCGAGGAGTCGTCGATTGGGGCCATCAACTGGATCTGAGCGGTGCCGATCGGGGCGCCGCGGACTGCCAGCATTGCTTCGCGGATTCCCTGGTCGTCGTTGACTTCCTCATGCACCAGGATCATGCCGAGGTGGTCGTGGTACCAGGCGATTGCCGCGTCCAGGTCGGCGACTGCGATGCCGACGTGGTCGATCGCCGTCACCAGCGCGGTAGCCAGGACCTGACGGGCGTCAACTTGATCGGTCTTCATCGCACAACGGTAACCTGGCGGCAAAGATTGCGCTTCTTTGGGAAGCCGCATCGGCCGTCCACGCACACCTAGGAGGTAGTCATGACGACATCGGTGATCGTTGCTGGAGCACGGACACCCATCGGCAAGTTGGGGGGCTCGCTGAAGGATTTTTCGGCCAGCGGTCTGGGTGCCATCGCGATCGCCGGCGCGCTGGAGAAGGCCAACGTACCGGCGTCTGCGGTCGAGTACGTGATCATGGGCCAGGTCTTGACAGCCGGCGCCGGCCAGATGCCCGCACGGCAGGCGGCAGTGGCGGCCGGCATCGGCTGGGATGTTCCGGCGCTGACCATCAACAAGATGTGCCTGTCCGGCATTGACGCCATCGCGCTTGCTGACCAGCTCATTCGCGCCGGAGAGTTCGATGTGGTGGTGGCCGGTGGTCAGGAGTCCATGACGAAGGCACCCCATTTGCTGATCGATAGCCGCTCGGGCTACAAGTACGGCGATGTCACGGTTTTGGACCACATGGCCTACGACGGCCTGCACGACGTGTTCACGGACCAACCGATGGGTGCGCTCACCGAGCAGCGCAACGACGTTGACAAGTTCACGCGAAAGGAGCAGGACGAGTTCGCTGCCCGGTCCCACCAAAAGGCGGCCGCGGCGTGGAAGGACGGCGTCTTCACCGACGAAGTGGTGCCGGTCAGCATCCCGCAGCGCAAGGGTGATCCGCTGCAGTTCACCGAGGACGAGGGGATCCGCGCCGACACCACCGTCGAGTCCTTGGCCGGTCTCAAACCGGCATTTCGCAGCGGCGGCACCATCACCGCCGGTTCGGCGTCGCAGATCTCCGACGGCGCGGCAGCAGTTGTGGTGATGAACAAGGACAAAGCGCAGCAGCTGGGGCTGACGTGGCTGGCCGAGATAGGTGCGCACGGCGTCGTGGCCGGACCTGATTCGACGCTGCAGTCGCAGCCGGCCAACGCGATCAAGAAAGCACTGGCCCGCGAGGGCATCTCCGTTGACCAGCTCGATGTCGTGGAAATCAACGAGGCGTTCGCGGTGGTGGCGCTGGCCTCGACCCGCGAACTCGGCGTCAATCCCGAGATCGTCAACGTCAACGGTGGCGCGATCGCTCTCGGGCATCCAATCGGCATGTCAGGAGCCAGAATCACGCTGCACGTGGCGTTGGAATTGGCCCGCCGCGGCTCCGGTTATGGTGTTGCGGCCCTGTGCGGGGCCGGCGGCCAGGGCGACGCGCTGATTCTGCGGGCCGGCTAGCTCGGCCCGGACGCCCGCCCGGGCCCGTTCGTCGGCGTTGCTGGAACGCAGCGTGCGGGGCCGGTTGTGATTTTTGTCATATGGGCCGATCACGGCCCTTTTGGGTGAGCATTTCAGGCGGGTCTTGCCCTCGCATGAGCGTCGGCGCCACCGGGTGGATCGGTAACCGATGCGCGTGACAAACTTGAGGGCGTGACACGTCCGCGATCCTCAATCGGGCCTGCGATGGCTGGTGCGGTCGATTTGTCCGGTCTCAAGCAGCGAGCCCAGCAGAAGACGTCGACAGGTAGCCCTGGGGACCGCGCAACGTCGGCTGCAGAGGGTGGCGTGGAAGTTACCGCGATCACCGAGGCCAATTTCGAACAGGAAGTGCTGGTCCGGTCTGACGAAGTACCGGTCGTGGTGCTGTTATGGTCACCGCGCAGTGACGCGTGTGTCCAGCTGGTTGAAACGCTGTCCGGCTTGGCCGCCGAGGACAACGGCAAGTGGTCGCTGGCGACGGTGAACGTCGACGTGACGCCCAGGGTGGCCCAGATATTCGGTGTCGAAGCGGTCCCGACCGTAGTGGCTTTGGCCGCCGGGCAGCCGCTGTCCAGTTTCCAAGGCATGCAGGCTGCCGATCAATTGCGTCGCTGGGTGGATTCACTGCTTTCGGTGACAGCCGGCAAGCTAAGGGGCCCAACTGGTTCCGGGGAACGCGGGGAAGTCGATCCGGAACTAGCCCGGGCCCGCCGACAACTTAATGCCGGCGACTTCGACGCCGCCAAAAAGTCGTATCAGGCGATTTTGGATGCCAATCCGGGCAGCGTCGAAGCGAAGGCCGCGATTCGGCAGATGGACTTCCTCACGCGCGCAACCGCACAACGCCCGGACGCCGTCGCCGTCGCCGATGCCGCGCCGGGCGACATTGAAGCCGCCTTCTCGGCCGCCGATGTGCAAATCCTGAACAAGGATGTGAGTGCCGCGTTCGAGAGGCTGATCGCGTTGGTGCGCAGCACATCCGGGGATGAGCGGACCCGGGTACGCACCCGATTGATCGAGCTGTTCGAACTCTTCGATCCCGCCGATCCCGACGTCGTCGTGGGTCGGCGCAACCTCGCCAACGCGCTTTACTGATTATCGCGAGCTGCGGGGGAACGCAAAAGCCCCCGAAAACCACAGGTTTAGGGGCTTTTGCGTCTCACTCGCGCTATGCGGGTTCCAGCCATATGGCCGACGTGCGCGGCAGCACCAGCACCGCAGACGCCGGGCGGCCATGCCGCGGGTCTTCGGTGGCGTCGACGCCGCCGAGGTTGCCGATTCCGGAGCCGTTGTAGGCCGTCGCGTCGGTGTTGAGCACCTCGCGCCAGCGGCCGTCGGATGGTAGACCGAGCCGGTAGCCGCGGTGCTCGGAACCCGCGAAATTAAACACGCAGGCCATTACCGAGCCGTCGTTGCCGTAACGCAGGAAGCTCAAGACGTTGTTGGCTGAATCGTTGGCGTCGATCCAGGAATAGCCCTCGGGGGCGGTGTCTTGGCTCCACAGCGCGGGATGAGTGCGGTAAATGTCGTTGATGTCGCGCACGAGACGCAGAATCCCGTCGGAGAAACCGTTCTCGTCGAGCTGGAACCAATCCACGCCACGCTGCTCGGACCACTCGGTGCGCTGGCCGAATTCCTGGCCCATGAACAACAGCTTCTTGCCCGGGTGCGCCCACTGGTAGGCCAGCAGGCTGCGCAGCCCGGCGGCCTTCGCGTGATCGTTGCCCGGCATCCGCCCCCACAGCGTGCCCTTGCCGTGCACCACCTCGTCGTGACTGAGCGGCAGCACGAAATTCTCGCTGAACGCGTACAGCATCGAGAACGTCATCTCGTGGTGGTGGTAGCTGCGGTACACCGGATCGTGGCTGAGGTAGTCGAGCGTGTCGTGCATCCAGCCCATGTTCCACTTCAGCGAAAAGCCCAGGCCGCCAAGGTTGGTCGGTCGCGTCACCCCGGGCCACGACGTCGACTCCTCGGCGATGGTGACGATGCCCGGCGCGGCTTTGTGTGCCGCGGCGTTCATCTCCTGCAGGAACTGGACGGCTTCCAGGTTTTCCCGGCCGCCGTAGATGTTCGGCGTCCAGCCGGCCTCATGGCGCGAGTAGTCCAAGTAAAGCATCGAGGCCACCGCGTCCACCCGCAGCCCGTCGATATGGAACTCGTGGAGCCAGTACAGGGCATTGGCCACTAAAAAGTTACGCACCTCGTGTCGGCCGAAGTTGAATATGTAAGTCCCCCAGTCGAGTTGCTCGCCGCGCCTGGGATCGGAATGCTCGTAAAGCGGGGTGCCGTCAAACCGTCCCAGCGCCCACGCGTCCTTCGGGAAATGGGCGGGCACCCAGTCCACGATGACACCGATACCGGCCTGGTGCAGGGCGTCGACAAGGGCCCGGAAATCATCTGGAGTGCCGAACCGGGAGGTCGGCGCGTAGTAAGACGTCACCTGGTATCCCCACGATCCGGCGAACGGGTGCTCGGCAACAGGCAGCATCTCGACATGGGTAAACCCTTGCGCCACGACATAATCCGTGAGTTGTCGAGCAAGCTCACGGTAGCTGAGGCCCGGGCGCCACGAGCCCAGATGGACTTCGTAGGTGCTCATTGGCTCGAATGCCGGGTTTTTCTGGGCGCGGCGCGTCATCCAGTCGGCGTCGCCCCAGGTGTAGTTGCTCGACGTGACCCGCGAGGCGGTTTGCGGCGGCACCTCGGTGGCGAAGGCAAACGGGTCGGCCCGGTCGGTGACGACATCGTCGGCGCCGTGCACCCGGAACTTGTACAGACCGTTGCGGGGGAAGTCAGGCCAGAACAATTCCCATACCCCCGAGGACCCGAGCAGCCGCAGCGGAGCGTCGTTGCCGTCCCATCGGTTGAAGTCGCCGATCAAGACGACGCCCTTGGCGTCGGGCGCCCACACGGCGAACGACACGCCCTCGACGACGCCGTCGGCGGTGGTGAACGAGCGGGGATGGGCACCCAAAATGTCCCAGAGCCGTTCGTGCCGGCCCTCGGCGAACAGATGAAGGTCGACCTCGTCCACCGTGGGGAGGAAACGGTAGCCGTCGGCGACGGTGCGCACATCCTGTGTGTCTGCCGAGCCGGGATAGCTCACTTCGAGGCGGTAGTCGATGAGGTTGACGAACGGCAGCGCCACGGCGAACAGCCCGGAATCGATGTGCTGCATCCGAAACCGCTCGCCACCGACGAGCGCCACTACTTCGACCGCGTGCGGGCGGAAGGCCCGGATGACGGTGTGGTCCCCGTACTCGTGGGCGCCCAGTATCCCGTGCGGATTGCGGTGTACGCCAGCTATCAGGCGCGCCAGGTCGCCAGGCTCAGGCGCCAGGTGGGTCCTGGTGAGTTGGTCGGTCGGCGTCATCGCCTCACCTCCTGCTTAGCAGTGTGATTCGGGATTCGTCCGGTATCCGCGGCATGTTGATGATGTGGGCGACTGCGCGCGCCGGGTCGATGCGAATGTAATTGGCTTGTCCCCATTGGTATACCTCGCCGGTTATCTCGTCTCGCACCCAAAACCGTTCGTAGGGCTCCATGCCCAGTGCGGCCATGTCCAGCCACAGGGTCGATTCCTCGGGTGTGGAAGCGTTCAGTGTCACCACCACCAACACGCAGTCGCCGGTGGCCGGGTCGAACTGGCTGTAGGCCAGCAACGCCTCGTTGTCGACGTGATGGAAGCGGATCGTGCGCAATTGCTGCAGCGCGGGATGCTCTCGACGGATTGCGTTGAGCCGCGTGATGAACGGCTCCAACGATCTGCCTTCCGCGAGCGCGCCCGCGAAGTCGCGGGGCCGCAGTTCGTACTTCTCCGAGTCCAGGTACTCCTCGCTGCCCTCGCGCACCGCATGGTGCTCGAAGAGTTCGTAACCGGAGTACATCCCCCACGCCGGACTCATGGTCGCCGCCAGCACTGCCCGGATGGCGAACATGCGGGGACCATTGTGTTGGAGGACGGCGTGCAGGATGTCCGGGGTGTTCACGAACAGGTTCGGCCGACGGAAGTCGGCGAGTGCGGCGATGTCGTTGCCGAACTCGGTGAGCTCCCGCTTCGCCGTGCGCCAGGTGAAGTAGGTGTAGGACTGGGTGAAGCCGAGCTTGGCCAGGCCGTACTGGCGGGCCGGCGGTGTGAACGCCTCGGATAAAAACAGCACGTCGGGATCGACCGATTTCACCTGACCGATCAGCCAGGCCCAGAAGTCCGGCGGCTTGGTGTGCGGATTGTCGACCCGGAAGAACTTGACGCCGTGGTCGATCCAGTGCCGGACCACGCGCAGCACTTCGTCGTAGAGACCCGCGGGGTCGTTGTCGAAATTGAGCGGATAGATGTCCTGGTATTTCTTCGGCGGGTTCTCCGCGTAGGCGATGGTGCCGTCCGGCAATTCGGTGAACCACTGCCGGTGTTCGCGGGCCCACGGATGATCCGGTGCGCATTGCAGCGCCAGATCCAGTGCCACCTCCATACCCAGCTCGCGCGCCGCGGCGACGAAGCCGTCGAAGTCGTCGATGGTGCCCAGGCTCGGGTGAACAGCATCGTGGCCGCCTTCAACGCTGCCAATTGCCCACGGCGATCCCACATCTGTCGGAGCGGCGGTGGGGGAGTTGTTGCGGCCCTTGCGGTGTACCTTGCCGATCGGATGGATCGGCGGCAGGTAGACCACGTCGAACCCCATCTGCGCGATACGCGGCAGCGCCGCGGCTGCCGTGGTGAAGGTGCCATGCACCGGCTTGCCGTCGGCGTCCCACCCGCCCGTCGAGCGCGGAAACATCTCGTACCACGAGCCGAAGCGGGCCAGCGGCCGATCCACCCAGACCCCGAACGGTTCGCCCCGGGTCACCAGATCGCGCAACGGATAGTTCGCCAGGAGTTCATCGATGTCGGGAGCCAGGGCCAGCGCGGTGCGGGTTACTGGATCTCCGGGGGTCCGCAACGCCGCGGCGGCGGCCAGCAGCGGATCGCGCAGCGCGCGCGGCACGCCGGTCGCGGCACGCTCGAACAGCGAGGCTCCGACCAAGAGGTCGTTGGATAGTTCCATCTCGCCCTGGCCGGCGTCCAGCTTGGCAACCAGCCCATGCCGCCAGGTGTGCATCGGGTCACCCCACCCGTCGATCCGGAAGGTCCATAGCCCAACACGGTCCGGAGTGAACTGACCGTGAAAAACATAGGGCTCCGGGCCCATCGTCATGGGAAGCAGCAGCGGCTTGACCCGGCGCTGCGCGGCGACCCTGGGTTCAAGTCCGGATACCGGGATTTCGGGAGCCTGAACCGCCTTGATCCGGCGGGTTTCCGTCAGCTCCGGATACCGCGGCCCGAGGTAGCGCACCACCAAGGTCGCTGCGACAGCCTCGTGGCCATCTCGCCATACCGCGGCGCTGACCGGGACCATCTCACCGACCACGGCCTTGGCGGGGTACGCGCCGCAGGAAACGACGGGCTGGACGTCATCGATCTCGACACGACTGGGCACCACCACTCCTTCTGTCTTGCGGCTCGCCCCCGCAAGCGGGGGGACCCCACCTCAGCCCGCTGCGCGGGCCGCAATCGTCGCCGGGGGTGTTCCGAATTATGTGCAGCCAAACCGCGGTATGCTCCGTCGCGGAATGCCCCTCTCTGGCGAAACTTCCTATCCCTGGGAACTTCCTTCTAATGGGGAAGCGTCGTTGCGGCCCCAATACCCGATACCCACCCTAGTGTCCGGTCACACCCGCGGGGGAAGCGGCCTTTGCCGTCGCCGTGCGCGCACCCTAATCCCCAATAGGGCAGTAAGGTAGGGACGCGTGAAAGCCCTCCGCCGGTTCACTGTCCGTGCTCACCTTCCCGAGCGTCTCGCCGCGCTGGACCAACTGTCGACCAACCTGCGGTGGTCGTGGGACAAGCCGACGCAGGACCTGTTTGCGACCATCGACCCGACGCTGTGGCAGCAGTGCGGCAGTGATCCGGTGGCGTTGCTGGGCGCGGTGAAACCGGCGCGGCTCAACAAGTTAGCGCTCGACGAACGGTTCCTGGGCCGGCTCGATGAGCTGGCGGCCGACCTGAACGATTACCTGAGCCGTCCGCTGTGGTATCAGCGGCGGCAGGAGGAAGGCGTCGCGATGCCGACCGCGATCGCGTACTTCTCGATGGAGTTCGGCGTCGCCGAGGTGCTGCCCAATTACTCGGGCGGCTTGGGGATCCTTGCCGGTGACCACCTGAAGTCCGCGTCCGACCTGGGGGTTCCGCTGGTCGCGGTGGGCCTCCACTACCGCTCCGGGTACTTCCGGCAGTCGCTGACCGCAGACGGCTGGCAGAACGAGACCTACCCGCCGCTGGACCCGCAAGGGCTGCCGTTGCGGCTGCTCACCGATGCCACCGGCGATCCCGTGCTGGTCAAGCTGACGCTTCCTGACTCCGCGCAGCTGCGGGCGCGGATCTGGGTCGCGCAGGTGGGTCGTGTTCCGCTACTGTTGCTGGATTCCGACGTCCCCGAAAACGAGCACGAGCTGCGCAGCGTTACCGACCGCCTCTACGGCGGCGACCAGGAACATCGGATGCGGCAAGAGATCCTAGCCGGCATCGGGGGGGTGCGGGCGATCCGCGCGTTCACCGCCATTGAGGGGCTGCCCGCGCCCGAGGTATTTCACATGAACGAGGGGCACGCCGGGTTTCTCGGACTGGAACGCATTCGCGAGCTGATCACCGATTCAGGATTGGACTTCGATACCGCGTTGACGGTCGTGCGGTCCAGCACCGTGTTCACCACCCACACCCCGGTGCCCGCTGGCATCGACCGGTTCCCGGTCGACATGGTGCGGCGCTACTTTGACGACCACCAACATGGCCATCCCTACGAGCGTCGTGATGGCAATGGCGCGCCTGTGCTGCTCCCGGGGGTACCGACCGCCCCGATCATCGCGCTGGGCGCCGAGGACGATCCGGCCAAGTTCAACATGGCTCATATGGGTCTGCGGCTGGCACAGCGAGCCAACGGTGTCTCGTTGCTGCACGGCCGGGTGAGCCGGGCCATGTTCAACGAGCTGTGGCCCGGATTCGACGCGCGCGAAGTGCCGATCGGGTCGATCACCAACGGAGTTCACGCGCGTACCTGGGCGGCGCCGCAATGGTTGCAGCTGGGCCGCGAACTGGCCGGGTCGGACTCGTTTAGTGACCCGGGCGTCTGGTTGCGACTGCAGCAAGTCGACCCCGGCCATTTGTGGTGGATCCGCTCGCAACTGCGGTCACTGCTGGTCGAGGATGTCCGCAAGCGGCTGCGCAGCTCGTGGCTGCAACGCGGCGCCACGGATGCCGAACTGAGCTGGATCGGGGAGGCATTCGATCCAAATGTGCTCACTATCGGGTTTGCTCGGCGGGTGCCGACGTACAAGCGGCTGACATTGATGCTGCGTGATCCGGATCGGTTGGAACAGCTGCTGCTCGATGAGAAAAGGCCGATCCAGTTGATCGTTGCCGGGAAATCGCACCCGGCCGACGATGGCGGCAAAGCGTTGATCCAGCAGGTGGTGCGGTTTGCCGACCGGCCGCAGGTGCGTCACCGCATCGCCTTCCTGCCCGACTACGATATGTCAATGGCCCGGCTACTGTATTGGGGCTGCGACGTTTGGCTGAACAACCCGCTGCGGCCCTTGGAGGCCTGCGGCACCTCAGGAATGAAGAGCGTGCTCAACGGCGGGCTGAACCTGTCCATCCGCGACGGCTGGTGGGACGAATGCTACGACGGCGAAAACGGCTGGGAGATACCGTCTGCCGACGGCGTGGCCGACGAGGCCCGTCGTGACGACCTGGAGTCCAGCGCGTTCTACAACCTGCTGGAGCAAGCGGTGGCACCGAAGTTCTACGAGCGCGATGAACACGGGGTGCCGCCCCGGTGGATCGAAATGGTGCGTCACACCTTGCAGACTCTCGGGCCGAAGGTGCTGGCTTCCCGCATGGTGCGGGACTACGTCGAGCAGTACTACACGCCGGCGGCGCAGTCGCTGCGCAGGACCGTCGCGCCCGCTGAGAGCGGTAAACGCCCCACGTTCGGCGCTGCCCGCGAGCTGGTCGCCTACCGTCGGCGCGTCGAGGGAGCATGGCCGAAGATCGAGATCACCGACGTCGACAGCACCGGCCTGCCGGATACTCCGGTGCTCGGCTCGAAGCTGACCTTGACCGCGACCGTGCAGCTGGCCGGGCTAGGGCCCGACGAAGTCACCGTGCAGGCGGTGGTGGGCCGGGTCGACGCCAGCGACGTGCTGCTGGATCCGGTCACCGTCGACATGTCGCACATCGGCACCGGCGAGGGCGGCCGCGAAATCTTTTCCACGACCACGCCGCTGCCACTGGCGGGAGCGGTCGGATACACGGTGCGCGTGCTGCCCCACCATCCGATGCTTGCCGCCAGCAACGAGCTCGGTCTTGCCACTCTCGCGAGATAGCTCTGTGGTGCGTCAGGCTGACAGACCCTCTGACGCGGTGCGCAACCGCTGAAGCGCCCCACGGACTTGCGCTGCGTTGGTGGTCTGCCAGAACGGCGGCAGCGAGGCACGCAGGTAACCGCCGTAACGGGCGGTGGCCATCCGGGAGTCGAGCACCGCAACCACTCCGCGGTCGGTGATGCGGCGCAACAGCCGACCCGACCCCTGCGCCAGCAGCAGTGCCGCATGGCTGGCGGCGACGGCCACGAAACCATTGCCGCCCCGTGCGGACACCGCCCGCTGCCGCGCGCCCAGCAGTGGGTCGTCTGGCCGGGGGAACGGGATGCGGTCGATCAGCACCAATGACAGTGACGGGCCGGGCACATCGACGCCCTGCCACAGCGACAGGGTGCCGAACAGCGAAGTCTCCGCCTCAGCGCTGAACTGCTCGACCAGCGCGGAGGTGCTGTCGTCGCCCTGACACAACACCGGCGTCGACAGCCTTTCACGCATGGCCTCGGCGGCGGCCCGGGCGGCCCGCATCGACGAGAACAGCCCCAGGGTGCGGCCGCCGGCAGCGGTGATGAGCTCGGCGATTTCGGTGAGCTGCTCGGCCGAGCCGGTGCCGTCACGGCCCGGCGGCGGCAGATGGGCGGCCACGTAGAGGATTCCGGCCTTGGCGTGGTGAAACGGCGATCCGACGTCGAGGCCACGCCAGGGTGGAGGCTCTCCGGCGTCCGGACCGGTCAGACCCCACGCCGTGGCCATCGCGTCGAAGGACCCGCCGATCATCAGTGTCGCCGATGTCAACACCGTGGTCGAACGGGAGAAAACGTGGGTGCGCAACAGGCCGGCGACCGACAGCGGCGCCACCCGCAACACAGGGCGCGGCGAACCCCGGTCGTCCTCGTGATCCAGCCAGACCACGTCGGTGCGATCGGGGATAGCTGGCGCAAACGACACCAGGATCCGCGACGCGGTATCAGATATCTCGCTCAGTGTCGCAACCGCTTCGGCGCGTGCTGACGCCGCCTTGGCGTCGCTTGTGGTGTCGATCGCCGACAGTGCCGCAGTGGCCACGTCGCGCAGCGCTGTCAGGTATGTCGCCATCTCCTCGTTGAGATTATCGATGCGGCCCGGCTTGATTATTTGAGCGTCATGGATCGCCGCGGTGAAGTTGGCTGTCGTCGCCTCCAGCCGCCGGGTCAGTTCTGGATCCACCATTCGGGTGATCCGCCGCGAGGCAACACCGAGGGTGGCCGACGTCAGCTCCGCGGTGGCCACCGACGTCACCCGGTCAACCAACTCGTGCGCCTCATCGACCACCAGCAGTGTGTGTTCTGGCAGCACCGGCGATTCGGCAACGGCATCGATGGCCAGCAGCGCGTGATTGGTGACGACGATATCGGCAGCGCCGGCCCGGCTGCGCGCCCGTTCGGAAAAGCACTCGGAGCCGAACGGGCAGCGGGCCACGCCGAGGCATTCGCGCGCGGAAACGCTGACCTGCGACCAGGATCGGTCGCCAACACCGGGCTTCAGGTCATCGCGGTCGCCGGAATCGGTCGTCGACGCCCAAGCGGTGAGCCGTTGCATGTCGCGGCCCAAGGCGGTCGCCGCCATCGGGTCGAAGAGTTCTTCTTGCGGTCTATCGTCTGCGCTCTGGTCATCGGCTTCGGCGGCGCCACCGTTGTGGATTTTGTTCAGGCACAAGTAGTTCCGTCGCCCTTTCAGCAGCGCGAACTGCGGGCGGCGGGGCAGCGCGGCAGCGAGCGAATCGGCCAGCCGGGGCAGATCACGATCGACAAGTTGACGCTGCAGTGCGATTGTGGCCGTCGACACGACGACGGGCGAGTCATCGCTGACCACGCGGGCAATCGCGGGGACCAGGTACGCGAGCGACTTGCCGGTGCCGGTGCCGGCCTGAACGACGAGATGCTCACCGGTTTCGAAGGCCTGCGCGACCGCGGCGGCCATCTCGAGCTGGCCGCTGCGCTCGCTGCCACCGAGCGCGGCCACGGCGATGGCCAGCAACTCGGGCACGGACATGGACACGTCGGACGTGGTTACTCCCTGGGTTGTGGGGCTTTCCGGCACGTCGACGGTATAACTCAGGCCGGGATCTGCACCGTCGGGACCGACGGGTCGCCATGGGCCAATTTCAGTCCTTCCCACGGCAGGCTGTGCAGCCCGGACGCCACCAGCTTCCGCGCGGCGGTCAGAGCTCCTTGGCCCGTGTCGGCTACTATATCCCCGCCTCGTACCAGCGGCGTCGTCAACACCCGAAACGGTTCGGTGGTGGGTGGCGGGCGGCCCGCCGGATACACCACCTCTTCGGTGATGGTGCCGGTCGGGCGTGACAGGCGCACCGCCTCTTTGTGGCCGCCGTGGGATTCCTTGCGGCTGCTGCGCTTCTGTACCGGTATGCCGTCCACTTCGACCAGTTTGTAGACCATGTTCGCGGTCGGGGCACCCGAGCCGGTCACCAGCGACGTGCCGACGCCGTAACTATCTACCGGCTCGGCACGCAACGCGGCGATGGAGAACTCGTCGAGATCGCCGGACACCACGATGCGAGTCTCGGTGGCGCCCAGCTGGTCGAGCTGCTCACGCACCTGACGGGCCAGCACTCCCAGCTCGCCGGAGTCGATGCGCACCGCACCGAGCGCCGTTCCGGCTGCGGCCACGGCGTTGGCCACGCCGGTCGTCACGTCATAGGTGTCCACCAGCAGCGTGGTGTCAACGCCCAGCGCGTCAACCTGGGCGCGAAATGCTGCCAGTTCAGCCATTCCAGGGGGGCCGCCCTCGCGCGTGTGCAGCATGGTGAACGCGTGCGCGGCGGTGCCCTCCGCGGGTATCCCGTATCGCCGCTGGGCCTCCAGATTGGATGACGCGGCGAAGCCGGCGATATAGGCAGCACGGGCCGCGGCGACCGCCGCGCGTTCGTGGGTTCGTCGTGATCCCATCTCGATCAGCGGGCGTTCCCTGGCCGCGCTGACCATGCGTGCAGCCGCGGACGCGATCGCGGTGTCGTGGTTGAAAATCGACAGTGCCAGCGTTTCGAGCACCACGCATTCGGCGAAGCTGCCGGTCACCGACAGCACGGGCGACCCGGGGAAGTACAGCTCGCCTTCGGCGTAGCCGTCGATATCGCCGCCAAATCGGAAATCGCGTAAGTAACGCAATGTGTCGGGGTCAAGGAATTGCGCCAGCACCTGGCACGCGTCGTCGTCGAAACTGAACTCCGGCAACGCTTCCAGTAACCGGCCGGTTCCGGCGACCACTCCGTAACGGCGACCCTCGGGGAGTCGGCGGGCAAACAGTTCGAACGTGGTCCGGCGATTGGCGGTGCCGTCGCGCAGCGCCGCTGCCAGCATGGTCAGCTCGTATTTGTCGGTTAGCAGACCAGCTAAGACCGGGTCGTTCATTCCGCAACGGTAACGGCTAGCGGCGGGTGGGCTGTCTCTCGGTATCCTAGGGCCATGGTTGCTACGTCAGCGCCCACTAAGCCGGGCACTACCGGGCAACGCGAGTCCGCCCCGGTAGACGTCACGGTTAGTCCATGGGTCACCATCGTGTGGGACGATCCCGTCAACCTGATGACCTACGTCACGTATGTGTTCCAGAAGTTGTTCGGCTACAGCGAGGCGCATGCGACCAAGCTGATGCTGCAGGTGCACAACGAAGGTAAGGCAGTGGTGTCGGCGGGCAGCCGGGAGTCCATGGAAGTCGACGTGTCCAAGCTGCACGCCGCCGGTTTGTGGGCGACGATGCAGCAGGATCGGTGAGATTCGAGGGCACCCGGGATTTTTTGTGCGCAAGTGGAAGCGCGTCGAGACCGCCAACGGTCCCCGTTTTCGGTCCGCCTTGGCCTCGCATGAGGCTGCCCTGCTCAAGAACCTCGTCAGCGCGATGATCGGCTTGCTCGACGAGCGCGAATCTTCCTCGCCGCCAGACGAACTCGAGGAGATCACCGGTATAAAGACCGGAAACGCAGAACCCCCGCGGGATCCGACGCTGCGTCGGCTGCTACCAGATTTTTACAAATCGGATGACGACGACCCTTCGGCCGAGACCTCCGACAGCCTCAACGCCGCATTGCGCAGTCTGCACGAGCCGGAGATCATCAACGCCAAACGTGTTGCTGCACAGCAGTTGTTGGATACCATTCCGGACAACGGTGGCCGGTTCGAGCTGACTGAGGACGACGCGAACGCCTGGATCGCGGCGGTCAACGACATTCGGCTGACGCTGGGAGTCATGCTCGATATCGGGCCACAAGGGCCGGATCGCCTGCCGGCTGACCATCCGCTGGCCATGCACTTCGACGTCTACCAGTGGCTGACCGTGTTGCAGGAATACCTGGTCGTGGTGCTGATGGGGCCCCGGTGATCTTGATGGCGGCCGGATGAACTCCATCACCGACGTCGGGGGTATCCGCGTCGGCCACTATCAGAAACTGGACCCCGACGCGTCCCTAGGTGCCGGTTGGGCCTGCGGCGTTACTGTCGTGCTGACCCCGCCCGGAACCGTCGGCGCCGTCGATTGCCGCGGCGGCGCCCCGGGCACCCGGGAGACCGACCTGTTGGACCCGGCCAACTCTGTGCGGTTCGTCGACGCGGTGCTGCTCGCCGGTGGCAGCGCCTATGGTCTGGCAGCCGCCGACGGCGTCATGCGCTGGCTGGAAGAACACCAACGCGGCGTGGCGGTGGATGGCGGCGTGGTGCCCATCGTGCCAAGTGCGGTGATCTTCGACCTGCCGGTCGGTGGCTGGGGCTGCCGGCCGACGGCTGAATTCGGCTATATGGCCTGCGAAGCCGCCGCCGGCACGGCCATCGGCGGCGAAGGCGGATCGATGGCCGTCGGGACTGTCGGCGCCGGGGTGGGGGCGCGGGCCGGGGTACTCAAGGGCGGTATCGGGACGGCCTCGACGGCACTGCCGTCCGGCGTGACCGTCGGCGCGATCGTCGCGGTTAACTCCGCAGGTGACGTCATCGACCGGGCCACCGGTCTGCCATGGATGGCGGACTTGATCGAAGAGTTCGCGCTGACACCGCCGCCGGTCGAGCAGATCGACGCGTTGACGCAGTTGCCGTCCGCGTTGAGCCCTCTGAACACGACCATCGGCGTTGTTGCGACCGACGCCGCGCTGAGCCCGGCTGCGTGTCGGCGCATCGCCATCGCCGCCCACGACGGGCTGGCCCGCACCATCCGGCCGGCGCATACCCCGCTGGACGGCGATACGGTGTTCGCACTGGCCACCGGCGCCGTCGAGGTGGCGCCGACGGTCGACCCGCCGGCTGCGCTGTCACCTGAGACGGGGTTGGTGACCGCGGTGGGCGCCGCAGCGGCCGACTGCCTGGCACGTGCGGTGCTGGTCGGTGTGCTCGCCGCCGAATCAGTCGCTGGAATACCGACCTATCGCGACATGTTGGCCGGAGCATTCGGCTGACGACGGGAAGAGTTGACGTGCTGGTGATCCGTGCGGACCTGGTGGAAGCGATGGTTGCCCATGCGCGCCGCGACCACCCCGACGAAGCGTGCGGGCTACTGGCCGGCCCGGAGGGCTCCGATCGTCCCAAGCGGCACATCCCGATGGTCAATGCCGAGCGCTCGCCGACGTTCTACCGTTTCGACGCGCAAGAGCAGCTCAAGGTGTGGCGAGCGCTGGACGATGCGGATGAGGTCCCCGTTGTCATCTACCACTCACACACCGCGACCGAGGCCTATCCGAGCCGCACGGATGTGAACCTGGCCGCCGAACCGGACGCGCACTATGTACTGGTGTCAACCCGCGACCCGGACCGCCACGAGCTGCGCAGCTATCGCATCGTCGACGGAGTCGTCACTGAAGAGCCTGTCAAGATCGTCGAGCAGTACTAGACCCAGGAGCCATTCATGAGCGTCACCGTATCCATCCCGACCATCCTGAGGCCCCACACCGGCGGCGAGAAGCGCGTCTCCGCGAGCGGCGACACACTGGGTGTGGTCATCAGCGACCTGGAGGCCAACTACTCCGGTATCTCCGAGCGCCTGATCGATAACGGCAAGCTGCATCGCTTCGTGAACATCTACGTCAACGACGAGGATGTGCGATTCTCCGGCGGCCTAGACACCGCGATCGCCGACGGCGACTCGGTCACCATCCTGCCCGCCGTGGCGGGTGGGTAAGCCGGGGGCATATGACACGCTACGACTCGCTGTTGCAGGCTCTGGGCAACACGCCGCTGGTTGGTCTGCCCCACCTGTCACCACGCTGGGATGACGGGCTGGACAGGCCGCATGTGCGGTTGTGGGCGAAGCTCGAGGACCGCAACCCGACCGGGTCGATCAAGGATCGGCCGGCGCTGCGGATGATCGAGCAGGCCGAGGCCGACGGACTGCTGGCACCCGGGGCGACGATCCTGGAGCCCACCAGCGGTAACACCGGCATCTCGCTGGCGATGGCGGCCCGATTGAAGGGTTACCGGCTGATCTGTGTGATGCCGGAGAACACCTCGGTCGAACGGCGTCAGCTGCTGGAGCTCTACGGCGCGCAGATCATCTTCTCGCCGGCCGAGGGTGGGTCCAACACCGCGGTGGCCACTGCCAAAGAACTGGCCGCGGCCAACCCGTCGTGGGTGATGCTGTATCAGTACGGCAATCAGGCCAACACCGACTCGCACTACTACGGCACCGGCCCCGAGCTGCTGGCCGACCTGCCCGAGGTCACCCATTTCGTCGCCGGACTGGGCACCACGGGCACGCTGATGGGCACCGGCCGGTTTCTGCGGGAGCATGTTCCCGACGTCCAGATCGTGGCGGCCGAACCCCGCTACGGCGAAGGCGTGTACGCGCTGCGCAACCTCGATGAGGGATTCGTGCCCGAACTGTATGACCCCGACGTGCTGACCACCCGGTACTCGATCGGTGCGGCCGACGCGGTGCGCCGCACCCGTGAGTTGGTCGATGCCGAAGGAATCTTCGCCGGCATCTCCACCGGCGCGGTACTGCATGCTGCGCTTGGGGTCGCGGCGAAGGCTCTCAAAGCCGGTGAGCGTGCCGACATAGCCTTCGTCGTCGCTGATGCCGGCTGGAAGTACCTGTCCACCGGTGCCTACGCCGGTAGCCTGGATGATGCCGAGAACGCTCTGGAAGGGCAGCTATGGGCATGACCGGGCATGTCGGATATCCGGCGACCCCCCGACCGCAGCCGAAGAAACGTCCCCGGTGGCAGGTCGGCGGGGCCACCATCGTCAGCTTTGTCGTGCTGCTGTACGTCATGGAGCTGGTCGACCAGCTGACGGGTCATTCGCTGGATCGCGACGGCATCCGGCCGCTGGAAACCGACGGCCTATGGGGAATCATCCTCGCGCCGCTGCTGCACGCGAACTGGGCCCACCTGATCGCCAACACCGGCCCGGCGTTGGTTCTCGGTTTCTTGGTGACATTGTCGGGCCTCGCCCGGTTCGTGTGGGCGACCGCGATCGTATGGATCATCGGTGGCTTCGGAACGTGGCTGATCGGCAACGTGGGATCGACTTGTGGCGAGACTGACCACATCGGGGCCTCCGGCTTGATCTTCGGCTGGCTGACCTTCTTGGTGGTCTTCGGGTTCTTCACCCGCACCGTCTGGCAGATCATCGTCGGGATTTTGGTGCTGTTCTTCTACGGCGGCATTCTTTGGGGCGCCGTACCGGTGCTCAACATCTGCGGCGGGGCGTCCTGGCAGGGCCATTTGTGCGGTGCGCTGGCCGGCGTGCTGGCGGCCTACCTGTTGTCCGGTCCGGAACGCAGGGCCCGCGCGCAGAGGAAAGCCGGCACCCCTCCGGTGCACCAGTGAACTCGCCACTAGCGCCCGTCGGGGTCTTCGACTCCGGCGTCGGGGGACTGACCGTGGCGCGGGCCATCATCGATCAACTGCCCGACGAGGACATGATCTATGTCGGCGATACCGGTAACGGTCCCTACGGGCCGCTCACCATCCCTGAGATCCGGGCGCACGCGCTGGCCATCGGCGACGACTTGGTTGGCCGCGGTGTCAAGGCGCTGGTGATCGCGTGCAACGCGGCGTCCTCGGCGTGCCTGCGGGACGCCCACGAACGCTACGGCGTGCCAGTCGTCGAGGTGATCGCGCCGGCAGTACGCCGTGCTGTTGCGACCACCCGCAACGGCCGCATCGGGGTCATCGGCACGCAGGCGACCATAACGTCCCGTTCCTACCAGGACGCGTTCGCCGCCGCTCGTGACACTGAGATCACCGCGGTGGCCTGCCCGCGGTTCGTCGACTTCGTCGAGCGCGGCGTGACCAGCGGTCGTCAGGTGCTCGGACTGGCTGAGGGTTATCTGGAGCCACTGCAGCGCGCGCAGGTCGACACCCTGGTGCTGGGTTGCACGCACTATCCCATGCTGTCCGGCCTGATCCAATTGGCGATGGGCGAGAACGTGACGTTGGTCTCCAGCGCCGAGGAAACCGCTAAGGAAGTGGTGCGGGTGCTCACCGAGCAGGACTTGTTGCGTCCTCATGATGCGCCGCCGGCCACCCGGGTCTTCGAAGCCACCGGCGACCCCGAGGCATTCACCAAGTTGGCGGCTCGATTTTTAGGTCCCGCGGTGACCGGCGTTCAACCTGTTCACCACTTCCGCATCCACTAGCGCGCCGAGAGATTCTGATCACACCAATGCGTCGATGTTTTCGCCATGCTGGTATCGGGCATGGCACAGTAGTGACCGTGCAAGTAACCGTGCTCGGCTGTTCGGGCAGTGTGGGTGGCCCAGACTCGCCGGCATCGGGTTATCTGCTCCGGGCGCCGGACACTCCGCCGCTGGTCCTCGACTTCGGCCCAGGAGTGCTCGGTGCGCTGCAACGGCACATAGATCCGAGTTCGGTGCATGTGCTGTTGTCTCATCTGCACGCCGACCACTGCATGGATATGCCGGGACTGTTCGTGTGGCGTCGCTACCACCCGACGCGACCGGACGGCAAGGCGTTGCTGTACGGCCCCAGTGATACCTGGTCGCGGTTGGGGGCGGCTTCGTCACCATACGGCGGGCAGATCGACGATTGCTCGGACATCTTCGATGTTCGTCACTGGGTTGACGGTGAGCCGGTGACTTTTGGGACGCTCACGGTGGTGCCGCGGGTGGTGGCTCACCCAACCGAGTCCTACGGCATAAGGATCACCGATCCCGCGGGTGCCTCGTTCGTCTATAGCGGCGACAGCGGCGCCTGCGACCAGCTGGTCGAGGTGGCCCGCGACGCCGACGTTTTCCTCTGCGAGGCCTCCTGGACGCACAGGCCGGACCGTCCGCGCGCTCTGCATCTGTCGGGCACTGAGGCCGGGCAGGCTGCGGCACAGGCCGGCGCTCGTGAGCTGTTGCTGACCCATATTCCACCGTGGACTTCGCGTGAGGATGTAATCAGCGAGGCCAAGGCAGAGTTTGACGGTCCCGTGCACGCGGTGGTGTGTGGTGAGACGTTCGATATCCGGCGCTGTGAAAGGGTCTGAGCCAATCGGGCTAGGGTGGCGTCGTGTCCAAACGAGAAGACGGTCGCCTTGACGACGAGCTTCGCCCCGTGGTCATCACTCGCGGGTTCACCGATTACCCAGCCGGTTCGGTACTGATCGAATTCGGCCACACCAAGGTCATGTGCACGGCCAGCGTCACCGAGGGGGTACCACGCTGGCGCAAGGGATTGGGCCTGGGGTGGCTGACCGCGGAGTATGCGATGCTGCCGTCGGCCACCCACACTCGCTCCGACCGCGAATCGGTGAAAGGCCGGCTCAGCGGGCGTACCCAGGAGATCAGCCGACTGGTCGGCCGGTCGCTGCGGGCGTGCATCGACCTGGCGGCGTTGGGGGAGAACACAATTGCGGTCGACTGCGATGTATTACAGGCCGACGGCGGCACTCGCACGGCGGCCATCACGGGTGCCTACGTGGCGTTGGCCGATGCGGTGATCTACCTGTCGGCAGCGGGCAAACTCTTGGATCCTAGGCCGTTGTCGTGTGCCATCGCGGCCGTCAGCGTCGGCGTCGTCGACGGCAGGATTCGGGTGGACCTGCCCTATGAGGAAGACTCGCGCGCTGAGGTCGACATGAACGTTGTCGCCACCGACACCGGGACCCTGGTGGAGCTTCAGGGGACCGGTGAGGGCGCGACGTTCCCGCGTTCGACGCTGGACAAAATGCTCGACATGGCGCTGGGCGCTTGCGATAAGTTGTTCGCCGCACAGCGCGAGGCACTGGAGCTGCCGTACCCGGGTGTGCTGCCCGCGGGAGCTCCGCAGCCGAAGGCGTTCGGCAGCTGACCCGGCTTCTGGTCGCCAGCCGCAACTCGAAGAAGCTGGCCGAACTGTGCCGGGTGCTGGACGGTGCCGGCCTGTCGGGTTTGACGCTTGTGTCGCTGAACGATGTGGCGCCGTTCGACGAAGCGCCGGAAACCGGTGCGACCTTCGAGGACAACGCGTTGGCCAAGGCGCGGGATGCGTTCGCCGCGACCGGCCTGGCAAGTGTGGCCGACGACTCCGGTCTGGAGGTGGCCGCGCTGGGCGGCATGCCCGGCGTGCTGTCGGCGCGCTGGTCGGGTAGCCCCGGCGATGACGCCGCCAACATCGCGCTGGTGCTGGCGCAGTTGCGCGACGTCCCCGACGAACGACGCGGTGCGGCGTTTGTGTGTGCCTGTGCGCTGGTGTCGGCGTCCGGTGAAGTCGTCGTCCGCGGCGAGTGGCCCGGCACGATTGCCCGCGAACCGCGCGGCGACCGCGGGTTCGGCTATGACCCGGTCTTCATTCCTGACGGCTACCACCGCACCGCAGCGCAGCTCAGCCCGTCGGAGAAGGACGCGATCTCGCATCGTGGTCGCGCGCTGGCCCTGCTACTGCCGGCGCTGAGAGCGCTCACCTGAAAGGAGGCGTCAACCACATTCGCCACACCAGCCTCTGGGAAGAGGGGATCGACGAATAGCCGGGCAAAAGGTGGGTCGCCTCCAGGAGGGACGCGTGTGTAGACGTATCCGCCAACCGACCGCTAAAGCCCGAAACGGGCTTTGACGTCCTTGGTCTGGAAGTGCTCGACGATGATGCCTAGCAGCGGGATGGTGCCGGATAGCAGTACCCCAACGGTCTTGGCAATGGGCCAGCGGACCTTGACCGCCAAATTGAACGCCGCCAACACGTAGATGAAGTACACCCAGCCATGAACCACCTCGATCCACCGGATTTCGTGGTGGAAGGCCAGGTGCGAGACGATCTCGTAGCACAGGGCGATGAGCCAGATGCCCGTCGTCCACGCCATGATCCGGTAGCCCAGCAGCGCGGTGCGGATCTTGTCGACGGGCACGGCGGGCGCCGATGCCCCGGGTGTCTCGGGTGCGGTCATGCGGTGGTCCTGTTCTGCTTCTCGGCATCTTTCTTGGCGAGCTCGGCCAGGTAGGCGTTGTACTCCCGCAGCTCGGGATCATCGGGCGTCTGCCGCATGGGCTTGGGCCGCTCGGGCAGTAGCCCGGCGGGTATCTCGGTCATCGCGCCGTTCTTCCGAAGTTCCGGCGGCTCCTCTTCGTAGCGAACGAACTTGCGGTACGCGTAGATGCAGAACCACGCGAACAGCGGCCACTGCAACGCATAGCCGAGATTCTGGAACGTGCCCGAGACCGACTGAAACCTGGTCCACTGCCACCAGCCCAGCGCCAAGCAGCCGCATGCCGCGACGACCACCAGAGCGATCAGCGCGGGCCTGCGACGATGGGTAGTGGACACCCCTCGACGGTACCGTGCGGCGGAATTCAAGACTTGGGCCCGACGAATTCGTCGAGGCGCGCCACCGGGCCTTGCGGTAGACGGCGATCTGATACTTGCTTGGCCGCGTCCACGGAATGCCAAGGTTGTCGAGCGCCGCGCAGAACAGTCCACGGATATCGTCTGATCGGTTCGAGAAGTGATAGCGCACGCTCCGGACGCCGCGGTCGTTGGCCACCACGCGGCAGCCGTCGCTATCGATCAGGCCTCGAATGAATTCCTCGGTCGCCTCTCTGACGAGCAGTTCCTGCCAGGGTTCCAGCCGAATCGGCCGGGTGTGCTTCTTACCTGGGCCGTGCTGAGGGAGCAGAAACGGCCAGTGCTTGGAGTACAGCGAGACAACAACGGACCCAGTCGGTTGCGCGTGGACCGCTGCGTGCTGGCGAGGCATCAACATGTCGATGGCGGAGCGCGGTGTTCAATGATGCCTGGATACTTCTTGTCGAGGGTGATGCGCAGATGCCACACCCGCTGGCTGTGCGAGATGCAGCCGTCGCCGAGGTACAGGCCGAGCAGATAGCAATACGCGGCTGCCGGGAGCGCCGAGAAGTCGTGAATGACCCCGCAGTCCGACGCAACCATTAGCCTTGGCCGAATCTGTGGCCGGAGTCGCCAGTCCCGCACTGTCGTTCGCTGCACATTTGACGGGCGATCGCGCAGTCATTTACACCGGCTGCGGTGAGGCGCTTAGCTGTGTCGAACTGCTCCGCAGACCACACGTTCATGTCCTATCTGTTGGCCTTTTATGCCGAGCTAGTCGGCACCGCCGACAAGTCGTCGCTTGGTTGAGGCGGTACGATCGCTGAGCGCGCGGGCGTGGTGAAATTTTCGGCAAACACGCCGGCTTTAGGTGCCGGTGCTCGGGAGAGCTTGAGGGTTCGAGTCCCTCCGCCCGCACCGATGCTGTAACAGCGTTTGTGCAGGTCAGACCCTATTTCGGTGTTCGCTGCGAGCTGTCTCGGCCGTCCGGTGGCCGCAATTTGGCCGCAATTTCGAGTTACCGCGCATTGCCGCTCGTTACGATTTAGGCATCAGTGTCACGGTGGCGCGCGTGTTGATCAGCGCGGCCGGTACGCACCATTCGCGGTAGGGCTTGAGGTCCTCGATGATCTCAAAGTCACCGAGATCGATGTCGTCGGGGAACTCGACCCGGAGAACCTGATCGCCTTTGGCGCCTTCGTTGATGTCCATTGGCGAATCACCGAGCCATACACCGGTCAGCTCGAAGTCGATGAACATGTACGACCCGGTGGCGTCTCGGAATCCCTCGCGGAGGATCGTATCGGCGGCATCGGTCGTGTGGTAGCAGATCATTGTTTACCCCTCCCCACACAAGCTCATGGGGACAGAGGTCTGTGCGTAGCGCCCGTGCAGCGTCACTGCCACGGCGTCAAGGTCGGTGTCGAACAGGTCCGCGTAGACCCGCAACGTCACGCTGGGGTCTTTGTGGCCGAGCATCCGCGCCAGCGCGAGCACGTTCACCCCGGCAGACACCGCCAGCGACGCGCACGTGTGCCGCAGGTCGTGCGGAGTGATGTCCTGCACCCCGGAGCGCTTGACAGCGGCGCGGAACCATCCTGTCGATGACTTCGGCCGCTGCAGATAGCCGCCGTCGCGGCCGGGGAAGACGAGACCGTCGCCGGTCTTGCCGGCGCACTGCGCTGACAGCTCCTGCAAAACGAACTCGGGCACCGGCACCGAACGCGCTTCGCGGCCTTTCGTCGGGCCGACCGCGTGCCGGGAGCCGACCTGCACCGCGTTCTCATGCACCGACAGCCGGCGCCGCAGGAACTGTACGTCGGCTACCCGCAGCGCGACCGCCTCACCCCAGCGCAGCCCGCAGTAGGCCAACACGAGCACCAGGGCGCGATGCTCGCCGGACTCGTCCGCGAGTCGCGCCACGTCGCCGGCGCACAGGTAGACGTGGCGCCGCGCGGTCTTACGCGGCAGGTTTTCCACGCCTTTAGCCGGATTGACGGTCAGCCGTTTGGCTTTCACCGCGTCGGCCAGGATGCCGCTTAGCACGCCGCGGGCCCGGATCACGACGGTGGCGCCCGAGCCTTGTCGGCTCATGCCGGTGATCCAGGCCTCCACGCCCAGGGTGTCAACGTCGGCCACCGCCACTGTTGCCCAGCGCGGCGCCACATGCACACGCCACGCACTCTCAAGCGTCCGGTAGTGGCTCGGCGCGCTGGCCTGCTCTTTGCGGGATAACCACTCGACTGCGAGTTCGCCGACCGTGATCCGGCCCAGCGACGGCGCCACGTATTCGCCTCTGGCCTTGCCGACCTCGACGGTGGCGGCGAACAGCTGGGCGTCGCGTTTGGTCGCAAACCCGCGCTTGCACGTCTCACCGCGATTAGGGGTGCGGTAGCGGACGCGGTAAAGCGTTGCCCCGCTTGCTGTTTGGTATTTACTGATCGTCGCCATCGGCCAGTGCTTTCTCGAGTTCTGCGCGCAGCTCCCGCGATGTCGCGCCGCGCTTCTGCTGGTTTGCGCCCATTCCGGCGCGGCGGTCGCGCTCGTCGCCGAAGGTGGTGCCCCACAGCGCCGACGACAGGTCCGCCAGACGTGACACGCTGATACCGAGGGCCTTCGCCAGCCGCTGCTCAGCCAGCCCCGACCTGTCAACCAGCCTGTCGCCGAAGAATCTCAGCGGGAACGGCTGCCCGCGGCCTATCGCGGCCAGATCGGTAGCAGCGACCAGAACGTCGTCGCTCAGCGCGACCAGCTCACCGGCACCGTCCAGCAGGTCGGCCAGCGTCACCGCACGATCACGCGCCGGCCCACCACCGCGGCGTGCCGGTGCGGCCAGCACCGCGAACGACATCGCCCGCCGCAACGCCATGCCCACCAGCAGCACCGTGGCCAGCGTGAACTCCCAGCGGCCGGCCTCGAAATTGGCAACTTTCGCGGCGTTCCACCGCAGTCCGTAGCCGCGTGCGTAGCGTGCCAGCTCGTCCTGGGTGAGACCGGCCTCGGTGCGAACACGGCGGCAGTTGCGGCCGACAACCACAGCCAGCCGTGAAGTCCCGTTATGAAGCGTCATGTGGGCAGCATATCCGAATCGGGAAGCCTTGACAATCACGGCGACAAACGCATGTAATTTCGAGTACACGCTATCTGTTTCGGGATTACGCGAGAGGACAAACGACATGGGCACTGCTCACGCCGACCTATTCGACGACATCGCGCTTCCTGGCGATGTCGCCAAACTGCTCGACACCACCACCGCAGGGCTGGCGCAGATGCGCTACCGGGGCACCGGGCCCCGCTACGTCAAACGTGGCCGCCGTGTGCTCTACCGCTGGTCCGACGTGCGAAACTACTTGGACGCCAACACATTGCAGCGCAGCGACGGCGTGCGGGGTGCGTCATGACGACCATCCGCGGCGGGCCCGAAGATGACGCGGCCCGGGCAGCATCGCGACACCGCCCGGGACCTTGCGTCGAAGGGGTCACCAACCTACACCGACCGCGCCATTTTAATGCAGCAGCCGGTAGGTGGCCGGCGGGCGGCCACGTCGAAACCCGCTCCGGCGCATATGCCGACGGGTGGCGTGACGGTTTCACCGCGGGCGCCATCGACGCCTTGAGGCAGGCTGGCCGCGAGCTTCCGCCCGAAACCTGGTATCCGCTCGAGAAACTGTCGGAGCGCTACGAACGGGCCCACGCGGGCGATGGGTAGCGCACAGGTGTCGTGGTGGGACGTGCACGACTTCGTGGCGCCGGTTCTAGCGCGGGCCGGCGAGTGGCCGATCGTCGGCACCCCCGAGTGGTGCGCCATGCCCGTCGACCACCCCGCCAAGATCGCCGCGGTGTTCGACGCGGCCCGGCACTGGGCGTTACGGGTCGAAACGTGCCAGACCGCCCTCGCGGAGGCCTCCCGCGCGGTGTCGGCTGCCGAAGACTGGTCGGGAATCGCCAACCAGATATCCCGGCGCTGCGGGGTTTACCGCCGCAGGGAGGTCGCATGACCGACGACGACTATGCGCAGGACTATCTCGACTGGTGTGCCGAAGACGACCCGGATGGCGCCGCGCTGCTCGACGAGCTGCACGACGCGTTTGGCCGGTATGTCGTCTTCCCATCCGCCGAGGCCCACGACGCCACCGTGTTGTGGTGCGCGGCGACCCATGGACAACCGGCGTGGGAGCACGCGCCGCGGCTGGCCGTGATCTCACCGCAGAAGCGGTGCGGCAAGTCGCGGCTGATGGACGTCGCCGAGGCTGTCTGTCACAACGTGCTCATCACGGTTAACGCCAGCGTCGCCGCCGTGGTCCGTTCCATCACCGCTGAGGACCCGCCGACGTTGATGGTCGACGAGGCGGACACGCTGTTCGGGTCTAAGCGTGCCGCGGAGAACAACGAAGACGTGCGGGGCATCCTCAACGCCGGCCATCAACGCAATCGACCCTATGTCCGCTGGGACATCACCACCCGATCCCGCGAGAAGTGCCCCACCTTCGCGATGGCGATGCTCGCCTCGGTCGGTGATCTGCCGGACACCATCATGGACCGCGCGGTCATCGTGCGGATGCGCCGTCGCGGACCCGGCGAGACAGTTGCCCCGTTCCGCACCCGCCGTGACGCCCCGGATCTGCGTGCGCTGCGTAAAAGACTGCACGCCTGGATTAGACCGCACATCGACGCCCTGTCCGCGGCCGTGCCGCGACTGCCCGTCGAAGATTGCGCCGCCGACACGTGGGAGCCGATGATCGCGGTCGCTGATGTCGCCGGTAGCCACTGGCCGGGCCGAGCCCGGCAGGCGTGTAAAGCGATGACCGCCAGCGAGCCCGACGAAGATGGCCACGTCAGTATCCAGCTCATCGCGGACCTCTGCGCTGTCTGGCCAGCAAACGACGAGTACGCGTTCACCACCACGCTGTTGCCCCGACTGCATCAACTCGACGAGAGTCCATGGGCGGAATGGGGACGTAAACGCGAACCGCTGAAAGCCCGCGGGCTGGCCGCTCTGCTCAAGCCCTATCGGGTCCGCTCAAAAACAGTGCGCGTCGGAGGAGAGACCGGCAAAGGCTACGTGCGAGCCGATCTGCACGACTTACGTACCCGATACGTCACAAGCGTCACAGCGTCACAAGAGGGTGAAAAACCCGATCTGACTAGCGACGACGAGTGTGACCTTTTTGTGTCGGATAGTTTTTCGCAAAACGTCACATGGTCTGATCAGCCAAAACAAGCCTTTTGTGACGCTGTGACGGATGTGTCGTATTCGGTACGTAAAAGTGCCCCGGAGCACCTGTTCGACGACCCGTCCCCCAACGGTCAGGCGCATGACTACCGCCGTCCCGGCTGTGTCTGCACCGGCCAACCCCGGCCCTGCTACTACTGCCAACTCGTCGCCAGCAAACAGGGGGACCAGTTATGAGCACGACCGCGAAGGCGTTGCGCGGCCACTTCGAGGATGTGGTCGCCGCGGCGCTGGCCGGCGCCGAACCTAACGCCACGCTGGTGACCCGCTGCCCGAGCTGCGGTGCGCGTGTCGGCCCGGTGCCGGCCGGCGAGCTGCGCTGCCCCCGTCGGCGGGCAGCACCATGACCAGGCAGGCGGGGTGTCAAACTCCCCGCACCGGCGGTCCTCGGGCTTCACCGCCGGAAGCGGAATGCAAAGAGCCGCCCCCTGCTGGCGGCATCTGCACCCCGCCTGCCCCAAACCGTAAAATCCCAAGTCAGAAAGGCATGTGATTCATGACTCAACCTCAAGCAACGAAACTCGCGCCCGGAGGCGTCCGTTGGTGCGCGCCGCCCAGCACGGAGCCGATGCCTAGCCGCACCCGCGAGCTGGGCAGCCTTTTGCGTCTGGTCGATGCGACCGGCGTGCCCGCACCGGAGCGGTTCAACGCCATCAGAAGCAGGCTTGACACCCTTCAGAGCATCGTCTGCGGTGACGGCAAACAGATGTTCCGCCGCCTGGCCGCCGCGGTCATCGAGGGCGGCGCCGACATCGAGACGGCGTTGTGGAACGCGGTGACCGAACGGACCCGCGATCGGCTGCCCGAGGTCGCCGCCGAAGTCCACGAAGCCGTCAAGGCCGCGCTCATCGACGCCTACACGCCGGTAGCGTTGCCGAATTACCGCACGTTGGCCGACGAGTTCAATCGTGTCGCCACGGCGTTCACCCGCGCGGCGGATGCCTGCGACCCCACCACCCCCGCCGACTCGGTGGTCAACCTGATCCCGAAAATCCTGCAGGCCTGGCAGGACTCCGCGCGGTCCGCGAAAACACTCGACTCCATGCTGCCGGCGTTGTCCGCGGCGGCCGAACTGCTCCGCGGCGAGTCGCTGCCGCGTGGTCTGGGCATCGACACCGCGCCGTTCGAGCTCCCCTTGTGCTGCGACCCGACCGGCGTCCACAGACGGCAGGTGTGGGCAGCCTGGCGTGACACCGTGGTGCCC
>DATJBA010000231.1:0-7337 GCA_035515675.1 Mycobacterium sp.
TCGGCAGGTGGAACGTGACCCGGTCACCGGTCTTCAGGCCGCAGTGATAGCGGAGCAGCGCGGCGAATTCGTTCACCCGCCGGTACAGCTCCTGATACGTGATGGTCTGGGGCTGCTCGGATTCCGGCTCGGGCACCCAGATCAACGCCGCCTTGTTGCGGTCCCGGCTCCGGTGCCGGTCGACGCAGTTGTAGCAGGCGTTGAGCTTGCCACCGGTGAACCAGCGCCAGAACGGCGGATTGCTGGTGTCCAGCACGGTCTGCCAAGGTTCGTCCCAGCTGAGCAGGTCGGCGTATTCGGTGAAACAGTCCGGGAAATTCTGCTCCGCGAACCGGTCCAGTATCGCCGGGTCATTGGCATTGGCCTGCTCGACGAATTTCGGCGGGGGAGGGATGTAGTCCTCCTCACGCCAGTGCACCTCGATTTGCGCTTCGGACACGTCTGGTGTGCCGGAATTTGTCGTCATGGGTCAACCTCCAGCGGGAAGGCGAGAACACGGTCCACCGGGCCACGCCTGTGCCGGCGGTACGGGTGCGGGTTAATCAACGCTCGGCCGGGGCCAGCGGGAGGCCCGTGCGCGTCCGGCTCAACGCCCTCGTCGGCTGCGTCCTTGAGCGGCACCGGCTTGCCCCGCCGGAACTGCCCTCCGGCGATGATCAGCAGCTTGGCCTGGGCGTCAGCGATCCGGGCGCGCAGCGCGGTCGCGCTGAACGCGGCGGCCAACCGGTCTTCCTCCGCCTCGCGGCACACCTCGGCGGTGACGTTCGCCTGCTGGGCGGACTCCGCTGGCGGCGGGTAGGACGACGGCACTGCGGCGGTCACGCATGCAAGCCTAGCTTGAGCCTAGCTTTGAACTCCACCGTCGTCAGTCAGCGGCTAGAAGTCCCGGCCACCTGGCCGAAAGACCCTCGTGGACAGCCGGCGCGCAATGGGTCGGCGAGCGGGGGCGTCGACAGTGCCTGACCGTCCCGTTGCCGGTGGCAGGTGGGCGCGTCGATCGAAACCGAAAAATGACAAGCGGGTTAGCGCACCGGGTGGCACGACGGTCTGGGCGTAAGCCCGCTTCCCGCGCTGTGGCCAGGCGGTACGCTGAGAAAAACGTGGCGGATTGGCAGGGTAGGACTCAATCCTCCAGTGCCGATGCACTTCTGCGCGATGCATCATCGAATAAGAGCGGCGCGGCGAAGGCCACAAAGAACACCCCGACGGGGCGAGCCCGTCGGAGGGTCATCCCTAAGCCTACTTGTCCACCCCTGCCGCGGAGGCGGCCGGCGCACCGATCGGCAGTATGGTGCGCCCGTGGGCCTCGTTGATGATCTCGGCGGCCGCCAGATAGAAGGCCAGAATCGCGGTGAGCAGCCCCACATAGCCGCCGGCTTGGTGCAACCCCGTAATGCGGGTCCAATCCCCGATGCCGAGCAGGAGGAACGTGATCCAGAGCGCCAGGAGCACCGACTGCAATGCACGGTTGAGCGCCAAGCTGCCGACCCACATATAGAACGTGAACACGCCCCACATCACCAGCCACCAGCCGACGAAATCGGCCGGCACCTTCGCGGCGAAGAACTTCTCGAACAAGGCGAACGCCCACCAGAATGCGCCATAAGAGCAGAAGGCGACAAAGCCAAAGGTGTTGCCGCGAGGCATCTCCATCAGCCCGGCCGCGAACTGAGCGGTGCCGCCGAAGGCAAAGGCGGTGGCCAGCACGAGGGGCACACCATCCCCGGTGAACCACCCCGCATTCACCATGCTCAGCATCCAAGTTGTCAAGGCGAAACCGGTCAACCCCAGCGGCGCCGGATTGGCCAATTTTCTTTCCATAACCTTCCTCCTTCTTTTGTTTCCATAACCTTCCTCCTTCGCAGTTTTGTTGTGAAGTCAGGTTCGATTCTGGTTTTGTCTCCTTTTGGGTGCAAAAATTTCACCCAGAGCCGCCGAGTAATCAGCGCCGGCTCCCGATGCGGGTGCGGGATCGCAGTGGTGCGACCCGTTCGCGGCTTCTACGCGTCTCGGGCCGCGCGTCCACGGCACATGCTGGCCGCGGCGCCGCGGGATCCGTCTGTCGACCCGCGAAGCGTCCTGCAAGTTGGCGGGCGCGGGTGCCGGTGAACACACCGGAGCGTCTGACGTCGATGCCGGCGTACACGAATGCCGCGGGTAGGTGCTCGGTGAATCGGGTAGGTGCTCGGTGAATATAGCCTCGTGCCGTTGCGGCAGGTCCTGTAGGAAATCGGCGAGGCCCTCAACGTTGACATGATTGTTGACCTGACCGATGTGGTAGGCGGCTACACCTCCCGACGCGTTGATTCCAACCTATCGGAACTCCTCGTCTTCCGGACCGGGTTGTCCTTGCGGATGCTTCGCCGCTGATCGTCTTCCGGTTCTTGGTTCGCTGTCCGAGGTTCACGGTTCCGATTCGCCAGGCCGCTGCCGAACCGTTATCGGCGTTCATGGAGACGTTCGTGCCGTTGCCGGACGCTGACTGTTGCGCCACCCCGGCATCCCGCTGAGCCACCGACCCGCATTGCGACGCAGAATCTTGGGTCGTGGGCAATGTCGCGGTTGGCGCAGCCGACCCAGCTGGCGGCGGCATGGGTGAAGTAGTTCGAGGCGTCGGCGCCGGTGGGGAAGCTGACCACCGTCTGAGTGACGAGATGGCCCGTATTGCCGGCCCCGGCACCTGCGAGCACATCGTTTCACGCCGGTGTAGCCACCCGTACCGGCATTGCCGAGTTCCCTGCCGGGGACAACGAACGGATCCAACTCGCCGTGACCGGCAGCTCTGAGGCCCATCAGGTCGCCCAACTCATCGGGCCACACAGCCACCCTACGCTCGGCCACGCCAACTGCTCGGTGCTAGTCGTCCGCTCGTAGACTCATCCCACCACGGCCGACGACAGGCTAAAATCCGGATAGGATACTTTCAGTCCTGGTGGCGATAATGGAAACCGAACCTGTGGACGAGGTCTACGTAACCCTGCGCGACGGGGCTACGGTGTATTTGCGCCGCCTTGGCTATGCGGATAGGGACGCGGTTGTCGAACTTCATGACACCCTCACCGACGATGAGCGCTACTTGCGGTTCTTCACGGTGCATCCGGCCTATCTGAAAACCGTGGCTCACAAGCTCACCGAAGACAACGGCGAAAATTACGCACTGGGCGCTTTCCTGCGGCTGAACGAGGGGGCCTGGTACAACTACGGAGCTTTGGTCGGTGTGGCCAACTATGTGGTGTGCGACAGGCCCGACACCGCTGAATGGGCCATCGTCGTCGCCCACAACGATCATGCGCGCGGAGTGGGAAAAGTACTGCTTCGCAGGCTCGCACAGGTTGCCCGCCGCAACGGAATTCAGTACTTCGTCGCCGACGTCTTGACTGCGAATTACCAGATGCTCAGGGTGATCGATGACGCCGGACTGCAGTCGCGACACACCGGGTTCGAAGACGGTGTCCTGCACCTGGAAGCCAATTTGGCCGACATCGCCGGGTTGATCTGAGTGACAGACGTTGCGGCGTCGCTATACAGTCTTCGCTAAAGAAACTGATCGGGGATATTGTCAAGACCTGTGGATGCGGGTGGATCAGATCTTGTGTCGCGCAATGGCCCGCAAAGCGTGTGAGCCCTTCGGCTGCGGTGGGTGAGGTATTCCAGGGTGCGGCTTTTGGTGGGTTATCCGCCTTGGTGAGCGCCCAGGCACGTCGATCTGCGCGTCGCACGTGCCCTGGTTCCAGCAAGACGTGCCTACTTCGGTGAAATCGCCGCGGCTACCTGTTCGGGCATGTAGTTCACCAGCTCAGGAACGAGACCTCCGACCTCCGTTCCGCCGAAGGTGAGGGTGATCGGGACAGTAGTAAGCCCCGCCACGGGTACTTCTAGTGTCGCCGTAATCGGCTGCGGCGCAACGAGAATCCCTTCGAAGGGCAGGTGGACCACGACGGGTGTGCCGGCGCCGATGGTGATAGGGCCGAGAGGGGGGATATCCACTGTCACTGTCTCGGTCACCGGCATCGTCAGATTGACGATGGTGTCGCCATTGAGGAAGCCGTTCAAGACGTAGGCCGGCATATCGATGAGTGCACCGACCGCCGCGACACCGTTGCCGGTCTGGAGTGCGGCCCCAAACGCCGTCGCGCCGGTTGCCAGCCCGTCCAGTGTGGCGATCGGCGGACCGATGACCGCAAAGCCCAACGAGGTCGGGACCGTGTTGACCGCGTTGACCAAGTTCTGCGCCATCTGTTCGGGGATAGAGCCCGGGGGCAACAGGTTGACGAAGGACTGCTCCTGTTGTGCGAAGATAGTGGCGATGGGGAGTAGGTCTCCCGCCGGGCCCTGCACCTCGACATTCGACATGTTGCTGATGTCGATTCCGCTAAGGAAGAGATCTAGGAAGGCGCGGGGAACGTCCTGAACCGCGCCGTGGTAGTCGCCCGTCATCACCGCTTGGCCAGCCAACCCCATGTCGTACTCGAAGACAGGCAGTCTCTGCTGGAGGGCCGCGCCCGCGTTCTCTAGCGCTGTGTTGATCGCCTGGCCGTAGCCGATCTGTTCATCGATGAATGCCTGCGCCACCGTGTTAAAGGTCGAAGCGCCCTGGATGCCAAGTTGGACGTTCGCCGGCACGTTCGCCAACATGACAGGGAAGTTCTGCAGGGCAATTGCGAGCCCTGTGCCGACCGTGGTCGCATAACCGTTCTGGTTGATGACGACCTGCTTCAGGACCGGGAACGGGTCAGCAGCCCAGGTATCGAAGATGGTTCGCAGATTGGCGCCGGTATTGGCGAAGAGCATCTGCCACGGGCCGCCGGCTTGGGAAGCAGTCGTCCCGGCCGCGAACAGCCCCGACAGCAGCGAGCCCTCGTCGCCACTGATTAGCGCGGACACGACGGCGCCGATTTCCTGGCCGGCGCCGTTGAGGATCGAGCCCAGGAGCCCACCGCTGATGGTCGAGATCAACCCGTTGAGGGTCGGGCTCAAGCCGCCCAGAATCCCGCCCCCGGTCCCACCGCCGAGAATCGGGCTCAGGCCGCCCAGAATTGGGTCCGTGGCCGCAGCGACCATGTTCGTGGCGATGCTTGCGCCAGTCGCGGCGGGCGCATTCACCGCGTTCACCAGGCTCTGCTGGGCGTTGGCGATCTCGATGTCGAGATATGCCGCCGCGCCGCTGTTCAATAAACCCACAAATTCGTCATGAAACGCCGCCGCTTGGGCGCTCAAAGCTTGAAATTGCCGACGGTAGGTGCCGAACAGCTGCGAGAACGCGATCGACACCTCATCGGCGGCCGCAGCCGCGACGCTGGTCGTGGGGCCCGCCGCCGCCGCAGTGGCCTCCTCCAATGTCGAGCCGGTATCTGCTAAATTCCCGGCCGCGGCCGTCACTATTTCCGGCGCGGTGATTACAAACGACATGGCGATGTCCCCCTCGACTCGCCGCCCAAATACGTGATCATTTTCCCAAATGAGCGGCCTAGACGTGCTCGGAATCTGATGTTTTGATTCCTGCCCCGCAAGGTCCTGCTGCGCGGGGAGGACGATCAACCGTGCGGAAGGCGACCGCGAGGGGCCGCCGACCCGACGGCATCGCTGAGCGAGGCGAACCCGCCGTCGTGCAACCGGCGGGTGATGCCGTCGTGAATGTGCTTGGGCCACAAGCCCCCGCCGTAGATGAAGCCGGTATAGCCCTGCAGCAGCGACGCGCCCGCTGTGATCCGCTCCCACGCGTCGTCGGCGGTCTCGATGCCCCCGACGCTGATCAGCACCAAGCGATTGCCGACCCGGCTGTAGAGCCGCCGCAGCACCTCGACAGCGCGGCGCGCCACCGGCGGCCCGGAGATCCCACCGGCACCCAGTTTGTCGACCCCGGGTGTGATCAAGCCGTCGCGCGACACCGTGGTGTTGGTCGCGACGATGCCGGCCAGGCCCAGCTCGACGGCCAGGTCCGCGATGTCGTCGATGTCGGAATCGGAGATGTCCGGTGCGATCTTCACCAGCACGGGTGCTGACGTCTCCGCGAGGACGGCCGACAGGATGGGGCGCAGCGACTCGACCGCCTGCAGATCGCGCAGCCCCGGCGTGTTCGGCGAGCTGACGTTGACCACCAGATACGACGCCAGTGGGCCGACCAGCCGGGCGCTTGCCCGGTAGTCGTTGACGGCTTCAGCGGCCGGGGTTGTCTTCGTCTTGCCGATGTTTACCCCGATGGGTAGCTCGGGTCGGTGGCGCGCGAGCCGGATCGCCAGTGCGCCCGCACCGCGATTGTTGAACCCCATCCGGTTCAGCAGAGCCCGGTCGGCGGGCAGCCGGAACAGGCGCGGGGCCGGGTTGCCCGGCTGCGGGTGCGCGGTGACGGTCCCGACCTCGGCATACCCGAACCCCAACGCATCCCAGGCCAGCAGCCCCATGCCGTCCTTGTCGAAGCCGGCGGCCAGCCCGAGCGGTCCCGGGAAACGCACCCCGAACAGCGTGCTGGCCAGCACCGGATCGGTCGGTCCCAGCAGCCGGTGCAACAATCGCCGCGCCCAGGCGACGGCGGTGACGCCGCGCAGAACGGCGAAAACCACCGTGTGGATGCGTTCGGGCGGGACCAGAAAAAGCAGCTGGCGCACTAGGCCGTACACCCGTTGACCGTCTTCGCGCGGGTCGCCCACCGTCACAGTTCCGGCTGGTCGGCCCGTCGGTTATGCAGACGAGATTTCTTGCGGCGCAACAACACCCGCCTACTGCCGTCGGCATAGAGCCGCACCCGCGTCAGCTCCCAGCCACGATATTCGGCCTCGATGGACAGCCGGGTGGATGCGCTGACCCGGGTCACTTCCGGCGGCAGGCGCAACGGCACCCACTCGTATTCGTCGGACATCTCAGTGTCCCAGCCCGCGGGCAGCCGACCCCGCCGCGGCGCGGTCAACGGATACCCGCCGCGTGCTCGATGACCTGGACGCCCGCACCAGACCCCGACACCACGTACAAGGTGTCTGACGCTTCGTCAAAGGCCAGCGAGTTGGGTTGCCGCACGGTTGGGTAACGCACCTTTTCGACGGGAATTCCGGTGGACAGATCGTAACCAATGACAATGTTCGACGCGGTTTGGGATACCCAGGCCAACGCACCGGAGCCGGCCAGACCGTACGGGGCCTGCCGCACGGGGTAGGCCTGACGCAAGATCAGCGGGTCGACGCCATCAGTGCGGCCCGAGGGGGCCGGCGGCTTGAGCCGTCGGGGGAATCGGGCCTGGTGACCAGCGTGTGTGATGGTGAGTTTTGTCGGTGTCGTTTCGTAAGGTGAGGTCATGTCGGAGCACCGGTTTCGCCGCACCCCGGGTGGGGTGTGCTCGCTGGGCC
>DATJBA010000232.1:0-19450 GCA_035515675.1 Mycobacterium sp.
CCGGGCGGTGTGCTCCGTCGAGATCCACAGGAAGTCCGGCACCAGCTTTTCGACCAGCGAGGCTTCGGAGGCATCGGGTAACTCGGTGCGCACCGGGCCCGGTGCCAGCAGCGTGACGTGCACACCGGAGCCGCGTAGTTCACCGCGCAACGACTCACTGAAGGTGTTCACGAACGCCTTGGTGGCCGCATAGGTGGCGTTGTAGGGAATCGGAGAATTGCCCGCCGCCGAACCGGAAACCAATATGCCGCCGGCCTTACGCTCGATCATGCCCGGCAGCACCGCCAGCGTAAGGTCATGCACCGCAACCGCATTCAGCTGCACCTCGGCCTTTTCCCCCGCCGGGTCAAGGCTGGCGACCGGGCCGAATGTCGCGGTACCTGCGTTGGCGCACAGGATCGAGATGGGACGGACGGCCAGTTCGTCGCACAGTTTGGCCCGTTCGCCAGGGTCGGCCAGATCGGCAGGTCGCACTTCGACGGCGACGTGATACTTGTCGGCCAGGCGGGCGGCTAGGTCGGTGAGCGCGTCTTCGCGTCGCGCGGTGACGATCAGGCTGTGTCCGCGCGCGGCAAGTTCGGTGGCCAGCGCTTCGCCGATATTTTGCGAAGCCCCGGTGACAACGGCACGCGCGTCGGGGCTGGGAGCTGGTATCGGCATGCGCCAATCGTAGACACGCAGCGATCGCAAGCGCGGCGGAGCCGGGCGCAGCGGGTTGTCTGCCAAACAAATAGAGTCCCGGACATGAGCCAGCCGGAGTCGCGTGCGATCGCAACTGTGCGATTACGGGTCGCAGCGTGGGCGCTGTGGGACTGCGGTTCCGTCGGTCTGAGCGCGATCGTGGCGACCTTCGTCTTCTCGGTCTATCTGACCGGCAGCGTGGGGTCGGGCATGCCCGGTGGCACTTCACCGGCGAGTTGGCTGGGTCGCGCGCTGGCCGTCTCTGGGCTGACCATCGCGGTGCTGGCGCCCCTCATCGGCGTATGGGTCGAGTCCCCGCACCGCCGGCGCATAGCGCTGGCCATCTTGACGGGTCTCGCGGTGGCGCTAACCAGCGCGATGTTCCTGATCCGCAACAACCCCAGCTACCTGTGGGCCGGGCTGGTGCTGCTGGCGGGGACGGCGGCATGCGGTGATCTGGCCAGCGTTCCGTACAACGCCATGCTGCGTCAGATCTCGACTCCGGTGACATTGGGGCGGATCTCCGGCTTCGGCTGGGCAGCCGGGTATGTCGGCAGCGTCATGCTGCTGCTGCTGATCTATCTGGGTTTCATCTCCGGCACCGGCTCAGTGCGCGGGCTGCTGCGGCTGCCCGTCCACGACGGGCTCTACGTCCGTTCGGCGATGCTACTGGCCGCGGCGTGGCTGGCGGTGTTTGCTCTGCCCTTGCTGTTGGTCGCACACCGGCTGCCCCGCTCGGGCGAGATGTCCCACCCGACGAGCATGCTGGGGGGTTATCGCAAGCTGTGGGCAGAGGTCAGCGCCGAATGGCGCCGCGACCACAACTTGGTCTACTTCCTGGGCGCCAGCGCGCTCTTCCGGGACGGGTTGGCGGCGGTATTCGCCTTCGGTGCCGTGCTCGGCGTCAACGTGTACGGAATCTCGCAAGCCAATGTGCTGATTTTCGGTGTGGCGGCAAGCGTGGTGGCCGCGATGGGGGCGGTGGCCGGCGGGTTCGTCGACCACCGGATCGGATCCAAACCGGTCATCGTGGTGTCGTTGGCCGCGATCATCGTGCTGGCGTTCACCTTGATGACGCTGTCCGGCCCGCTGGCCTTCTGGGTCTGCGGACTGCTGCTGTGCGTGTTCATCGGTCCGTCGCAGTCATCAGCGCGGGCACTGTTGCTGCAGATGGCCATGGACGGCAGGGAAGGGGTGGCGTTTGGCCTGTACACGATGACGGGACGGGCGGTGTCGTTTGTGGCGCCGTGGCTGTTCTCCGTGTTCGTCGACGGATTTGGCGCCGTCCGTGCCGGCCTCGGCGGGATCTCGTTGGTGCTGATCGCCGGACTGCTGGGGATGCTGGTGGTCCGTGTTCCGGTGCGCGGTGCCCCCGTAGCAGAACGGTCTTCGAACGCTTAGCCTCTAGCGTCGCAAATCGTCAGACCCACCCCGACTCGCTGGCTTACCTCAACCCCGGCGACGGTGACTGAGCAGGTGACATCGTGACCGATGTTCACGATCGTAACGTTTGCCGGGTGGATGGCCGACTTTGACAGGCTGACCTGTTTGCTCCACGGCAGCGCGACGTTGAACTCGGTCTGTATGACGTCGCCGGTGTCCATGTACATGATGCTGATCGCGCGACCTTCGCCGGTGACGTTGTAGACGACATCTTGCATCGCAGCCGGGCCGGTCGTCTCGGTGGGCGTCTCAGAGCCGCTGGTCGGCGGCACCGGCGCCGGGATGGGTGACGGCGACCTGACTGTTGACGGGGTCGGGGTTGCGGAACTCGGCTCGGGCATGGCGGGCAACGGAGGGACGACAGTCTGAGTCTTTATCGCGTTGTTGACGAGTATCAGCGCGATCACCAGCGCGACGACCAGCAGCACCGCCGTGCCAGCGACGATCCACAACCAACGCGGCGATTTAGGGCCTCCCGGCGGCGGGGGAGCCGACCCCTCTGGAGGCGGTTCGCCCGACGGCGGCTGGTCTTGCTGCCAGTACGCCGGCAACCGATTGGTCGGGTTGGTTTCGTTCAGGTTCGGCGCCCATTGCGGAATAAGACCGCCGTACGTATGTACGTAGGGCGTTTGGTCGGCGTAGGCCGGGTCAATGGCCGACGGATACGGGGAACGCTGCGACCCAGGCGGCTCAGCCGGTCCAGACCCCTGTAAAGGGGGACTAAACCGCTCAAGTCGACGTGGATCGTTCATGTCCACCTCATGGATTGCAGGGTACCGCTACTGACGAAGTTGGCGTTGTTGGCCGTTGCCGGGGTAACGGTTGCCGGCCCGGTAGCCGCGTTCTTGCCCGGCCGGGTGGACGGGATTCGGTGCCTCGTATCCCTGGCCGGTGGCGGCTACTGGTCGCCCGCTGGTTTTCGGGTGCGGCCTGGTTGGTAGCTCTCCCGACGCGATCCTCTGGTCGCGTGCGGGTCACGCCTTCCCGTCGCCGCACCTTATAGCCTTGGACGCGACGCCCGAGCACACTGGCGGCTGCCTGGTGTCGGGTGACGTTCTTTCATCGTTTGCGCCAGTGCTCGGTCCTGGCGCGTCAACGTCGTGGACGGCCAGCCGCTTGGCCGCACCGTTGCCGCATCAATGACGCATCAGGGGCCTCCCGGCTCGTGCTATTCGGTCCCTTGGGACGGACTCTATGCGCCACCACCGACACGTACACACCGGCGGGACCCGCCTGACCCACCCGCTGTCGCGCTGTGGCTTGTTAACCACGGCCATAGACACCCCATCCGCGCCCCTGACCAACGATGACCAACTCAACGGCCAGCTGCTCGTGACCCGGGCCGGGCGCCTGAGCGGCGACCCACCTGACGACGCGCAGCTCAGGGGCACTGATTTCCGGCTCTTAGCGCGGCGACGGTCATTGCCCGCATGACGACGCGTGAGCGCGCCGCGCGGGCGGGCTTGGTGCGCGAAGTGTCTGGGGACTTCAAGCTGTGTGGTGTCGAATTCAGCAGGCCGAATACCGCGTGCGCCGTCAGCCGGCCATCGGCTTCAGCCAGCCCGGGGTTCAGCTCGCGCAGCACGCCGACCCAGACCTCAACATACTGGCGCTGCGCCTTGCGTACTTGTTTTTCGGCTTCCCCGGGCAGGTGCGCAAGGTCGCGGTCCTGGATACAGATGAGGTCAGGCTCGCCCAGTGCAAAGTCGAGGTGAAAGTCGATAAGGCCGTCCAGCGCCGCGGCTGCATCGGAGCTGCGAGCCCTCACGTCCCGGGCGCCGGAGAGTAGCCGGGTGCTGATTCCCACCAGCAACTCGACCAGCAGCGACTCCTTGTTGGGGAAGTGCCGGTAGATTGCCGGACCGCTTACACCGGCGGCAGCGCCTATGTCTTCCAGTCGCACCGCGAGGAAACCGTACTCGGCGAATAGCCGTTCAGCGGCCGACAGAAGTTGCAAGCGCCGGTCGGATTTCAACTGGCTGCGACGATTTGGGGCGTCCACTTCGGTTAATTCTCCCTAACGTCACACGAGTTAGTCGACATTAACCCAATTCTGGTGCGTCGGTGCAGATGCAGTTTGTGACCAGGCTCAGCGTCCCGCGTTGGCGCAGCGCCTCGACATTTCCCGGAGCGCACTCCGCTGCCCGTGGCCCTATAGTTGCAGCGACAAACGGGAGGCCGTGGTGGCATCGATGACATTAAAGATCCGTCAGGCGAGCGCAGCCGATACGCCGGAGTGTGCACGCGTTTGCTACGACGCGTTCGCCGATATTGCCGCGCGCCATGGATTTCTGCCGGATTTCGCGTCGGTCGATGTCGCGACCGGGTTGGTGTCCGCGCTGATCGAACATCCCGGCTTCTTCTCCCTGGCCGCTGAGGTCGACGGGCGGATCGTCGGGAGCAGCTTTCTTGACGAGCGCGCGACGATCACCGGGATTGGCCATGTCACGGTCGATCCCCAAGTGCAAGACCGTCGGATCGGCCGGGCGCTGGTGGAGACGATGTTGCAGCGGTGCGCGCAGCGGGGGGTACCCGGCGTCCGACTATTGCAGGCTGCCTATCACTACCGCGCGATGAGTCTGTACGCGAAGCTCGGCTTCGACCTGCGCGAGCCGTTCGCGGCGATGCAAGGCGATCCGCTGTCCCTGCACATTCCGGGGTACGGTGTGCGCGCCGCCACCGCCGCTGATCTGCCCGCGTGCGATGCGCTGTGTGTACGCGTGCACGGCCACCACCGCAGCGGCGAGCTGCGCGACGCGCTCGCGCGGGGGACGGCCCGAGTGGTCGAGCGCGGTGAGCGGATCACCGGGTATACCAGCGGGATTGGGTTTTACGGGCACGCGGTGGCTGAGACCAATGACGATCTGCAGGCCCTGATCGGTGCTGCTGAGGGATTCCCGGGTTGCGGGTTTCTCGTGCCGATGCGCAACAGCGAGTTGGTGCGCTGGTGTCTGGCCTGCGGGCTGCGTGTGTTCGTGGTGTTGAATCTCATGACGATTGGGCTGCATTCCGAACCGCGCGGGGCGTTTCTCGCATCGGTGTGGTACTGACGAGCCGCCCAGCGGTCTTGACCGCAACAGTCCAACGTCGCTCTTACGGAGGGCGAATGGCCCTATGTCGAGCACCCTGAGTGTCCCTACTTTGGTACGAAAGCGGGGAACACGGCGTAGGGACGAAATCATGGGTGCGATCACAAGCGTCGCGGTGGTTGGAGCCAGCGGCTATGCGGGCGGGGAGATTCTGCGGTTGCTGCTGGGCCATCCGGCTTACACCGAAGGGCGGCTGACCATCGGCGCGCTCACGGCGGCCGCCAGTGCGGGCAACACGCTCGGCGAGCACCACCCGCATCTGCTGCCGCTTGAGGACCGGGTGTTGCAGCCCACCGATGCACGCGTGCTAGCCGGTCATGATGTCGTGTTCTCAGCGTTGCCGCCTGGCCATTCCGGGCCGCTGGCCGAACAGCTCGGTCCCGACACGGTGATCATCGACTGCGGCGGCGATTTTCGGCTGCGCGATGCCGCCGCCTGGGAGCGGTTCTACGGTTCGCCCCACGCAGGCACCTGGCCCTACGGGCTGCCCGAGCTGCCTGGTGCCCGCGACCGCCTGCGTGGCGCCATCCGGATCGCGGTCCCGGGGTGTTATCCCACTGCAGCGCTGCTGGCACTGGTACCCGCCGTGGCCGAAGGCCTGGTTGAACCGTCGGTGACCGTAGTCGCCGTAAGCGGCACCTCAGGCGCCGGACGCGAGGCCAAGACCGAGTTGCTCGGATCGGAGGTCATCGGCTCGGCGCGTGCCTACAACATCGCCGGTGTGCACCGCCACACTCCCGAGATCGCCCAGGGACTGCAGGCGGTCACCGGGCGCGATGTATCGGTGTCGTTCACCCCGGTGCTCATCCCGACGACCCGCGGCATCCTGGCCACCTGCACCGCTGCATGCACAGCACCGCTGGCTCAGGTGCGTGCGGCGTACGAAAAGCACTACAGCGGTGAGCCGTTCGTTCATCTGCTGCCGGAAGGAAGGCTGCCTCGCACCGGCGCGGTGATCGGCAGTAATGTCGCACAGATGGCGGTCGCGGTCGACAAGGACGCTGCGAAGCTGGTGGCCGTCTGCGCGATCGATAACCTCGTCAAGGGTGCCGCCGGAGCGGCCGTACAGTCAATGAACCTGGCGCTGGGCTGGCCGGAGACCGACGGTCTGTCGGTGGTCGGGATGGCGCCGTGACTGCCGTCGACGCCACCGCCATCTCCCGCGATGTCAAGGCCACCGTGTTGGCTGAGGCGTTGCCGTGGCTTAAGCACCTGCACCAGAAAATCGTCGTAGTGAAATACGGCGGCCATGCGATGGTCGACGACACGCTGCGGCGCGCGTTCGCCGCAGACATGGTGTTCCTGCGCAACTGCGGAATCTACCCCGTCGTCGTACACGGCGGGGGCCCACAAGTCAGCGCGATGCTCGAACGGCTCGGTATCCCAAGTGATTTCAAGGGCGGTTTCCGGGTCGTCACCCCTGAGGTGCTCGATGTCGCGCGGATGGTGCTGTTCGGCCACGTCGGTAGGGAATTGGTGAACCTGATCAACGCCCACGGCCCGTACGCGGTCGGCATCACCGGCGAGGACGCGCAACTGTTCACCGCGGTGCGCCGCAGCGTCATGGTCGACGGGGTGCCCACCGACATCGGCCTGGTCGGCAATATCCACAACGTCAACACCACGGCGGTACGGGATCTCATCGCCCAGCGCATTCCGGTGGTCTCGTCAGTCGGCCCGGACACCGACGGCGTGGTCTACGACATCAACGCCGACACCGCCGCGGCCGCACTGGCGCAGGCGCTGCAGGCCGAAAAGCTGCTCATCCTCACCGACGTGGAGGGGCTCTACACCAACTGGCCAGACCGAGATTCGCTGGTCAGCGAGATCGACACGCTGAGGTTGGCCGCACTTCTGCCGTCGCTGCAGGCGGGGATGGTGCCCAAGATCGAGGCTTGCCTGCGCGCGGTCGAGGCCGGGGTGCCCAGCGCGCACATCATCGACGGCAAGGTCAAGCACTCCGTGCTGGTCGAGTTGCTCACCAACGAGGGAGCCGGAACCACGGTGGTGCGCGCGTGACCCACACCGAGGAGCTGCTCAAGCGGTGGGACGCGGTGATGATGTGCAGCTACGGCACCCCGCCGCTGGCACTGGCCTCCGGGCAGGGCGCGGTGCTCACCGACGTCGACGGCAAGACCTACCTCGACCTGCTGGCCGGGATCGCGGTGAACGTCTTGGGGCACTGTCATCCCGCAGTGATCGAGGCGGTGACCCGACAGGTGACGACGCTGGCCCACACCTCCAACTTCTATGCTCACGAACCGGGCATCGCCCTGGCCGAGGCGCTTCTCGCCCACTGGGGCGTCGAGGGCGCGCGGGTGTTCTTCTGTAACTCCGGCACCGAAGCCAACGAGCTGGCGTTCAAGCTGTCGCGGCTGATCGGACGTTCGAAACTCGTTGCCACCCACCAGGCGTTTCACGGCCGCACGATGGGGTCGTTGGCGCTGACCGGCCAACCCGACAAGCAGGCGCCGTTCGCTCCGCTGCCGGGCGAGGTGACCCATGTGCCCTACGGGGACGTCGACGCGCTGGCGGCCGCCGTGACCGCCGAGACCGCGGCCATGTTCCTCGAGCCGATCATGGGCGAGGCCGGCGTGATCCCGCCGCCGGCGGGCTATCTCGTCGCGGCCCGGGAGATCACCGCCCAGCACGGTGCGCTGTTGGTCATCGATGAGGTGCAGACCGGGATGGGCCGTACCGGAAAGTTTTTCGCCCATCAGCACGAGGCGATCACGCCCGATGTGGTGACGATGGCCAAGGGGCTCGGCGGCGGGCTGCCGATGGGGGCGTGCCTGGCGGTCGGGCCCGTCGCCGCGCTGCTGACGCCCGGCCTGCACGGCAGCACCTTCGGCGGCAACCCGGTCTGCGCTGCCGCTGCCCTGGCGGTGCTGCGCACGCTGAACGACGACGGGCTGATCGAGCGGGCTGAGGTGCTGGGCACATCGCTGTGTCGTGGCATCGAGTCGCTGAATCACC
Source organism: Mycobacterium sp. (assembly GCA_035515675.1). Lineage (GTDB taxonomy): Bacteria > Actinomycetota > Actinomycetes > Mycobacteriales > Mycobacteriaceae > Mycobacterium. The sequence goes on from DATJBA010000232.1 coordinate 8,190, forward strand.
GCCTGGTGGACCATGTGCGGGGCCGCGGCCTGCTGCGCGGCGTGGTGCTGACCGGGCCGGTGGCCAAGGCGGTCGAGGCGGCCGCGCGCGAGGCCGGTTTCCTCGTCAACGCCGCCGCCCCCGACGTGATCCGGTTGGCACCGCCGCTGGTGATCACCCACGCCCAGATCGACCAGTTCGTGGCGAGCCTCCCAGAGGTGCTGGACAACGCCACGGGATGACGCGGCACTGGTTTCAGGCACGCACCGACAAACCCTCGTCGCTTTCCACCAAGACACCGTTCCGGATGAGCTTTTCCACGTCAATTCCGTAGTTCGTCACCTCGCCGCGCCGGGTGGTCGTGCCGAGCCACTGATTGGCCAGAACGTGTGAGATTGCTTTCCTTTCCGCCACCGAAAGCGAGCGCGCCACCCCGGCGAGCGTATGCAACAGATTGAGGGCACGCGTCAGACCGGTGGCGGTATTGCGGGTGAGAAAGCCCACGGCGGCAGCGGCGGCACTTTCGGCAAGATTCCATTCCGAGCGGCGCAACGTCAAATGAACCCGGTACGTAATCACATGCTCATCCGCCGCGTCGGTCGTGTCATCAATTTCCAGTTCGCCTTCGTCGAAGCAGACGACGAGATCGCCAACCGCCTGTTCCAGCCGGTCAAGCCCGGTCAAGGGCACGTCTTCGATGGATAGCTCCGCCGGCTGCGGGTTGACGCGGGAAGCAAGTCCATGCGTCAGCGCACCCAGCGACGACTTTCGATCATCTTGCTGGACGACCCATTCGGCGGTCTCCCACTCATCGTCGACGATCACCGCACGCCCCTCACACTCGCTCGCGCGAGTTGTCATCGAGCACTGCCGCACGACCTGGCAGCCACTTTAGGGGTCGCTCGATCTGCGAGCACGCGCCTCGGAACGGTAGCAAGCCAGCACGCAGTTCGTGTGGGGTCCCCCCGCTTGCGGGCCTGATTCGGGTGTGCGACGTACAGAAGTGCGATCGACGCTGGCGGCTGGCCGGAAGGTTCCACGTCCCTTTACCCTGCCTGGGCGCACCACAGGAGAGGGTGGTATCCTCATGTCAGTTAATGAGCATTAACTGAAATCTTCTGGTCTCTTTGGACGGGTCCGAGGAGTCAACTGCAGGATTCCCGGAATGATGGTCGAGGGTATGGGCGGTGCGATGGACCTGGCGCGGGGCGCCCGCAAGGTGATCGACGAGGTGCTCGCCAAAACCGAACCGCCCCTTGTGCCAGCGACGACCGGGAGGCACTCGTGAGCTCGTGCGTGACGACCGCGCCATCGTTCGCCGATGAGCACCGCCGGCTCGTTGCGGAGTTGAACGCCAAGCTTGCGGCCGCGGCCGCGGGCGGCGATGAGCGTGCGCGGGAGCGTCACGTCAGCCGCGGCAAGCTGCTGCCCCGGGAACGGGTGGATCGCCTGCTCGATCCGGGTAGCCCGTTTTTGGAGCTGGCTCCGCTGGCCGCGGGTGGTATGTCCGGCGACGAGTCCCCGGGAGCCGGGATCATCACCGGGATCGGCCGGGTGTGGGGGCGCGAGTGCGTGATCGTCGCCAACGATGCGACAGTCAAGGGCGGGACTTACTACCCTATGACGGTCAAGAAGCACCTGCGCGCGCAGGAGGTCGCGTTGCAGAATCGGTTGCCGTGCATCTACCTGGTCGACTCCGGCGGCGCCTTCCTGCCGCGCCAAGACGAGGTGTTTCCCGACCGCGAGCATTTCGGGCGGATCTTCTACAACCAGGCGACTATGAGCGCCAAGGGCATTCCGCAGGTGGCGGCGGTCCTCGGCTCGTGCACGGCGGGCGGGGCCTACGTGCCGGCGATGAGCGATGAGGCCGTCATCGTGCGCGAGCAGGGGACGATCTTTCTCGGCGGTCCGGCACTGGTCAAGGCCGCCACCGGAGAGATCGTCTCGGCCGAAGAGCTCGGCGGCGGTGACCTGCACTCGCGGGTCTCCGGTGTCACCGACCACCTCGCTGACGATGACGAGCACGCGTTGCGGATCGTCCGCACGATCGCGGCCACCTTCGGCCCGCGTGAGTCCAGCCAATGGGAAGTGCGACGCACGGTTGAGCCCAAGCACGCACAGACGGAGCTCTACGATGTCGTGCCCCCGGATCCGCGGGTCCCCTACGACGTGCACGAGGTCGTCGTGCGGCTAGTCGACGGCGGCGAATTCAGCGAATTCAAGGCCAAATACGGCAAGACGCTGGTGACGGCCTTCGCGCGCATCCACGGCCATCCGATAGGGATCGTCGCCAACAACGGTGTGCTGTTCAGCGAATCTGCTTTGAAGGGCGCGCATTTCATTGAGCTGTGCGACAAGCGCAAGATCCCGTTGCTGTTTCTGCAGAACATCGCCGGCTTCATGGTCGGCCGCGACTACGAGGCCGGCGGCATCGCCAAGCATGGCGCCAAGATGGTCACCGCCGTGGCCTGTGCCCGGGTGCCCAAGCTGACCGTCGTGATCGGCGGATCCTATGGCGCGGGCAACTATTCGATGTGCGGCCGGGCGTATTCGCCGCGTTTTCTGTGGATGTGGCCCAATGCCCGGATCTCGGTGATGGGCGGCGAGCAGGCCGCGTCGGTGCTGGCTACCGTGCGCGGTGAGCAGCTCACCGCGGCGGGCAAACCGTGGTCGGCTGACGAGGAGGAGGCGTTCAAGGCGCCCATCCGTGAGCAGTACGAGCAGCAGGGCAACCCGTACTACTCGACGGCCCGCCTGTGGGATGACGGCATCATCGACCCAGCTGAGACGAGAACGTATGTCGGGCTTGCCCTTTCGGCGTGTGCCCACGCACCGCTGGAGCCGGTCTCCTATGGTGTCTTCCGGATGTGAGGCATGTTTGACACCGTATTAGTAGCCAACCGCGGCGAGATAGCGGTGCGGGTGATCCGGACCCTGCGCCGGCTGGGCATCCGGTCGGTCGCCGTCTACAGCGACCCCGACGCCGGCGCGCGGCACGTGCTCGAGGCTGACGAAGCGGTGCGGCTGGGACCCGCTGCGGCGCGCGAAAGCTACCTCGATATCGGCAAGGTGCTCCATGCGGCGGCACGCACCGGATCCCAGGCGATCCACCCGGGCTACGGGTTCCTTTCCGAGAACGCAGATTTCGCCGCCGCCTGCGAACGCACCGAGGTGGTGTTCCTGGGGCCGCCGGCACAAGCGATACGAGTAATGGGCGACAAGATCACCGCCAAGAACGCGGTCGCCGCCTTCGATGTCCCGGTGGTGCCCGGTGTGGCGAAGCCGGGGCTGACCGACGAGGAGCTTGTCGCGGCCGCTGAAGAGGTCGGCTATCCGGTGTTAATCAAGCCGTCGGCGGGCGGCGGCGGCAAGGGTATGCGGCTGGTGGAAGACCCGGCGCGGCTGCGCGACGCGCTGCTGGGCGCCCGGCGGGAGGCCGCCTCGTCGTTCGGCGACGACACGCTGTTCCTGGAGCGGTTCGTGCTGCGGCCCAGGCATATCGAGGTGCAGGTGCTCGCCGACACCCACGGCAACGTGGTGCATCTCGGTGAGCGTGAGTGCAGCCTGCAGCGGCGCCACCAGAAGGTCATCGAGGAGGCGCCCTCGCCGCTGCTTGATCCCCAAACACGCGCGCGGATCGGGGCGGCGGCCTGCAACACCGCCCGCAGCGTCGATTACGTCGGAGCAGGCACAGTGGAGTTCATCGTCTCCGCCGACCGTCCGCACGAATTCTTCTTCATGGAGATGAATACCCGCCTGCAGGTGGAACATCCGGTTACCGAAGCAGTTACCGGCCTAGACCTCGTGGAGTGGCAGCTACGGGTGGCCGCCGGCGAGAAGCTGGCGTTCGCCCAAGACGAGATCGAGCCGCGCGGGCACGCGATCGAGGCCCGGGTGTACGCGGAGGATCCGGCACGAGGATTTCTGCCCACCGGCGGACGGGTGCTGCAGGTGTTCGAACCGTCCGGCGCCGGCGTCCGGGTGGACTCGTCACTGCTGCCAGGCACGGTGGTCGGCAGCGACTACGACCCGATGCTGAGCAAGGTGATCGCACACGGGAGCGACCGCGATGATGCGCTCGCGAAACTCGACCGGGCACTGGGGCAGACCGCGGTCCTGGGCGTGCAGACCAACATCGAGTTTCTCCGGTTCCTGCTGGCCGACGAGCGGGTGCGTGCCGGTGACCTCGACACCGCGCTGCTGGACGATCGGCTGGCGGACTTCGCTTCGCTGCCGGCGCCCGACGACGTGCTCGCCGCCGGCGGCCTCTACCGTCAGTGGACTCTGGCTTTCCGGGCTCGCCGTGCTCGGGGCAACCCGTGGGCCGTGCCGACCGGATGGAGGGTCGGCGGTGGGGCGACGCCGGTCCGCACCGCGATGCGCACCCCGCTGCGCAGCGAGATGGTGTCGGTGTGGGGGCCGCCCGAGGCCGCCAGAGTGCAGGTCGGTGACGGCGAGATTCATTCTGCGAGTGTGCAGGTCGAGCGGAAGCAGATGATCGTGACGCTGGATGGGCTGCGCCGCGAGTACCGGTGGGCCGAGGCCAACCGGCACCTGTGGATCGCCGACGATCGGGGAACTTGGCACCTGCGAGAGGCCGAGGAACGCAAGATTCACCGTGCGGCGAGCGCGCGGCAAGCCGAGATTCTCAGCCCCATGCCCGGCAGCGTGATCGCCGTTCAGGTTTCCTCCGGCGACCAGGTTTCCGAGGGTGATGTGGTGGTGGTCGTGGAGGCGATGAAGATGGAACACTCGCTGACCGCACCGGCTTCGGGACAAGTGGAGGTGCTGGTGTCCGTCGGTGATCAGGTCACGGTGGACCAGGTGCTGGCCCGGCTGATCCCAGCGTCAACAGAGGAGCCCGAGTCAGAGCAGGCCGAGATCAATGATTAGAGGATCATGACGACACCCATTACGGCGGGGACGTTACCCAAGGAATACGAGGATCTGCGCGACACGGTGGCCGACTTCGCACGCACCGTGGTCGCGCCGGTGTCGGCCAAACACGATGAGGAGCACAGCTTCCCGTACGAAGTCGTCGCCAGGATGGGCGAAATGGGACTGTTCGGCTTGCCGTTCCCGGAGCAGTACGGCGGCATGGGCGGTGACTACTTCGCGCTGTCGCTCGCACTCGAGGAGCTCGGCAAGGTCGACCAGTCGGTGGCGATCACGCTGGAGGCCGGGGCCAGCCTCGGCGCGATGCCGATCTACCAGTTCGGCACCGAAGAGCAAAAGCGCAAGTGGCTGCCTGACCTAACTGCCGGCCGGGCGCTGGCGGGCTTCGGGCTCACCGAGCCGGGGGCCGGCTCCGACGCCGGCGGCACCCGCACCACCGCCCGGCTCGACGATGGCGAGTGGGTGATCAACGGCACCAAGCAATTCATCACCAACTCGGGCACCGATATCACCTCACTGGTCACTGTTACCGCGGTCACCGGAACCGCCGCGGACGGCAAGAAAGAGATCTCGACGATCATCGTGCCCAGTGGCACACCGGGATTCACCGTCGAACCGGTCTACAACAAGGTCGGCTGGAACGCGTCGGACACTCACCCGTTGACGTTCGCCGACGTCCGCGTTCCGGAGGAGAATTTGCTGGGTGCTCGCGGGAGCGGCCACGCGAACTTTTTGTCCATCCTGGATGAGGGCCGCATCGCGATCGCTGCGCTGGCGACCGGGGCTGCGCAGGGCTGCGTCGACGAGAGCCTCAAGTACGCCAAGGAACGCCAGTCGTTCGGCCAGCCGATAGGCTCCTATCAGGCGATCAGCTTCAAGATCGCGCGCATGGAAGCACGTGCCCACGTCGCCCGCACGGCGTACTACGATGCGGCCGCAAAGATGTTGGCGGGTAAGCCATTCAAGAAGGAGGCGGCGATCGCGAAGATGATCGCGTCGGAGGCGGCGATGGACAACGCCCGCGACGCCACCCAGATCCACGGCGGATACGGCTTTATGAACGAGTACCCGGTGGCGCGTCACTACCGCGACAGCAAGATCCTCGAGATCGGTGAGGGCACCACTGAGGTGCAACTGATGCTCATCGCGCGATCACTGGGACTGTCATGACGGCACGGGAGCCGGCCGGCAAGTCGATTGTCCAGCGAGGGTTGTGGTTTGAGGAGTTCGAGATCGGCACGACATACCTGCACCGGCCCGGCCGCACGGTCACCGAAGCCGACAATGTGTTGTTCACCACGCTGACGATGAACACCCAGTCGCTGCACCTCGATGCGGCGTGGGCTGCCGAGCAGCCCGGATTTCGGGGCGAGCGGCTGGTGAACTCCATGTTCACCCTGTCTACGCTGGTCGGGCTGTCGGTGTCGCAGCTGACGCTGGGCACCATCGTGGCCAACCTCGGCTTTTCCGAGGTGTCGTTCCCCAAGCCGGTCTTCCACGGCGACACCCTGTACGCGGAGACCGTTTGCACCGGCAGGCGCGAGTCGAAGAGCCGACCCGGCGAAGGCATCGTCACCCTCGAACACACCGGACGCAACCAGCACGGCGACGTCGTTGCGCGGGCGGTGCGCACCACGCTGGTCCAGAAGCGGCCGGACCAGGAGGGGCCCCCATGAACTCGCGTGCCGCCGGTCCGGGGTGGCTGTTCTGCCCGGCCGACCGTCCCGAGCGTTTCGCTAAGGCCGCAGCTGCTGCCGATGTGGTGATCCTTGACCTCGAGGATGGCGTGGCCGAAGCGGATAAGCCTGCTGCCCGCAAGGCGCTGCGGGGGACCCCGCTGGACCCCGAGCGCACCGTGGTGCGGATCAACGGGGCCGGAACCGAGGAGCAGGCCCGCGACCTGGATGCCCTGGCCGACACCGCTTACACGACGGTGATGCTCTCCAAGACCGAATCGGCCGCGCAGGTCACCGCACTCGCGCCGCGCGACGTCATCGCGCTGGTGGAGACCCCGCGCGGTGCGGTGTTCGCCGCCGAAATCGCCGCGGCCGAGGGCACCGTAGGGATGATGTGGGGTGCCGAAGACCTGGTCGCCACCCTTGGCGGCAGCTCCAGCCGGCAGGCCGACGGCACCTATCGGGATGTTGCCCGCCACGTACGTTCGACGGTCCTGCTCTCGGCGTCCGCGTTCGGCCGGTTCGCGCTCGACGCCGTACATTTGGACATCCGCGACACCCAGGGCTTGCAGGTAGAGGCCAACGACGCCGTCGCAGTGGGTTTTCACGGGACCGTCTGCATCCACCCGACCCAGATCCCGGTGGTACGCAAGGCCTATCGCCCCAGCGAGGAGAAGCTTGACTGGGCGCGAAGGGTATTGGCGGCGGCGCAGACCGAGCACGGGGTGTTCGCGTTCGAAGGACAGATGGTCGACTCGCCGGTGCTCAAGCACGCGGAAATGATGCTGCGGCGGGCGGGCGAACCCGCCTCCGGTTAATCCGCTGGCATCGCCGCGACACATTCTCGGCTCAGCTGCGATCAACGCGGCGACCTCGCATTTGAGCGCATAATGGGAGCTGCGCCAGTGTCGCGGCGAGCGGAGTCATTCGTGCAGGTGGCGGTCGACTTCGGCTCGCGGTTGATGCCGGTTGAGATTCTGCTGTGGCCGGCACGCCACGCGGTTTCTGGCTAGGGAGGCGATATGGCGGAGATTTCTCAAATGCCGATGACGGTCGACCTTGAGCCGGTGCAGCTTGTCGCAGCGGATGGCATGCCGACAGCCGAAAGCCGCTACAGCCGTGACCTTCCCGCCGAGACGCTGTGCTGGCTCTACGAGATGATGGTGGTCACCCGGGAGCTGGACACCGAGTTCGTCAACCTGAAGCGCCAAGGAGAATTGGCGCTGTTCGCGTCCTGCCGCGGTCAGGAGGCCGCGCAGGTCGGCGCTGCGGCCTGCCTGCGCAAGACCGACTGGCTGTTTCCCCAATATCGTGAGCTCGGTGCTTATCTGGTGCGCGGCATCCTGCCCGGACACGTGGCGGCCGCATGGCGCGGAACCTGGCACGGCGGGCTGGAATTCACCAAGAAATGCTGCGCTCCGATGTCGATTCCGATCGGCACCCAAACCCTGCATGCCGTCGGCGCGGCAATGGCCGCGCAACGCCTCGGTGAAGATTCGGTGACGGTGGCCTTCTTCGGCGACGGCGCCACCAGCGAGGGCGACGTGCACGAGGCGCTGAACTTCGCGGCGGTATTCACCACACCGTGCGTGTTTTACGTGCAGAACAACCAGTGGGCGATCTCGGTGCCGATACACAAGCAGACCGCCGCACCTTCTATCGCGCACAAGGCGATTGGCTACGGGATGCCCGGAATCCGGGTGGACGGCAACGATGTGCTGGCGTGTCACGCCGTGATGGCCGAGGCCGCCGCCCGGGCCCGGGCCGGTGGCGGCCCGACGTTGATCGAGGCGGTCACCTACCGGCTCGGCCCGCACACCACTTCCGATGATCCGACTCGGTACCGGACGCAGGACGAAGTGGACCGCTGGGCGGCGCTGGATCCGATTCCGCGTTACTGCACGTACCTGCAGGGCCAGGGCCTGTGGTCGGAACGCCTGGAGGAACGCGTGGCCGCTCGGTCGAAGCGAATGCGGGCCGAACTGCGCGACGCGGTGTTCGACGCGCCCGATTTCGACATCGACGAGGTGTTTACCACGGTGTACGCCGAAATCACGCCCGGATTGCAGGCGCAGCGCCAACAACTGCGCGCCGAACTGGCCCGGAATGACTGACGAGGTGTGAATGACCCAACTTGCTGATCCTCCGGCCCGCTCGGACGAAACGCCACCGGCGGCAGTCGAGAATATGGCGTTCGGCGCGCAACCGTTGACCATGGTGCAGGCGCTCAACCGCGCGCTGCGTGACGCGATGGCTGCCGACGATCGAGTCCTGGTGTTCGGCGAGGACGTCTCGGTCGAGGGTGGGGTGTTCCGGGTAACCGAAGGTCTGGCCGAAACGTTCGGCGAGGACCGGTGCTTCGACACGCCGGCGGCGGAGTCCGCCATAATCGGGATCGCGGTGGGGTTGGCGCTGCGCGGCTTTGTCCCGGTGCCTGAGATCCAGTTCGACGGGTTCTCCTACCCGGCTTTCGATCAGGTGGTCAGCCATCTAGCGAAGTATCACACCCGTACTCGCGGCGAGGTCAACATGCCAGTCACGGTGCGGATTCCGTCGTTCGGTGGTATCGGTGCGGCCGAACATCATTCGGACTCCACGGAGTCCTACTGGGCGCACACCGCCGGCTTGAAGGTGGTGGTCCCGTCCACCCCGGCTGACGCCTATTGGCTGCTTCGTCACGCCATCGCCTGCCCGGACCCGGTGATGTACCTGGAGCCGAAGCGGCGCTACTGGGGCCGCGATGTCGTCGACACCAGCCGGCCGGAACCCCCGATCGGGCAGGCGATGGTGCGCCGAAGCGGTAGTGATGTCACCGTGCTGACCTACGGAAGCCTTGTGGCCACCGCACTGGCTGCAGCGGAATTTGCTGAGCGGCAACGCGGTTGGAGCCTGGAGGTGATCGATCTACGGTCGCTGGTCCCGCTGGACTTCGATACCGTCGCCGCGTCGATTCATCGGACTGGGCGTTGTGTGGTGTTGCACGAAGGGCCACGCAGCCTGGGTTATGGAGCCGGTTTGGCCGCACGCATCCAGGAAGAGATGTTCTACGAGCTGGAGGCGCCGGTGTTGCGCGCCTGTGGTTTTGACACGCCGTACCCGCCGGCACGGTTGGAGAGATTCTGGCTACCGGGCCCCGACCGGCTGCTGGACTGCGTCGAGCGCGCGCTGGAGCAGCCGTGAGCGCGCACTCCCCTGCAGAGCGGGGACCACACCCTGAAGAGCGGGTTAAATCTTTCCGGGTGCCTGATCTTGGCGAGGGACTGCAAGAGGTGACGGTGTCGTGCTGGAACGTCGCCGTGGGCGACGACGTCGAGCTCAACCAGGTTTTGTGCTCGGTGGAGACCGCCAAGGCCGAGGTGGAAATCCCGAGCCCGTACGCAGGGCGCATCATCGAAATGCACGGAGCCGCAGGCGATGTGCTCAACGTAGGTGCGGTGTTGGTCCGCATCGACACTGCACCGGCGAACGGCGAAGTACAGGTGTCCAATGGCGAGGCCGCAGTGCCCACGCTGGTCGGCTACGGCGCCGATGCGGGCATCGACGCCAGCCGACGGACCAGCCGGCCGCTCGCCGCCCCTCCGGTGCGCAAGTTGGCCAAAGAGCTGATGGTTGACCTCGCCTCGCTACAGCCCAACACCGGCGGCGTGATCACCCGCGCAGACGTACTGGCGGCGGCTCACGAGTCCGGAGTCAAGCCGGACGTTCGACCGGTCCGGGGCGTGCAGGCCCGGATGGCGGAGAAAATGACGTTGTCCCACAGGGAAATCCCAGCGGCGAAAGTCAGCGTAGCGGTTGATTGCACCGAATTGTTGCGACTATCCGACCGGTTCCGTTCGGCGCATCAGGAGATCACGCCGTTCGTGTTGACGCTGCGGTTGCTAGTTATTGCGTTGACCCACAATAAGATTCTCAACTCGACCTGGGTTGACTCGCCCGAAGGCCCGCAGGTACGCGTCCATCATGGCGTGCACTTGGGGTTCGGCGTGGCCACCCAACGGGGGTTGCTGGTCCCGGTGATCACCGATGTCCAGAACAGGACCACTCGCGAACTAGCCAGCCGGACAGCCGAATTGATCGCCGGCGCACGCGAGGGCACCCTGACGCCCGCGGAGTTGCGAGGCTCGACGTTCACGGTGTCGAACTTTGGGGCGCTGGGCGTAGACGACGGTGTGCCGGTGATCAACCATCCTGAAGCGGCCATCCTGGGTATGGGAGCGATCAAGCCGCGCCCGGTAGTCGTCGGCCACGACGTTGTCGCGCGGTCGACGATGACGCTGACTTGCGTGTTCGACCACCGTGTCGCCGACGGGGCCCAGGCTTCTCAGTTCATCTGCGAGCTCCGCGATCTGATCGAGTCGCCGCAGACTGCGCTGTTGGACCTATAGCTCGTCTTCATCGTCGTTCCCGTCGCGTAGGAGTTTTTCGGGCGCTTCGGCGGGAGGTTTTTGAACATTCGGCGTTGCGGGCAGCGGCCCATGGTCAGCCTGATTCCCCCTGTTTAATGGAGCATCTCGGCGACCGTAGCTGAACGCAGGCGGTTACCACTCGTCGTCGTCGTCCCCGTCGCGTAGCAGCTTCTCGGGATGCCAGAAGGTGTTGGTTCTCGGTTGGCCGCGGTCGAGGTGCGCGGGTGGAATCCACTCGGTGTCACCGTGGGTGTTTTTGCGGGTGCTCCAGCCGCCGGGTTGCAGGATGCGGTGTTGGGTGCCG
>DATJBA010000233.1:0-33585 GCA_035515675.1 Mycobacterium sp.
TTGGGGCACGATGTCGAGGTTGTCGCGCACCAGGATGATGTCAGCGGCCCCGATCGCCACGTCGGTGCCGCGTCCGATCGCCAGTCCCAGATCCGCGGACACCAGGGCGGGACCGTCGTTGATGCCGTCACCGACCATCGCCACCACTCGGCCCCGGTCTCGCAGCTGCTCGATCACGTCCACCTTGCCCTCGGGCAGCACTTCGGCGATCACCTCGTCGATGCCGACCTGCGCCGCCACCGCGCCTGCTGCGGCGGCGTTGTCGCCCGTGAGCAGCACCGTGCGCAGCCCACGCCGGTGCAGCGCAGCGACAGCGTCGGCCGCAGAATCCTTGACCGCGTCGGTGACGGCGATCGCGCCGCGCACAGCGTCGTCGACCGCGACGAATACCACTGTGTCGCAGCGGCTTTCACCCTCCCAGCGTGCCCTTTCGATAGCAGGGGGAACCGGTGTGCGGCGCGACACCCACGACGGGCGGCCAACCGTCACCTGCTGCTCACCGACCGTCCCGGTCACTCCCCGTCCCGCGATCGCCGCGAAGTCGACGACCGGCCCGTGGTCCTCGGCGGCCCTCGCGATCGCTGTCGCGACGGCATGCTCGGAGGCGGCCTCGACCGCGGCCGCCAGAGCAAGCACTTCACCGGGCTCCCACCCATCCGCGGCGACGACCGCGGTCACCGCAAGGTGCCCCTCAGTCAGGGTTCCGGTTTTGTCGAACACCACGGTGTCGACGGCGCGGATGGTCTCCAGGGCCCTGTAGCCCTTCAGGAATATGCCCAACTGCGCGCCGCGGCCGGAGGCCACCATCATCGCAGTCGGCGTGGCCAAACCCAGGGCGCACGGGCAAGCGATTACCAGCACGGCCAACGCAGCAGAAAACGCATAGTCAGCTGCAGCGCCGCTCAGCATCCACCCTGCCGCCGTCACAAGCGCGATGGCGAAGACTGCGGGGACGAATACCCCGGCAATCCGATCGGCCAGCCTCTGCGCGTCCGCTTTCTGGGCCTGCGCCTCCTCGACCAGGCGGACCATTCCCGCAAACTGGGTGTCCGCCCCGACCGCGGCGGCCTCCACGATGAGCCGTCCGTCGCAGACGATCGTGCCGCCGACCACACTGGCACCCGGGTGTGCCCGCACGGGTTTGGCTTCGCCGGTCATCGCGCTCATGTCGATCGCCGCGGCACCCTCGACCACCAGTCCGTCTGCGGCGATGGTCTCCCCGGGCCGGACCACGAACCGCTGCTGCTCTTTGAGTTCGTCGGCCGGGATCACCATTTCGCCGCCGCTGGGCAGCAGGATGGTGACGTTCTTGGCGCTCAACGCCGCAAGCGCACGCAATGCGCTGCCGGCCCTCGATTTCGCTCGTGCTTCGAAATACCGTCCGGCCAGGACGAACACCGTGACTCCGGCGGCCACTTCGAGATAGATCGCGTCGCTGGCCATCACCGCCTGCCAGACCCCGTGGGTCGCGCGGGGCGGGCTCCCGCCGAAAATGGTGCAGAGCGACCAGACTGTGGCCGCGGTGACGCCCACCGAGATCAGCGTCTCCATCGATGCGATGCCGTGCCGGGCGTTGCGTAGCGCGACGTGATGGAACGGCCAGGCCGCCCACGTCACGATCGGGGCAGCCATCGCGGTCAGCACCCACGCCCAACCGGTGAAGCGCGTGCTGGGCACGACGGCGAACAGGACCGACAAATCGGCGAGTGGCACGAACAGCACCGCCGCAACCAATAACCGCAGCAACAGGCTGCGGGCCTGCACGTCATCGGGATCAGCCTGATCGTCCGGCGTGTGCGACCGGGGCGCCGCCTCGTACCCGGCACGACGCACCACCTCGCACAGGTCCTCGGTACCGACCCCGTCGGGGGCGTCGATGGTCGCGATTCGGGTCGCGAAGTTCACCGACGCCTGCACGCCGTCGACCTTGTTGAGCTTGGTCTCCACTCGCGCAGCGCACGCGCCGCACGACATCCCCGATACGTCTAGCTCGACCCGGCGAAGCTGTGGTGCGTGAGACCCAGCTGCGACGGTTAGCGTCATCGTCCTCCTCGTGTCGGCCTATTGAAGGTAGTCGGATCCCGGCATTCTTCGGTTCCCGGCGGGCAATAATCAGCGCTCTTCAACGACCAAGTTACCCGCCAGACCCTGTTTCATCGTTCCTGGTCGTCGGGGCCGCCGCGCATCCGACTAGTGTGGCTGCTCGTGGGCGAGCGCGGCGACAACGACAAGGTCACCCGGCTGGCGCTCGCGGCCGGTCGCGGCGATTCCTCGGCACTCGAACAGTTCATCAGGGCAACCCAGCAGGAGGTCTGGCGGACCGTTGCATATCTGGCCGACCCCGCCAGCGCTGACGACCTCACGCAGGAGACTTTCCTGCGCGCGCTGGGATCTCTGCCGAGGTTCACCGCCCGGTCGTCGGCACGGACCTGGCTGCTGTCCATCGCCCGTCGCGTCGTCGTCGACCAGATCCGCCGCAACCAGAGTCGGCCGCGCACCAGCGGCGCCGTCGATCTGGAGCGTGTGATCGAGACCCGGGGCGGTGCGTCCCGATTCGAAGACATCATCGAGGTCAGAATGCTGCTGGACGGCTTGGATAGCGATCGCCGTGATGCTTTGGTATTGACGCAATTGCTCGGGCTGTCCTACGCGGAGGCGGCCGAAGTCTGCGGATGTCCGGTTGGCACCATTCGTTCGCGCGTCGCGCGCGCCCGCCACTACCTGCTGGACGTCGTAACTCGTGAGGACAAGATCGGATAAGCGCAACCCGACCGGCGGGAACCTTATTGCGGCCAGATGCGACTACTGAATATGACCTCAAGGAACGCGGATCACATCGAGGCGGTGCTGCGGAAGATCGGCCGGCGTGTGCTCGAGGATGTCTGGAAGAGTGGGCGCGCACGCGCTTTCGCGGTCATGGCGATGGCTACGCTCGTCGGCGTCACGATCGTCGGTTGGTTGGGTCTGGCTGCTGAGGCCACCACGAGTTGGCTTTCGTGTATCGCAATAACGCTTTTCGGGCTCACGGCATTGGTGTCATCGGTCGCGGTCTGTCGTCTGCGGTTCCGCTGGTGTTGCGCGGCCGCTTACGTCAGCGCTATAGCCGCTGTGGCTGGGCTAGGGATGGTGTGGTGGCATCGGACCGCGCCGCCGGGGAGTTCCTCCGGTCCCTCCGCATGGATGGTGATCGGAGTCCTCACCGCGGCCATCCTGAACCTGGCATGGCTCAGTGTGATCCTGACACCGTCGGAGCGTTCCCAGCCGGACATGCGGGCCGCCTCCGCGAGTGCACATGTGCGATGCGGCCCGCAGAGCGCATAGTTCGACTGAGTGCAATGCTTCGGCAAAACTCCTGCGGATAACCCAACTTTCTTGACCAGTGGGCCACCGGCGCCCGGAGCCGGGCGAGCTGCCGCGGTCGGTAGACCAACGGATTCCTGAGCCGGGGTTCGCTGGTCGTCCGTACGTCAGGCGGACCACGGTTAGGGGACCTGCCAGGATCATCGCGTCACACACGATGGAGATGAAATAGTGAGACCATGAGTGCAGAGTCAGATGTCGGCGATGCGGTCTCGGCGCCGAGGTTTGGCAATGGCGAGTCCCTCGCATTTCGATTGACAGATGTCGGCAAAACCTACGGTGTCGACCCAACCCGGGTGGTCGCTCTGCATGGGGTGAACTTAGAAGTCCGAGCCGGCGAATTCGTAGTACTGCTCGGCCCGTCGGGGTCGGGCAAGACGACGCTGCTCAACATAATCGGCGGAATCGATCAGCCATCCGAGGGAGCGATCGAGGTCGACGGGCAAGATGTCGGCACGCTCAGCCGAAAGTCGCGCACTCAATATCGCCGCGACCATGTGGGCTTCGTCTTCCAATTCTTCAACCTTGTGCCGACATTGACGGCGCGCGAGAATGTCGAACTCCTTGCGGAACTGACCGGACCCGACGCGCGAGCACGCAGTCGTGCCGCATTGGAACGAGTGGGTCTCGGTGAAGTCGCCGACCGCTTCCCTGCGCAACTTTCGGGGGGCCAGCAACAGCGAGTGGCGATCGCCCGAGCGATCGTCAAGCAGCCGCCGCTCTTGCTCTGCGATGAACCGACCGGAAGCCTCGATTTAATCACCGGCCGGCAGGTCTTGGCCGCGTTGAGCGACTTGGCCCGAAACGGCCAGCAGACGGTCCCCCAAACTGTCATTTTGGTGACCCACAACTCCGAGATAGCCCGTATGGCGGATCGGGTCCTGTGGCTACACTCGGGCGCGATCAGCAAGACGCAGATGATCGAAAACCCGGTAGATGCATCGGAATTGGACTGGTGAGCCACGCGCTGCGTCGCAAATTGCGCCGTGACGTGTGGCGGGAACGGTGGCGCTTCGCGGCGATCGCCGTGATCATTGCCATCGGCGTCGCCGTATTCGTCGCCGCCACCGATGGCTACCGAAATCTCGACCAATCCTTCGACCTGGCGTACGCCAACCAGCGGCTGCCGGACGCGATCGTTTCCGGGCCCGGTGCCGCCGAGCTCCGTGAAACCATCACCAAGATGCCAGGCAGGCCGCTGGTCGACGTTCGCCATCAAGCCGACGTCGGCATACGGGTTAACCAGCACGCACTGTACGGTCGCGCCGTCGGCGTACCCGATTCCCGACAGCCCAGTGTGTCGTTGCTTGACATAAAGACAGGTGCACTGCCCCACCTCGGGCAGCTGCTAATCGAGCAGCACGTCGCCGACCACTATCACCTCGGTCCCGGAGATACCGTCGAACTGTTGGGACGACAAGGCTGGCAGCCGTTTACGGTCGCGGGCACAGCTTTGTCGACCGAGTACCTTTGGCCCGCACGCTCCGGCCAGGATATTCTCACCACCCCCGAGGACTTCGGGGTGGTGTTCATGCAAGACGACGAATTGCAGCGTGCGCTGCCGGACGCTGGCGAACAGATCGCCGTCTACGCGCGTGACCGCTCGGCGGCGGACCCACTGACCGCAGCCACCGGCGAGCTTGCGCGAAGCGCCGGGCTGCAGTTTGTTCCCCGGGAGCAGCAGGCGTCATACTTCACCCTGCGGGACGACGTCATGCAGTTCGGCAGCCTCGCCCGGATCCTGCCGTTCTTGTTCCTTGCGGCTGTCGTACTCGGCACCTATGTGCTGCTGTCGCGGCTTGTTTCGGCTCAGCGGGCCATCATAGGGACGCTGGTCGCCAATGGGCTCTCGGCGGGCGCCGTGCGCAGACACTACCTGGCATACGGCCTTGCCTGCGCTGCGGTGGGAATGCTGCCGGGATTGTTGGGTGGAAACCTACTGGGACAATGGATCACGACCAAGTACACGGAGGCCATCGCGCTACCGATGCATCTCACATCGGTGCATCCACTCACCTACTTGCTCGCCGCCGTCGCCGCCGTCGCCGTCGCGCTGCTGGCCGCGGTGGCACCCGCTGAAGCCGCTGCCAGGATGCGGCCCGCGGAAGCCATGCGCGTGGCCCCGCCCATGGACCGCGGCCGCCGCAGCATCATGGAACGCCTGGTGCCGGTGCTTGAACGCCTGCCGGCGCGGTGGCGGATGATGCTGCGGGCCATCCTCCGGAACCGTCGGCGAACGGCGTTCACGGCGGTTGGGGTGGCGGTGTCGGTCATCTTGGTGATGGTATTCGCCGGTATGCGCGACACGGTTCCCGGCATGGTTGATCGACAGTTCGGTCAGATCGAGCAGCAAGATGGGGAAGTTGTGGTATCTGGCTCGACCGGCGCGGTCTTGGACAAGCTGCGCGCGGACCCCGACATCGCGGCGGCCGAGGCCTTCAGTTCCCACGGCGTCACGGTTTCTTCCGGCTCGCACCGATACCAAACGATGCTGATCGGGCTGGCACCGCATACCCAAATGCACTCGTTCCCAGCGCAATCGGGGGCCAACCGACTGCCGGATGATGGGGTTCTTCTGGGGGTAGGCCTGCGTGACATGCTGTCTGTCTCATTGGGGGACCGCATCGATATCGTGATGCCGCAGTCAGGACGCCGCCTCACCGAGCGGGTGGCGGGATTTGTCGATGAGCCGTTCTCACCGGTCGTGTACGCCTCACTGAAAAAACCACAAGCACAATCGGATCCGCTACCGGTCAACGGTGTGCTGGTCAAGCTGAGACCCGGAACAGACGGTCGCGTAGCCGGCGACCGGATGGCAGCGATACCTGGAGTGGTGGCGTACCGGTCGACGACATCGCTGGCGTCGACCATGCGGAGCGCTTTCAGCCTCTACACCACCCTGGTTAACATCATGCTCGTCTTCGCCGCGGTCATGGCGGCCGCCATGTTGTACAGCGCGATGTCTGCCAACATATCCGAACGACTTGGCGAGCTTGGCGCACTGCACGCCGAGGGCATGGGTGCCGGAATGCTTTCGCGGTTGATCGCCACCGAGAACTTCAGCCTCGCCCTTGTCGCGGTTCCATTCGGTTTGGTGGGCGGTGTCCTGCTCGCGGATCGTCTGCTGTCCACCTATGTCAGTCGCGGCTACCACGTCCGACTCGAGATGCAGTCGATGACACCCGTAGTCGTGGCTTGCACCATTCTCGCCGCCGCCGCGTTGGCCCAGATCCCGGTTGTGCGCCGGATTTACGGCATCGATCTCGCGCGGGTCGTGAGAGAACGCGCTTTCTGATCCACCGAGATGCCGGATAGGCAGGCGACAACCTGAGCCCGATGGGCAGCCAGGTAGAAATGGTCGCCGGGAAAACGCCGCACCTGCCAGTCGGCTCGTGCGTACGCGCCCCACGCCGCCGCACCCGACGCTGTCACCTCCGGGTCCTCTCGGCCGTAGATGACGTGAAGCGGGCAGGATACCTGTGGGTTCGGTTGGGCGCGGTAATTCTCGACCAGGCGATAGTCGTCCCGGATGATGGGCAAAAACATCCTTCGCAGTTCGGGCACCGCAAGCGCCTCCCGGCTGCGGACGTCCAGCTCACCAGTGTGCCGAACCAGGTCATCATCGCAGGCAAGGTGCCAGGTCCGCTGGGAGCCGAGATCCAAGTGCGGGGCCTGCGCCCCGGACACGACCAATGCGGTCACCACGACGCCGGACCGCTCCAGCGACCGGGTTGCCTCGAAGGCGACGTAAGCACCCATTGAATGACCGAACATCACGACCGAACCCGACGATCGGATGATCGGCTCCACTACAATGGCGCACTCCGATGCCAGGTCGATCAACGTATCCGGTGCGGGTTGGTCGAGCAACAGGTCCCGCCCCGGGTAGGTGACGCCATAGAGGTCAACCCCCGCCGGGATCTCGGCACACCATAGGGAATAGAAGCGGGGACTGCCGCCGGCGTGCGGAAATACGACGATGGCGTGCCTGCGCGGCCCCGGCATGCCTGCCGGCGACAACGGCTGGACGCGGGGAGTCATCGGGTAGCCAATTCCGAAGCCGAGACAGGGATTGGCGGTTCGGGCTCGATCGAGGTCGCCGGCCCCATCGCCGAGGTGAACTCCGACCACAACCGCGTCGCACGAACGAACCTCTGCGAGACCACGGTCCGGGAGCGATCGATCGACTCGACAAAATCAGCAGCGGCCAGCCGAACCGCCTCAGGCCACAACGTGTTTCGCACCTGCGCTGTGGTCGGTTCGAATTCGATGCCGACAGCTTCGGCAATCGGCACATCTGTCACCACGGCTTCCGCGGGCGGACGCCGATGCCAGCGGGTCGAGCCGTGTGTATGCGCCAGAAGCAACTCTCCGGCATCCGATCCGATGGTGATGGTGTGCATCAGCCGCGCGTGGTTGTCCGGGTCGGTGGCGCACAGTTCGTTTTGGATCAGCAGGTCAACAGTCACGTCGCCGAGCACAAGGCGACCGGCGACAAACGGGCTCGGGGCCATCTCGGCGTCTTCCGATCGTTGCGGCACCATGACCCGTGCCGGTGTCAGCGGTCCGACGACGGCACTGAGAATGGTGAACAAGGGGTAGGCGACATGGATCGACGAACGGGCGTGGACATAGCGTATCCGCGCCAGCTTGTCGAGAGTCCTTGCCGCACGGATGAATTGACGCATTGGTGCGACGCGGCTGTAGAAGTCGTTGACGGTGTAGAGCGCCGAATTCGCCTTTGCGATACGCAGGAGAGACAGGATCTCGTCGGCATGCACGGGTTGCTCTTGCATCACGTGGATGCCCCGCGCGAGCAACTGCTCGCAGATCTGGGTGCCTTCTCCGCCCACCACCCCCGAGCGCACCACCACGAATGCGACGTCGACGGGCAGGAGGCTGCCCAGGCTCGTGAACAGCGGGATACTGAGCCGGTTCGCCAACTCCGCCGATGCCTCCGACCCGGTGGAGACCAATCCAACCAATTCGACCGGCGAATCCGATGCCGCCAATGCCTCGGCGTAGACCGCGCCGAACGTCGCTCCGACGACGATCGCCCGCGGGCGCTGATGGGCGGTCACAACGCGCCTTCCTCGATCATCGGTAATGCCGAGTCATCGCCAAACGACACCTTGGCCTCGGGCACGGCTTCGATCAAGAACTCCAGCGCCCGTCGAGGCTCGTCGAGGCTCCAGAACGCCCTCGCGCCCGCCGGCATGTCCGCAACGCGCTGGGCCGCGAACGCCGCCAACGCCCCGGTGGCGCGGTAGCTGTCCGGACAGGTGAATGCAACGGTCGTGGAGCCGAGAGCCCCATGCGCGGTGGCGACGATGGCGAAATACGGTCGACGGCCGAAAAGGTCCAGTTTGGCCGCCGTCAGCACTGAACTCAGGTCGGCCTGGCTGCGCGGCTTTTCCTCGAGAGCCAGCTGCTGCATCGCCCGCGTGGTGCGCACACCGTCGAAAACGTTCATCCACCAGACATCATCGACGCCGAGATGTGCTGCTACTGCGACGGTCTCGGCATCGAGATGTGGGTGCACCGTGGCCGAGTCCGGAAAGTACTGCGCCGGAGCGGGTTTCCGCTCGTGGTGGCCGACCCGCCGGATCACCCCGTCGCGCAGCGCAGCACCCGGGTGGCTGTGAGGGTCGTGCAGGCTGGCGACATATTCGAGCACCGAACCCGGGGTCAGCGGCTGCAGTCCGCCACACCACGCGGTGATGCCGTCAATCTTGTCGGTTCGGTGCAGCGCCAGCATACGCAGCAGCACGCCGGACAGGCCGGGCTGCACACCCGCTTGGAGCACGACGGGAATGGACGGTGCCGCCCCGGCGAGGCGGTCGAGCAGCGCGTGGTCACCGCCCGGATCGACGTAGGGCACGCGAGAGGCGATGGCGGCGCCGGCGACGTCGGCGCTCAGCCGCTGTGACGGTCCGGCGCAATTGATCACGACGTCGCAGCGCGCGATCGCGTCGGTAACGGCTGCCACATCGGTGACGTCGAGCCGCGCTATCTCGACATCCCCCATGTCCAGGGCCTTGACGGTCGAGGCTGCGGCGCGCAGCCGTGCCTCGTCACGACCGCTGATCACGAGGGATATGTCGGCCTGTCCCGCCAGAACGTCGAGGCAACCTCTCCCCACCGCGCCGGTGCCGCCGAACAGCAACACACGCTTCACGTGTGCCCGGCCCAGGAGTCGACCAGCAGCTTGGCAACGGATTGCGCGTTGTCACCGTTCAGACAGTCGAAGTGGTCGCCGTCGATGTCGCTGATCGTCAACTCGCCGAGGCAGTAGTCCGCCCAGAACGCGGTCATGTCCTCTTGCAACGTTGGCAGAAAGTGGATGTCGCCGCGTTGCCGAAGGAAGTGGATGTCGCCCAGGAACGGCTCGGCCGCCCCGTGCACCACCGCGCGCAGGCTGTGCACGAAGATCGACCGCAGTTCGGTGAGCGATTCGACATCCCAAAGCTGGCCCAGGACGCCGGATTCCGCCAACAGCTTCAAGCGTGGCTCCCCGGATTCCGCGCTCCGTTCGAGGCCGGCCGCGAGCACGGGTTCGGCGGCGCTGCGCAGGGCGCCGGCCGGTATGACGTCGGTATAGCGCTTCCTGGCGCGCGTGAATGCGCCGCGGACGGCATCGTCGTCGACGTGCATCCCGAGGGTCTCTGGTGATACACCCATGATCTGGGCGAAGCAGTAGTCGAGAACGTCGTCGTCCTCGACGTCCATCGGGACCCGGTAAGAGCTGACCACGGTCACCGTGCCCACGTCGATGCCGGCCTCTTCCAGACACTTCGCGATCTCGGCAGCCAGCAGGCCGCCCATGCAGTAACCGAGCAAATGAACCTTGGTGGGCGCCAGGGCGATGATCGGGGCGCTGTAGCGTGCCGCCAAAGTGGTGAACAGCTCCGCCGGGGTGATCTGGAGGTAGCCGTCTGCGGGCACCCTGCGCAGTCCGTACAAATCTGGCACCCGGTCTCCCGACCCGAGAAGGTGGGGGACTAACTGACCATAGGGCGCAAGTCCGCCGCTTCCGTCGTGCACACATACCGCGATTTCGGTGGCCGTGGTAAAACCCTGGCCGGTACCGAGATACACCAGCGGCGAGCCGACCCGGGCATCATCCGAGGCGGCATTGGGCCCGGACGGGCTCAGCCCGGACTCCGGCGCGCGCACCGCCTCGGCGGCCGCAGCCAGCGTGGGGTTGGACACCATCGCGCGCAGCAGATCGTCCCACGCCAGCCCGGACGCTTCGGCGATCTCGCGGCGGATCCGGCCGATAGCCTGGGCCATCAGCAACGAGTCGCCTCCCAGGGCGAAGAAATCCGATGCGGGCGACAATGATTGGCTTGACTCCAGGCCGAGCACCGAAGCCCAGATCGCGGCGATGCGCGACTGCATCTCGTCCAGGGCGCCCAACTGTCCGGCCATATCGTGGCCGCCGACCCGGCACGCGGACCGAAGCGACTCGAGTTCGGCGGCCACCGCCGCCCGGTCGATCTTGCCGTTGGCCGTCAACGGCAGCGACGGCAGGCAGACGAGTTCTTGTGGAACCATGTAACTGGGCAATACCTGCCGGGCGAGCTCGGTCAGCTCCGCGGGCCGCAGCAACTGGGCGGTGGACGCGGAGTCGCACCAGAACACGTGCTGGCCGAGCAACGAGAGCGGATGATCAAGCGGCGGGAAGCTTTCCACCTCGCCGAACGGTGATCGCCCGAGCGCGCTGCGCCATTGCGCGTGGGTGAGAAATGCCGCGTTCGTCCCGGCGCGCGCGTCGGTGAACCCGTGCAGGCCCTCTTTGAATTCCATCGAAATCATCAACGGGTGGTTGACGCCGGTGGCGTCGATGAAGACCAGCGATCCGCCGGGCGCCAGCAACCGGTCCAGCATGGCGAGCGTGTCGTCGATGTTGACCGCATTGTGCAGCACATTGGCGCACACGACGATGTCGAAAGACGATGGGGCGAAGCCCTGGTCCGCGGGCGACCGATTGATGTCGAATATCCGGTAGTCGATGAAGTCGTGCTCGGCGAACCTCTCCCGGGCCTGGGCGAGGAAGAAGTTCGAGACGTCGGTGAACGTATAGTGCACGTCGTGGGGCGCGAGCGCGGCAACCAGTCCCGCGGTGGTGCCACCGACACCGGCCCCGATCTCCAGGACGCGCAGCGGTCGCCCGGGAGCTTCCTGTGTTGTCCGGCTGGCGCGTGCGGCCCGGGCAGATACGCCGGATACCACCAGTCGGTTGGTGTATCTGCTGAGCAGATTGTCGCGATAGGCGGCCGTCGCGATGTCCACGGTTGCCTCCGGGAAGAGAAGCGCGAGCGGATCGACGGCGCCTGCCAGCAGGCCGGGCAGGTTCTGGATGCATTCACCCACGTACGCCAACAGGTCGTCGCCGTAGTCGACGGCGGCGCCCAGCTCACGCACCTGCTGCCACTGTGCGAAGCAGTCCGAAAGTTCGTGATGGACGGTCAGTTCCACGCTGACTCCGGAATGCCCTGGATGGATGGCCACCCGGCCATCGTCGGCGAGCACGTCAATCCAGCGGCTCAGCAGGCGGTGTAACCGCTCCGGCAGCGACAACCGGCGAGCCAGTTCGTCTTTCTCGATCAGTTCGCCCGGGTCTGCCGCGGTACCCAGCGCCGCATACATGCTGTCCAGCGCGGTCGTGCGGGCCACGGAGGCGAATCGGAGTAGCTTTCCTACCTCGAGGTCGTTGGTCTGGTGGCGATGTGCGTCATCGATAGCGCGGCGGACCGCCGCTGCGCTGCAACGGCGTTCGGACTGCTCGTCATCACCCGCGGCAGCGGGAACCACCGCAGCCGCGATGACCCGGTCGTGAAGTGCCTGACCGACGACGGTGCTCATCGCGGCCTGCACACCCGGTAGGCGGCAGAGCGCCGAATCCACTTCTGCCAATTCGATTCGGTGACCGCGAACCTTGACCTGGTTGTCTCGGCGGCCGAGCAATTCGATCACACCGTCGTCGGTGAGCCGACCGTAATCACCGGTGCGGTAGAACCGCTCACCACTGACCGGATGCTCGATGAAGGCCGCCGCGGTGCGCGCCGGGTCACCGAGATAGCCTTGTGCGAGACCCACTCCGCCGATGTGTATCTCACCGACCTGCCATGGCGCCGCCGGTTCACCACGATGGGTCAGGACATGGACGCTCTGATTGCGCATGGCGGTCCCGTACGGGACGCTGCGCGCATATCGGCGCGCGTCGAGCGGATGGCAGATCGACCAGATCGCCGCTTCGGTCGCACCACCGAGGCTGAGCATCGACGCCGCCGGCGCCAACGATGCGATCTGCTTGGGCTGGGACACCGGAATCCAGTCACCCGACAGCATGATCTGCCGCAGCGTCGGCAGCGTTTCCCGATCGCCGACATGGTCCAGCAGGAGTTGCATCTGGGCCGGAACGGAATTCCAGACGGTGACGTGGTGCTTCGAGATGGCGTCGAGCCACGCTTGCGGATCGCTGCGCGCGCCCCCTTCGGAGAACACGATTGCGCCGCCGGCGCTGAGAATGCCAAAGATGTTGTAAACGGACAGATCGAACGTGTGTTGCGACACGGCGAGCACCGAGTCGGTGGCGCAGATGCTCAGCCGATCGTTGATATCGTCCAGCGTGTTCATCGCGGCACGGTGACTTACCATGACTCCCTTCGGCGTTCCGGTGGAGCCGGACGTGAAGATGACGTAGGCCGTGTCGTCCGGCCCGGGCGGCGTGCCGGCTGCTGCGGTGTCGGCCGTCGCGTTGCGTGCTACCCAGGTGACGGGATCGGTGAGCAGGTCGTCGAGGGGTCCGCCGGGTTCGCACACGACGGCCGGCGAGCATAGCTGGGTGATCTGCGCTACCCGGCGGTCCGGCCACGTCACGTCGAGCGGCACGTAAGCGGCACCGGCCAGCACCGTGCCCAGGATCGCCGCAACCTGACTAGGGCCCTCCGGCAGACGAATTCCGACGTAGTCGCCGGCACCGACGCCGGCAGCCGACAACGCGGCGGCGACCGAACGGGAGGCGGCGAGCAACTCACCGTAGGTCGTGGACCGTTCCCCTTGCCGGGTCGCCACCACGTCCGGATTCTCGGTCGCATGGCGCAGGAATCCAAAATGGAGCAGTGCGGACTCACCGCTCGGCACTCCCTGCACCCGGGTGGGCTCGGGGGCGACGACCGGCAGCAACGGGCGATCCCAGGCCAAGGGGTCGGTACTCAGCGTCTCGAGGGCCCCGCGCAAGTCGGCGAACGCGCGGTCGAGCACCTCAGCGCCGATCACCTCGTCGCGGGTGTCCCAATTGACCTCCAGGACACCGTCGATCTCGAATACCTGGCAGTCCAGCACCACCTGCGGGGTCTGGCTGAGTCCCCGGCCCGGTATCGGGCGCAGGAACGACGTGTCGGAGCCCACGTCCCGCGTGCCGGCACTGCCAAGCGTCGAGGTGAGCACCACGGGCGAGTGCTCGCCGCGGTTTTCGTGACTTCGCGCCAGCATGCGCGCGACCTCCACGCCACCGACGCTCGCGTGGTCCATGTCGTCGAAGAGGCGCCCGCCGATCGCCTGCAGCAGCTCGGCGAACGTGCGCTGCCCACGGACGTCCACTTCCAAAAGATTTGTGCCAGTGAAGTCCCCGACGAGTCGAGCTACCTCCGGCGTGAAGGGATGGCGGGCCATCGTCGTCAGCGTCAACAGGAAATGGTCACGGTCACCGTACCGGCCCAACACACTGCCGAATGCCGCCGTGATCGCGACGCTGGCGGTGGCGCCTCGCTCTGTCGCGCAGCGGCTAAACGCCGTAAATTGGTTGGCAGGCAGCCGCATTGAGCGCCGTGAGAAGGTCGGCGCGACTACCGATGCCTCGCTCGCCGATCCGGTCGGCAGCAGCGGCAACGAAATCGGCGGCGGTAGCCGGTCGAGTCGGGCCTGCCAGTAGTCCAGATCTCGTTGTCGACGAACGGATCCGGCGACCGAGCTGCGGTAGCGGGTGAGGTTAAGCAGATATTCGCGGAAGCTGAAATCTCCTGCGGGAGGACACCATCCGGGATCGAGCAGACACCGCCCAAAATCGGTCATCAGGATGAAGATGCTGACGAAATCGGCGATCAGCAGGTCGACCGAAACATGTAGCACCGTGTCTCGCGGACCGATCGTCACCACGACGTCGTACATCGGCCCTTCACCCAGCGGGTAGGTGCGGTTCCGGAGCTCGTCCGCGATGCGCTCGCGCTCGCGGGCGATGCGCTGATCATCGGGGAATTCGTAGACCGCCAGGCGTTCGGCGAGGTCGGGGCGGATGATCTGGTAGCCGTCGGGGTGGACGACACAGCGCAACATGTCATGCGCGTCGACGACCTTGCGCCACGCCGACCGATACTGCTCGGCAGGCGGTCTCGCCACCGTGTGGTCGACGGCGAACTCCGCATACCCGTGACAGCCCACACCGCCCCAGCGGAATGCCGACGTACGTCCGACCGAATAGGCCGCCTGCACCTCGGTGAGCGGGAAGGGCTCGAACCTGTCCTGCGGCGCCCGTCGCACCTCTGTCTCGCGCGTCAGCGCCGCGATGACGTCCGCTTTGGCCGCGGCCAGCTGTACTTTCAGATCCGCTGCCAAGACGCCTTGCGGTGCCCGGAAGCGGAGATTTTCGCCGTCGACCCAGAGTTGCACGCCGATGCGGCGCACCTGGTCGATCAGCTCGGCGACGCTCATAGCACGCCCTCCTCGAAGGCCGCATCGGTCATCGAGTTGCAATTCGCGATGCCGTCAATGGCGACGGTTCTGAGTTGTTCGGCAAAATCCCCGAGCATGGGGTTCTCGAACAGCAGCCGCAGCGTCGCCGTGGCCGACACCTCCCGACTTATCTGCTCCACCACCCTGGTCGCGGTGACCGAGTCGCCGCCGAGTTGAAAGAAGTTGTCGCCCGGCCCAACCTGCGGCAGGCCGAGGGCTGCCGCGCAAATCTTCAAGACGCGGTCGACGTGTTCATCGCCGGTGCCCGGGTCATCCCGGGATGCTGCGGGTGCGGACAAGGTGACGGTGTCGACCATGGCATCAACCATCATGTCCAGGTGCCGCTGTGCCGTATCCGGAGAAATCGCCTGCGCGACAAAGTCCCACGACAGCGCCAAGGATCCGGCTCTCTCCCACATCTGGAAGTCCAGCAACGTCTGTGGTGTCTGCGAGAGGCCGAACACCAAGCTGCCGAGTTCGAACGATGACGTGCTCGACGTATCGATCAGTCCGAGTCCGCTGGTGAAGACCACCGGAAATATCGCATGTGCCGGCCGGCCGTGGTGGCGCAACAGTTCACGCTGCAGCCACACCGCGTCCGCGGTGCGGTGAGGCAAGTCGGTAACCAGCTGCCGCTGCAGTCGACGGGCCTGTTCCCAGATCGACGCGGTCTCATCGGCATGGCACTCCAACAGCATCAACGACGTGAAATCGCCGATGACGTCCCCGATCCCGGGGATCCCGGGATCGCGGTCGAAGAGAGTGACGTTGACGCAGAAGTCGGCCGCGCCGGTCCACCGGGCCAGCACTCGCGCGTAGTTGGCCATGAGAAACGACGCCGCGGTGACCCTTTCGTTCCGGCACGCCTGGGTGATCCGCGCCCAATCGGCTTGGGCGATAGCGGCTTCCACTCGCTCGAAGGCCGGTTTATCGATATCGAGAATCGTGCGCATCGAAGCCAGCTCCGGGGCCGGCGGTAACGATGGCAGGCGCGCGCGCCAGTAGTCGCGGCTCGCCGCAAGCTGCGGCAGCGCTGACTCGCCCGCGTCGGGCCACAATTCGGGATGGCTGCACACATAAGAGGCGAAAGATGTCTTCAAAGAAGGCAATTCATCGGCGCTTCCGCCTCGGTAGAGATGGTCGAGCTGGGCGAGGGCGATCATCATGCTGGTGCCGTCGAGCATGATGTTGTCCATGCTGATCCCGACGATGCTGCGGCCCTGCCGCCCGTCGTCGGATACCTCGATCCCGAAGTCGATTCCCGCCCGGGTCGTCACGTCGATGACCTGATCACGCATCGCCGCTCGCACGTCGTCGTAGTCGCGGACCACGGGTTCGATCGGCGCCGGGTGCACGACGGCGCTGAGGCGCGGCGGCTCGGCTCCCCTCGTCGTGGCTTTGATAGTGGTGCGCAATCCGGGATGGCGCTCGACGAGTTGCCGCGCGGCGGCCTCGAATCTAGACCGGTCGAAATCGGCCACCTCGAACTCGAAATAGCAGTGTGCCGCAACGCCGCTGAGCATGAATCCGCCTGCACGGCCGGCGAGATACGCCTGCTGCACAACGGTGAGCGGGAACTCGGTTTCGTGGTGCGATCGGGGATGTATTGCGGCTTGGGCCTGCGCAGGCCGTCTTGAGGTGGGAACGCCTGCGTGCGCGACGAGTTCGCCCAACACTGGATAGTTGAACAGGTCGACCAGGGCCAGCTGCCCGAAGCCGGCGGCCTGCAGATCGGCGTAGACCCGGGTCGCCACCAGACTGTCGCCACCGAGCAGAAAGAAGTCGTCGTTGGCGGTTGGCAGGGAGGGCCCAGCGATGCTCAAGTGCCGTTGCCAGATCGCGGCTATCGTGGCCAGCGACGACCCGTCGACGACGTCGGTTCGCGCCGGCGCCGCCGATGATGTTGCGGAGTTGACGTGCGGCGCCGATCGCGGCGACACGAACGTGTGCTGCCGGTAGGCAATGATCGTCACTCCGGGACCGTCCTGGGTCATCTGCCCTGGCTGCCAGCGGTGTTCTGCGATGAACCGCCACCACTGGTCGGCGGCCCGCAACACCCCCGACCCGGGCGACAGCAGGCCAGGATTGAGAACGGCCGCGCTGGCCAGCGTCGCCGAAGTGACCTCGCAGGTCTCGGCGACCCACAGCCAGCCGCCGTGGGTCACACTGAGAGCGTCGAGTACCGCCCCAGCGTCGAGAAGCTGGTGCAGCGACCCGCAGCACACCACGACGTCCACACTTGTGGCCCGCAACTGCTCAAGCGACGCGATCTGTCGGGTGGCCGTCTTCACATCCCGTCCAGTAGCGATTTCAGCCAGGACGGGGTTCGGCTCGAAGCACAGATACTCGTCGACGACCGCGCCGACCATCGCGGTGAGCTGCTGAGTGATCAAGCCTGTCCGCGAGCCGATTTCCATCATGCGAAGCCGACGGCCGACCTTGCGTGCATGCTCGAAGATCCGCTCACCCAGGTCGTCGAGCGCCCATCGGAGCCGATCGTCGGCGAGCAGCATCGCCTCGGGGGCCAGCTGCGGGTCGCCGACCAGCGTTTGGGGCGAGGCCGCCCCGATGACGATGTCGGCTAACCGCCGGGCCGCGCGCGCGGTGTCTCCGGGGTTGTCGTCTGATCCCGGAATGTTGCGATATTGCTGCCAGCGCCGCACCAGTGCCGCATACTCCGGACGGACCTGCCCGGCTTGGCAGAGACGGGCCGCCGTGGCGATCACCGTGCCGGCCCAATCCGAATCTTCGGGTTGCGGAGGCGGTGACGCGGGCGGCCCGGCTACCTCGTCGACCTGTCCGGCGTGCCGGCGCACCGCTTGCTCGAAATGCGAAAACGCCGCCGCCAGTGGTTCGTCGGCGACGACGCCGCCGGCGACGTCCCAACTGACCCGAGCGCCGACAACCTCGTCCTTAAAGTCGTCCTCGACCTGACAATCCAGCCAGACACCCGGAGTCTGGGTCAACGTGCGGATATTCGACAACGTAGCCGATCCCCGCGGGGCGAGGCCGAGCGTGCTGGTGAACACTACCGGGTAACCCGCCGAGCCGGCCGAGCGCAGCGCGGCGAGTTGCCCGGTTGCATCACGGGCCCCGACGATTCCACGCCACAGTTGTTGCTGCGCGGCCGTGACCGCCTCCTGCGAACCGGGTCGGCTGACACCATAGTCGACGGCGCACAGCGCCAGTCGGGTGAAGTTACCCAGCACCTCGCGGTCGGCCCGGGCATAGTCGGGTCGGTGTGAGATGGGAACGACGATCGCGAACCGCTCACCGGCGCCGATCGAATGCAGCGCGTCGGTGAACGCCTCGAGAATCAGCGCGGTGGGGGTGACACGCAGCCGCGTTGCCCGTTCGCGCAGGCCGGCGAACTCGTGCAAGTCCAGCGTGAAACTCGATCGCGCGAAGCCGACACGGGTCGCCCAGTCGGGCCGTTGGCTAGAAAGCGGCAGCGCCGGCGGCGGTGCACTGACCTCGCGGCTGAAACCCTCATCGCTGCTCTGGCTTTCGGCAGCGAATCGCGCGAAAACTTCGACACCGCCATCGACCTGCACGGGCCGGGGACTCTGCTGGTAGTCGGCGATGATGGTCGCAATGACGGTAGCCAGGCTGCGGGCGTCCAAGCTCAGGTAGTTGACCAGCAGACCGACGTACCGCGACGAGCCGGACAGGGCGAAACATTGGATAACCGGAACTGCCCGTGGATCGAACGATGCGCCTGCCATGCGTTGCATCAATGCGTCGGGGTCGGCGGCATCGACAACGTGGACGGCCACGTTGGCGGGGTTAGCGTGCACGCGTTGGCTCGTGTCCGCATCGAGCGCGCAGCGCAGGATCGCGAATTCATCGATGAAACGGCCGACTACAGCTGCGAAACGGTCGACGTCGATGCTATCGTCCGGTTCGTTCGCTGCCAGAACGATAGAGAAATACGTTGGCGCACGGGTGCTTCCGTTCAATCCCGCACTGCCGAGCACATACGCTTGCTGCAGACGCGTCAGCGGAAACTCCGTTTCGCAACCCATGGGTTCGACGGCGCGGTCGGCCGGGTCGTGTGCAGGCTCACCGACGACGCAGACGGAGCTGAACTCGCCGAGTGTCTGCCGGCCGAGTAGTTGACCGACCTCCGCTCCGAGCACTCCCTTGCGTTTCAGCTGTGCGGCCACCTGCGTTGCGCGCAGGCTGTCACCGCCG
Source organism: Mycobacterium sp. (assembly GCA_035515675.1). Lineage (GTDB taxonomy): Bacteria > Actinomycetota > Actinomycetes > Mycobacteriales > Mycobacteriaceae > Mycobacterium. The sequence continues at coordinate 19,291 of DATJBA010000233.1, forward strand.
TGGCCGAAAAAGTTGTCGTCCCGGCTTGCGATGGGTGTGCCGAGCACGTCGGACCAGACGTCAGCAACCAGCTGTTCAACCGGACTCAGCACAGTGGCCGGCTGGCGGACCGTCGCCGCTCGAGCGAAGGTCTCGACTTCCATGGCGGCGCGGCGGCGATCGACCTTCCCGTTGCCGGTGAGTGGCAGCTCGGTGCGGGCAACGAACGATCTCGGAATCATGTACGGCGGTAACCGAGTTGCCAGGTATGTGCGCAGCTCGGCCGCTGCCGAGTCGGTGAATTCGGAGACGTCTAAAGCACCGCCACGGCAGACGACGACGGCGCCCAGTGCCGTGTTGCCGTGGATCGGCACCGCCACGGCGCTGTCGACCAACCGATGCCCGCGCAAAGCGTGCTCGATCTCACCACACTCCACGCGGTGGCCACCGACCTTGACTTGCGAATCGATGCGGCCCAAAAACTGCAACGTGCCGTCGTGCCAGTAACAGCCCAGATCGCCGGTCCGATACCACCGGTCGCCGTTCTCGTCGACCACAAACCGCTCTGCAGTCAGCTCGGGGGCGCTGTGATAGCCCTCCGCGACACCGGCCCCACCGATCCACAGCTCGCCTGCGACGTAGTCGGGGCGATCCTGGCCCAGGTTGTCGACAACGCGAAACATCTGATTCGCCAGGGGATATCCGTACGGGACCGACACCCATTCGGGGTCGACGTCGGCGTCCACCTCCAGGACGAACTCGTTCGACCAGATCGCGGCCTCGGTCGCACCACCCATCGCGACCAGGCGCGCGTCCGGCGCCGCGCGGTGCAGCCGTCGCGGAATGCCGAGCGGAATCCAATCGCCGGAGAGGAACACCGACCTCAAACTCGACAACGCCGAGGCGTCCTCCCCCGCCGCGACCAGCAACATGTCCATCAAGCCCGGAACGGAATTCCATACCGTGACGGAGAACTCGTCGATCAGCGCGTTCCAGCGGAATGCGTCGCGGCGGGACCGCTCCGATATGGTCACCAGACTGGCGCCACAGCTGAGCGGGCCGAAGATGTCGTAGACGCTGAGGTCGAAATCCAATGCCGACACCGCCAGCAGTGAGTCGGAGCCGCCGATACCGTTGCGGCGGTTCACGTCGACGATCGTGTTCAACGCCGCCGCCTGAGAAACCAGGACCCCCTTGGGTTCACCGGTGGAGCCAGACGTGTAGATGACGTAGGCGGTACTGTCCGGATCCACCCGAATCGGATCCAACGGAGTGCACCGGATCATCGACCCGATGTCGTGCGCCACCGGCCCCGCGACAACCACGTTGTCTGCCAACAGTTTCGAACCGATTAACCCCGACAGTCCGGACAGGGCGCAAATGCGGGCGAGCCGGTCGTCCGGCTGGTCCACACCAACCGGGAGATAGCTGCAGCCGGCCATCAACACCCCGAGCACGGCAACGACCTGAGCGGGCCCTTTGGGCAGCTGGATCCCGATGATCGAGCCCGGAGCGTGCCGGTCGGCCAGCACCCCCGCGACGCGGCGCGCGAGTTCGTCGAGTGCGCCGTAGGACAAGTTCGGGTTTGCGGCCGCGACCGGGTCATTGTAGGGTCCGCCGTCGAACTCGTCAGCCGCCCAGCGCAGCGCAATCCGGGTGGGAGCGACCTGCACCTGCTCGCGGAACGCGTCGTAAAGCAGCCCCGCGGGCCTCGGCGCGGTTGTGGCGTTGCGTTGTTGGCGGATCAGTCGTGAGTGCTGCGGCAGATCGACCACTACGGGGGTGGACCAGTCGCGGGCGCCCAGGCTCTCCAACAGGCCGACATAGGCGCCGAACATGTCCGCGACGACGTCGGGCGGGAAACAGCCGGCACGGTAATCCCACGACACGATCAGGCCGCCCGAGATATCGGGGACGGCGCCCACCTGGTTATCGATGATCACCTGCGGAGTCATCGAGGTCACTTCGCCAACAACGCCGAGCGTGTCCACGTCGCGTTGCTGCAGGACGGTGGTGTCCGCCGCGTAGGTGAACACCACCGGGGCGATTCCGCTGTGCCCGGTGCCGGCCTGCAGCTGGGCCGCCAGCAGCTCTGTGGATTCGGGCGCCGTCAGCGCCGCGCGCAGGCCCCGCTGCGCGCCGCGCGCCTGCTCGGCAAACCCGGTCGGCTGGTCGGCCGCGGCCCAATGGGAGGCCCGATAGAGGTGCGTCTTGGTGAAATCCCCGATCACTTCCGAGAGGCCTGGCGGGCGACCGAAAGTCGTCACGTTGATCAGGAAGTCGTCGGTGCTGCTCCAGTGTCGCAGCACCAGCGCGTAGGCGGCCAGGAACGCCGCGGCGCGGGTGACGCCGTGCGCCCGGCAAGCCCGATCGAGGACCGTTACCGCGCTGGCGTCCAACGTGTGCTGGTGACGGTGGAACACGATGTCGCGTTCTTCGGCCCGCGGTAGTTGTGGGCATTCGGGGAGCTGTTCGAGGGCTTCCGGCGACAGCCACGGCTGACGAGGGTCCGCACGGGCGAGGTCGCCGAATGTAGCTGATACGGGGGGCAGTTCGTCGCCGCGGTACAGCGCCGCCAAGTCACGAAGGAAGACGCCGATACTGGTCAGATCGGCGATGATCAGATCGAACGCGAAATGCAGGATGCAGCGGTCGGGCAGGCGGGTCAGCTCCACCCGCCAGGTCTCGCCCGTTTCGATACCGAATCGGTGGGTGCGCAGCCTGTTTCGGATATCTTCGAGGTGCCGGTCGCGCGCTGCGTCGGCGGCATCGGTCAGGTCGTGTACCCGCACCGGGGCGTGGATGTTCCGCGGCGCGATGCGACATCGGTCGGCATCGGGAAACATGCTACGCAGCATCGGGTGTCGGAGCGCCAGCGCGTCGAGCGCCGCGTCGAGCCGACGCGGGTCGACGGCGGCGGCGACGAGTTCGAAATATGTTTGGCAGCCCACTCCGCCGAGGGGTTGTTCGGCGCCGCGGCCGATCCAGTACGCCCGCTGCAGCGCGGTCGTCGCGAATGTGTCAAATCCGGCGGAGTTTAGCGGCGCGGCCGATGGCGCCGCGTCGAAGAGCCGTTGCCAGTTATCCAGTGTCGGTTGGGCATACAGGTCGGCGAAGTCGAGGCGCCGTGACCGTGCCGCGGACCATTCGACGATCTGCGCGGCCATGATCGAGGTCAAGCCCAGCCTGATCAGGTCGGCGTCGCTGCCAAGTTCCTGAACGCGCACACCGAGCAGGGCCGCGACGCGTTCGGCCAACTCGGTCACCGGGCGGTCAGCGCTCGACGGTTCCGGGCGGGTCGCGAACTGACCGAGGACGTCGAATTCCGCAGCATTGAGCATGTTGAGCGTCTTGCGCCGCCGGATTTTTCCCGACGTCGTCCTGGGCAGCACCCGGGGGCGGACCCACACGATGCGTTCGGGTGCGGTCTGGTGCACCGCGAGAATTCTGCGGCGCAGTATTCGGCTCATGTCGTCGAGGTCTTCGGCGGGGGCCGCGGTCTCCACGACCAGCCACCACTCGTCTGCGGCCGTGGAAGCCTGGACGGCGCAGGCGCCTCCGCTGTCAACACCGCAGCGCGCCTCTTCCACGGTCGATTCGATGTCGTTCGGGAAGTAGTTGCCACCCGCGACGATGATCAGATCGCGATACCTTCCGCAGATGTACATTTCGCCGTCGCTACGAAACGCCGCGTCACCGGTGCGAAGGTAGGGGCCCTTGCCGTCCGCGGTCGTGGCGCCGAAGGTTTCCGCGGTCTGCTCCGGCCGGCGCCAATACCCTTTCGGCAGACTGGCTCCACCTACCCACACCTCGCCGACTTCGCCGTCGGGCACGACGGTTCGGCGCTCCGGATCGACGATGCGCACATCCCACCCGAAGGTGCTGTCGCCACAGCTGACCAGCGTGTGGGCGCGCCGATCATCCCCGGACGGCTCGCTGACCTCGACCGCGCGGCCACGGTTGAGTTGCGCGGCATCGAAGCTCGCCTGGACCCAGAGCCGGGGGTGGCACGTCCCGGTGACCGCCAGCCCGGCTTCGGCGAGCCCGTATTGCGGCGCCATGGCATCGGCTCGAAATCCCGCCGGCCCGAACTTCGCCACGAAGTCGCGCAGCGTGGAGGGGCGGACGGGTTCCGCACCGTTCGTGGCCAGGCGCAGGCAGGATAGATCCAGGGATTCGATTGCCGCGTCTGGTGCAGCTCCGAAAGCGTCGATGCATCGCCGGTAACCGAAATCTGGTCCGGCGATCCAGTTTCCGCGCACGTCGCCGACGGTCTCCAGCCAGATCCGCGGGTTGCGCACGAAATCCAACGGCGGGATGACCGTCGCGGACCCGCCGGTGGCCAGCGCCAGCAGCACCCCCCAGAAGATGCCCAAGTCGTGATAGAGCGGCAGCCAGCTGACGGTGTGGATGTCATCGGGGCGACCCCACAGCGCCAAGCCGATGGCGCGCTGATACAGCATCGACTCGTGGGTGTTGACGATTCCCTTCGGCTCTCCCGTGGAGCCCGAGGTGTACTGCAGGAAGGCGACCTGCTCATCGGTCCTCGCCGCGGCGGCGGGCGGTCGCCGCGAAGCTTCGACGGTGGATTCGGGCGTCCGCAGGGCAATCCCGCTCAACAGGGAGTCGCGTTCGAGCGCATCGACGAGGCCGGCGCTGGTGTAGACGGCCGACGGCTCGCAGTCCCGGAGTATGTGCCGGGCCCGCCGGAGAAACCGTTCGGGCGCATCGGCGGCGGGCAAGAACAGAGGAACCGGGACGAGCCTGGCTTTCAGGGCGGCGACGAATCCCGCCACGTAGTCGGCGTCGCCGGCCTGGGCCATCACCACGCGCGACCCCAAGGGGAGGTCCGCGAAGGCGCCGGCGCGGATCCGGCAGACCCGGTCCCAGAACCGCCGATACGTCCAGACATCGGTTCCGGCCGTGTCGACTATCCGAAGGGCGACTGCGTCGGGGCGCCGCCCGACCCACTCGGCGATCACATCGTGGACACGCCGATCATCGATCGGCGCACTCGGCCGGTTAGCCCCCAACCGATTGCTCCGGGTCCCGGACTCCGGTGTCCCGGTCGCCGCGAACACCATCCCCTACCCCTCCGAACAGGCTCGACGCAGGCGAGCCGGCCAAGTTTCGGCCACATACACGCCTACCACAGACCACACCTGCGCGATGTGTCCCGTGCAGTTGACCGCCGGTGACTCCGGGTACCCGTTGCTACCTGCAAATGATATGCAGAACGGGTTCCTCGCGGCACTGGTGAGTCGGAGCCGAACAACTGCGATCGACCACCATCTACAACGCCTTGGCCGTACCGGCATCGAGCCAGAATCACCCGAGCAGGCTGCCACCGAGCGCTTGCCCGAAGATATCTACGAGACCCGCCGTGGCGGCGATCGGGCCCACCGGGATCCCCGCGACAGGCAGGGTGTCGCCGGCGCCGCTGTCCGGCGGGACGAGGCTGATGTCCATACCGAGGGAGTTGAGGAGCGAACCTCCGGTGCCGTAATACATCGGGCCGGTCACACCGGTGACCACCTGCCCAGGACTGAACAGCCCGCCGAAGGCCAGGCTGAGGCTGGTGAAAAACTCTCCACCGTTGTCGCCGGAACTGACGAACGGGTTGACGAGCGGTAGCAGCGGGTCCAGGTTGAGGGTAGCGCCGTTGAAGAAGGCGTTGACGACGTCGGCGGGCGTGTTGACCAACTCGGTGAGGGCGGCCGGGAGGTTGCCGCCGGTGACGTCGGCGACGATGGCCTGCGCGTTGTTGAACAGCTGCACACCGGGGCTGACGACGGGACCGAGGAATCCGATCAGCACGCCGCTGAGCGGTGACGCGGCGAAGTTGGCGAGACCCGCCACCAGCGCACCCACCGGACCGGTCGGCGGCGAGAAATCCCCGGTGCCAACAAGACCCTGGTAAATCTGGAGATGCACGTCGGGGATAACCGTGCCGTCATCCGGGCCGCCGACTACCGTTGTGAAACCACCCAGGGTGTGGTTCACGACGGCGGACTGGACGTTGGCGGGAGCGCCGACCAGTGCCACGGACTGTAATGCGGTCTGCAGGTTGCCGACAAACGTTGCAGGACTGGTGAACAGCTGCCCGACCCCGGCGGAAATGCCGCCAGACAGACTGTTCAGGGCCTGCTGGGAGGCGGCGAACACGGTCTGGGCGTTGCCGGTGGTGGTGGTCAAGACCTGCTGCCACGGTGCGATCAGGTCGAATGCCGCGGCGCGCGCCGTTGCGGCCGCCGCAGTGACACCGGCGCCGTTGAACCCCTGGCTCAGCGCGGAAGCCGCAGCCGACGCACCGGTGATCGTCCCGCCCAGCACGGCCTGTTCGGCGTTGGCGACCTCGGCGCTCAGGTAGGCCGCGGCGCTGGTGTTCATCGCGTTGACGAACTCGGCGTGAAACGCCTGCGCCTGGGCACCGAGCGCTTGAAACTGCTGCCCGACGCCACCGAACAAAGAAGCGATCGCGACCGATACCTCGTCCTCGGCCGCAGCCGCGATCCCAGTCGTCGGGCCCGAAGCGGCCGCCGTGGCTTCGGCCAGCGACGAACGAATGCCCGCCAAATTCTGGGCCGCGCCCTGCACCAGCTCCGGCGTTGCGGTCACGAACGACATCCGATACCTCCATGAATCCGGGTCACGTGCGATCGTTCAGCGGGGCCGCAGAACCCCGAACGCGCGCAGCCTTCAGCGACAGTCTTCCCATCGCGTTGATTAGTCGGCTCGAGTGCCGGGAAAGTTCCCGGCATCGGTGCGGGAGCATCCCAACCGAGTTGGCAGTTCTGAACGTATTCGGTCCCGAGTAGGCGCAAATCGGCCGCTGCGTGGCGTGGTTTGCCCTGACGAGTCGGATACCGCGGCGCTTTCGGAGCCAGCATGCGGTAGCTATCTTGGTCGGCATCGGTGCTCGTCGCCCGATTCAGGAGTTGGCGACTCGTCCTGCGATTTCGACGCGAACGAGGCTTAAGTCCGTCACCGTTCGCCGGCGATCGGATGCCAACGTCTGGCGGAAGCCTCGCCTGCGCGGCGTGTCCCGTGTGGTTGACAACCAGCGACTCCGCGGGCAAATTACTACATGCAAATGATATGCAAGAAGGCTTCCTTCTCGGCTGCATTTGTGGCGAGGCCCACGAAGAAACCGAGCCAAGGGGGCCGGGTATGTCGTTCGTGATTGCAACACCCGAGCTGGTGCACGGCGCAGCCCAGGATCTGGCGGGCATTCGTTCGTCGCTGGCCGAAGCCACGGCGGCCGCTTCGGGCCCGACGACTGGGATCGCGGCTGCGGCCGAGGACGAGGTATCGATCGCGATCGCCTCGCTGTTCGGTGATGTCGGGCAGCAGTTTCAGGCGCTCAGCGCCCAGGCGCAGGCGTTTCATGCACAGTTCGTCGACGCGATGAACGCGAGCGCGGGGGCGTATGCGAGCACCGAGGTCGCCAACGCAATACCTGGTGGCGGCGTCCTCGGCAACATCGGCCAGAGCTTCGGCGCCTCGACGAGAGCGATAGCCGGCTCAGGGGATGGGGCACCCACGCTGGCCCAGGGCTTGAACGGCTTCGGTGCCACCGTCGCCGCCCCCTACCAAGCACTCGTCAAGACGTCGGTCGCCAACGCGCAGACCCTGTGGGGTGCCAGCGGTCAGGCCCTGGGCGATCTGGGCACCGGCGTCGTCACCAACCTTGGGTTGCTTGTGACAAACCCCGCAGCGGCCCTCCACAACCTCGGTGCCGCAGTGCAATCCGTGGCGCTGATCGGCAACCCCGACGACCCCAATTTCGTCAACCTTGTTCAGAACGGCGGCAATGGGTACCTCACCGGGTTCGCGCAAACTGTCGTGCAACACACCACGGATGTTCAGGCGACGGCAACACCCGGCAACGGCGAAGAGTTCCCCGGGCAATACGTTCACATCAATTCCATCCATTACCAGATCTGGGCGGGCCTCAACGGCTCCGGTTTCGAGCCGGGAGCGGTTCTGCCCGGCCCTGCGGTCCAAGTGGTTGCCAGTCTCGCGGCGTCGCCGCTGAGCGGTGTGCTGATCGGCTTCGCGGGGCCCGTCGTCAGCCCCGGTGTGGCGCTAATGAACGAGACGGGGGCCATCGTCGACAACCTCACCGGCGCAAATCCGAATCCGGTGGCCGCCCTCGCTACGGTCCTGGACACGCCCGCCACCGTCACCAACGCCTTCTTGAACGGCGCCACCCTCAATCTGGATCCGCTGATTCCGATCGTCAACCCGTTCGTCAGCGCCGGCGACAGCGGTGGACAGAACCTCACCGCCCTCAGCATCGCCTTCGGCGGGCTGCTCAGCCCAGGGGAGACGACATACGGCCCCTTCGGCACCGGCGGCTCGTTCATCAACTCCCTCGGTATGGGTTTCGACTTCTCCCCGCCCGACGGTGACGCCGGCGCCACCCTGTCGTTCCAGGGAGCCCCAGTAGGTCCGATCGGGGCCACGGAGAACCTGGTAGACATCTTCGGTCAGCTACTGCAGGGCAACCTGACCAACAGCGACTGGCCAGCCGGCTACGGCCCCGTCTAGGTTGATGCCGACAACGGATCTCCGTTCGGCGGGGCCGGTTCGTTGCCCTGCGCTCCACCGCAACGCCGTCATGCAGGCCAATGTGGTGCGGCTGGTGTCCAACGCATTGGGGTCAGCCGCCGCGGGCAGCGGCGAATGGTTGACTACTGGAAACCCCATGCGTTGACGAAGGTGGCTGGATGAGCAGGACCGCGCCGGAACTGGGCGACGTACAGGAAACGTTGTTGATTCCGCTCTACGCCCGGGCCTGCGACGCCGTCTCACGTCGTCCGGTGCTCGGTGACCGGCGGGCGCGCGAAATCGTCGACGCCGTCGACTACGACTTCACCCGATTCGGGGGCACGTCGCTGTCCGGCTCGGTGTATCGGTCATCGGTGTTCGACGGGTGGGCGGCGCGGTTCCTCCGCGAGCACCCCGACGGAACCGTCGTCGAACTCGGCACCGGGCTCAACACCAGATTCGACCGACTCGACAACGGCCGGGTCCACTGGTTCGACCTCGACCTCCCCGACGCGATCGCGCTGCGCCGCCAGTTTTTCAGCGACAGCGAGCGTTACAGAATGCTCGCCAGCTCGGTACTCGACACCGAATGGTTCGACACAGTGGCGGCCTCACCTCCCCCATACCTGTTCCTCAGCGAAGCCGTCCTGATCTATCTCAGCGAAGATGACGCGCACCGCGCTCTCGCCCAGCTCGCCCAACGCTTCCCGGGTTCCCTGATCGCGTTCGACACCGCGGGCAAGAGAATGGTCTCCGGCCAGGACCGCAACCGATCAATGGCGCAGGTGAGCGCCCGGCTGCAATGGGTCTGCGACAACCCGCGCGACGTCGAGCCCTGCGGCCTCGAACTGCTCGACACCCGAACGCTGGCAACCCCGCAGCCCGAGATCGCCAAAACCTGGCCCCCGCAACGCCGCTACGGCATGTCGGTGCTGGCGCGGCTGGCGCCGCCGATCGTCAACACCTACAAGTTCAACCTGTTCAGAGCCTCGCCCCCGCAGTGATCGCCGGTGGGCGAACGCTAGCGCTGATGATGACGTTGTCGGGGCTGGCGCTCGTCGAATCGCTCAACGTCCTCAACCTGGGGGCCACCTCCGCGATCGTCTACGACAGCCGGTTGCGCCGCAGTTCCCCGCTGCTTGGCGGGCTCAGCTTCATCGCCGGCGTGTTCGCGGCGACCGCGGCCGTCGGCATCGCCGTGGTGCTGGGTGTGACCCTCCTGACCGAGTTCAGCGCCCTCCGGCCCACCCCGACGATCCGCTACCGCGCCGAGTTGGTCGTTGGCGCGGTCCTGGTTTGCCTGGCGTGCTTTCCAGCGGCGGCCCGAAAGGCTTCGCCGCGAAGGGCTTTGGCGGCCATGCGACAAAATCCCTGGCTGCTCGCATGGGGCGGCGCGGCACTCGGCTTCGGTCAGGCGGCGACCGACGTGGTATATCTGGGGGCGCTGGCCATGCTCGGCGCCTACCATCCCCGACCCGTGATCTGGCCGGTGATCGTGCTCGCATACTGCGCCATCGAGCTGTGGCCGCCCCTGCTGGTGCTCTTACTCGCGACCAGGCGAACGGCACGAGCGCGGCGGGTTCAACGCGGACTGGTGCGCCTCATCACCCGCTACGGCCCGAGATGGGTGCGTGCACTGTGCTTGGCAGCCGGAGCCGCACTCATCCTCGACGCAGTCCTGCACCGCCACAACCTCTGGTGAACCGGCTTGCGATTCAACGCAGTTGCCAACCGCGGGCGCGCAGGCGTTCTTCCCAGAACCGAGTATAGGTTCCGCCCGCGGTGACCAGCTGGTCGTGGCGTCCGCGCGCGGTGATCCGACCATCGTCGAAAACGAGAATCTGGTCGGCGCCCATCACCGTCGAAAGCCTGTGCGCGACAACGACAACGGTGCGGTCGCGGGCCAGTTCCCCGATGGCAGCCGTCACGGCCGCCTCGTTCACGGCATCCAGCGCGGCGGTGGCTTCGTCCAACAGCACCACGGGCGCATCCTTGAGCAACGCGCGGGCGATGGCAACACGCTGACGTTCACCACCGGAGAGTGCCGAACCCGCCTCGCCGACGCGGGTGTCCCAGCCGTCGGGGAGGCGTTCGATCACCTCGTCGAGGCGCGCGACGGCCGCGACGCGATCCAGCTGGCCTTGCGTTGCGCCGGGATCGGCCATCCGCAAGTTGTCGGCGATGGTCCCCTCGAAAAGGTAAGCGTCGTCGAAGACTTGCGCGGTCAGGTGCGCGACCCGACCGGTCCCGATTTCGCGCAAATCGTAGCGACCGAGCAAGATGCTACCGTCGTCGACATCGAAGAACCGGCCGATCAGTCGCAGTAACGTGGTCTTTCCGGAACCGGACGGGCCAACGATCGCCGTGAGACTGCCATTCGGGATGATGGCATCGACGCCGTTGATGACGGGTGCGCCGCCGTCGTAACCGAAGCGCACACCGCGCAATTCGATGTCGGCACTGGCTGGTGTCACCTCCCGATCCGGCTCGGGGAGGGGCGGCACCGCCAGCAGCTCGCGCACCCGGACAATCGCGTCGGCGGTGACCTGGACGTGGCCGGCGAGGTCCCCGAGCTGGGAGATCGGGTCGATCATGCGCAACGTGATGATCAGCAGACCGATCATCGTGGGCAGCGCCAGCTCGCCACGCAGCGTCAAGACGACGGTGAACGCAATGACCGTCGTCAAGACCAATTGCATCGTGCCGAAACATCCGATCAAACCCCACGCACCGCGGATGGTGAGCCGGGACTGTGAACGTTGTTGGCGGGCAAGCGATTCTTCAAGCGTGCCGAGCTCCCGGCGGGTGAGGACGCCGTAGGCCCGAAGTGTCGGCTGCAGGCGGGCGTACTCGACGATCCGGGACGCGGTGGCGCCGATGTCGTGGTCGTACTCGGCATCGTTGCGGTGCACGATGCCCATGTACATCCGCAAAGCCAGCGCGCAGAGCACGGCGCCCACGGTCAGCGCGATCCCGATCCGCCAGTCGCTGAGATAACTGCCGACGATGAGGGTGGCCGGCGCCGTCACCCCGACGACGATGTGCCGCAGCATGTGCGCCGGAAAGTCCGCCACGTCGACGGCGTCTTTGGCGACCAGACGTCCGACCGGTCCGGTGCGGCCAGCGCCGAACCAGCCGAGCGGCAGCGTGGCCAGATGATTCCCTATCCGGGTATGGAGGCCGGTCAGCACGTCGGTGCCGACCCGATAACCCAGCGACGTGCTCCACGCCAGCAATACGTGATGGACGCCTACGGTCACACCGATCGCCGCTATCGAAAACCACAGCTGACCCCAATGCGCGGGTCTGTCCATCAGAGCCCCGAGCAGGGGAACGACGAACAGAAATCCCAGGCCCTGCAGAACCCCCTGTGCGCCTTGTAATGCCAGCATCGTGCGCAGGCAACGGCGCCCACGGCCATCGAGTAGCTCGAGCAGGTAGCCAATGATGACGCTCACCGACCGGCCTCCAACTGCTCGCGGGCGCCACGTTCGGCGTTCCTTTCGTGCTCCCATAGCCGCGCGTAGATTCCGTTGTTCTCCAGCAGTTCGGAATGCCTACCGCGCTCGGCGATCCGGCCGCCATCGAGCACGACGATGACGTCGGCACCTCGTATCGTGCTGAGTCGGTGAGCAATCACCAGCACAGTCCGGCCCCGCGCGACCTCGCTGACCGCGTCTTGGATGCGGGCCTCGTTCTCCGGGTCGGCGCTGGCGGTGGCCTCGTCGAGAACCAGGATGGGACGGTCGGCGAGGATCGCCCGGGCGATGCAGACGCGCTGTCGTTCACCTGCCGAGAGCGCCGCGTCCACGCCAACCACCGAGTCCAGCCCGCGCGGCAACCTGTCTATCCTGGAGAGGATCCGGGCTTTGGCGGCGGCATCGCGCACCGCCGCGTCATCGGCCGCGGGGCGGCCGAGACGGATGTTGTCGCCGATGCTCATGTCGGACAACAGGTGCGAGTCCTGGAACACGAACGCGACCTGCTCATACAAGCGGGCGGGGTCGATTTGGCGGAGATCGACCCCATACAGCTCGACCGCACCGTCGCACGGATCATCGAAGCGGGGAAGCAGCTTGGCCAGCGTGGACTTTCCAGCGCCGGACGGGCCCACCAGCGCGGTGAGGGTCCCGCGCTCGAGGCGGAGGTCGATTCCGTTGAGGGCGACGGTTTCGCCGTAGGTGACCCGCACGTCGCGCATCTCCACCACCGGCCCGGCGGTCGTAGGGTCGAGGCCGACCGGTTCATCCGGCGTCGAAAGTTCTGGGGTGGCGAGCAATTCGCGGATTTCGCGGTACACCTTGAGCGCAGTGACCAAGGGATGCACGGACATCAGCACCGTCATCCACCCGGCGGTAATGACCGTGCCGAACACCAGGAATGCGATGAAGTTCTCCAGCGTGAGGTCGCCGCGGGCGGTCAAGACCCCGCCGGTCGCTGCGACGACGAGAAGAATGCTCGGGGGTGACAACAGTATCTCGGCGGAAACGCTTGCGGCGCTCGTGGATTTGGCCCAGTCGAGAAAGAAGCGAGCGAAATTGCGGGACACGTCCTGGAAACGGCGACTCGCCTCGCCCGGTGTGCCGAACGCCTTCACGACGCGGATGCCGTTCACGAACTCCACCGCCGCGCCGTTGAGGCGCGCCAACCAGTCCATGAACTCCGGATACTTGGTCTCCGCCCCGGCCATCGCACGCTGGTAGGCGGCGAGCCCGGCGAACACCGGAAGCAGCGTCGCCAACGCCATGCGCCAGTCCACAGTGAAGAGATAGACAAACGCCACCAACGGCGGCACCGCGGTCGCGCTGAGTTCCACGATCGAATGCGCGACGAGTCGATGCAACGCCGCGACGTCGTCCTCGACCGCCTTCTTGACGATGCCGGAGTTTCGATCGCCGAACCAGCTCAGCGGCACCTTGCTCAGTTTCACCAGGAGTTCGCGGCGGATCCGAAACGACACCCGGATGTCGGCCAGGTGTGTCATCACGCCGGCGACCAGAACACCCAATTGTCTGACGGCCAGCGCGACGATCGCCACGACGATGATCGGCCAGACGTTTTTGTCGCCCAACAGAAGTCGCCTGCTCACCTCCACGACGACAACCAGCGGCGCCATGCCGGCCAGGGAACTGAGTGCCGACAGCAGGCCGCACGCGACCAGGGTCGTCCGGGCCGACTTGAGGATCGCCGGTGCCTGCCCGGATCTTGGTGCCATGTGTGGTCGCACGCCCATCCCTTCGTCGCAACCGTCCTGCCGAACCTTCGTAATGATGCGCTATGCCAGAACGGCAGGTGCCAGTCCTAACGTCTGGTGGCGCGGTCGCACGCAACTGCGCTAACCTGACTCGTGTCGTCGACCTGCAAATAATTCGCAAGATCGTACATATCGCCCGCACGATTCTTCACAGCGTGTCCTTCCGGACGCAGTTGGGATGCGACAATGTCCCCCGTACGGCGATGACGACGCAGGAAGCCGGTGCAAATCCGGCGCGGTCCCGCCACTGTCATCGGGGAGCGACCCTCACAAACCACGGCCATCGGCTGGAAGGCGAGGCGAGCGGCGATCCGAGAGCCAGGAGACTCGCGTCATCGCGTCCTGCTACACCGGGGCGGAGCACCCCGGAGAGGGATGTCCCCGCATGACGCTGCTCGGCGTATCCGGCGGCCCCGGCGAGCGCGCCGTTGAAGCGCTGATCGCGCGCCAACGGTCCAAACCCCGGGACACGCGGCAATGACCGACCCTATCTGGATGGCCGCCCCGCC
>DATJBA010000234.1:0-2153 GCA_035515675.1 Mycobacterium sp.
CCTGCGCAAGCACGGCCTAGACCCTGACCGCGACCTGGAATGTGTGGTGCGCCATCCCGGTGACTACCAGATGGACCTGCGACGGCTGCGGGACGGCTCGATCGACGCCGCCTACGTCGGCAGCACCCTTGGACCCGAACAGGTCGCCGAGGAAGAAGGATTCCACCTGCTGGCCTGGGTCGGCGATCACTTCCAGATCCCCACCGTGGGCGTCGCGGTGGACCCCGTCCATATCCCGCTGGACAGCCCCGCCCTGCGGGCCCTGGTGCGGGCCAACCAGCGGGCGCTGCGGACCCTTGCCGAACAACCCAGCCGAGCCATCGACTACATCGCCTGGTTCCTCAACCGACTCACGCGTGATGAAGCGCAACAACACTACGAACGCTACGTCGGCCCGTACTTCACCCCCGACCGCCAGCTGGACCTCAACATCGCGCAGCAAGCGATCGACGCCGTCGCGGCCGAACTCGGCGTCGCGCCGGTAGCCGCCACGGAGTTCTATCAGCCGGCCCTACTCCCACAGTGAGCACCCCGCGTCGGGCGGTACGTGCCACCGTAACGGCGGCGTCTGACAATTGAGTCCCTACACGCTTTGACGGCGACGCGGCGGATATACCCCCTGTCCGTATCGCGAGCCGACCCGGCTGGGTGGCACGCTACGTGGGTCGGCACGCGGGTAGCACATCAGCCGACCCAAGGGGCCGACCACCATTAAAGGGCAGAGATGGATGAGTCGGTTGTGAAAGAGTTCGCAGCCGCGCTCGACCGGCCGGACCAGGTGGTCACCGACGCAGCGACGATGACCGAAGCTGGCCGTGACTAGCCACACTGGGTAGTACGGTTTGCCCATATATGTCATGCCGTGCCTCCCTCGGAACCGCCAGCGGGCCGGACGCTATGCGTGAATCCTGGGCGCATACCCTGCCACACCCTGGTCTGCGATAGGCGGTATTTGCTACGGAAGAGGCGATCGGCTACGCCTGAGGTTCGAGCTAGGCGGCGAGGTCGTCGACTGCTTCCCTCTGCGACGTTTGCCTCATGGCCCGCTTTTCGCGTCGCCAACCGCGCACGGCGGCGATCGCCGACTTCAGCCCCCGCCGCCGTCCCGTCGCCGGATCAATGCCGGCGAAACCGGGCTCTAGCGCCGCGAACATCCGCTCGCTGCGGGTCTCCGGCGCATCGTCAGCATCGTCGAGCAAGTACTTGTTCGGCAACGACAACTTGGCCAGCGTGCGCCATGTCTTGCCGTACTGCACCAGAAATGAGCCTGTGGTGTAGGGCAAGTCGTACTTGTCGCAGACCTCGCGCACCCGCAGCGAGATCTCGTGCAACCGGTTGCTCGGCAGATCGGGATACAGGTGGTGTTCGATCTGGTGGCACAGGTTGCCGCTCATGAACCGCAGCGCGGGCCCGGCCTCGAAGTTGGCACTGCCCAGCATCTGGCGCAGGTACCACTGGCCCTTCGTTTCGCCGATCATGTCCGTTTTGGTGAATTTCTCGGCGCCATCAGGGAAATGTCCGCAGAAGATGACGGCGTTGGCCCATACGTTGCGGATCACGTTGGCAACCGCGTTGGCCTTCAGCGTGGACTTGTATGTCGCGCCGGGCGACAGCGCGGTCAGCGCCGGGAACGCGACGTAGTCCTTGAGCACCTGCCGACCGGCCTTCGCTAAGAACTCGTCTAGCCTTTGCCGGGCTTCCTCGTGGTCCATCCGGCGTTTGACGATCTTGCCGATCTCCACGTGCTGCAAGCCGACGCCCCACTCAAAAGCGAAGGCGAGCAGGGTATTCCACAGCAGATTGAAGACGTTGTAACGGTTCCAGCGCTGGTCGCGGGTGACGCGCAGCATGCCGTAGCCGACATCGTCGTCCATCCCGAGAATGTTGGTGTACTTGTGGTGCACGAAGTTGTGGGTGTAGCGCCAGTGCTTGGACGACCCGCTCATGTCCCACTCCCAGGTCGAGGAGTGAATCTCCGGGTCGTTCATCCAGTCCCACTGGCCGTGCATGACGTTGTGGCCGATCTCCATGTTCTCGATGATTTTGGCCACGCCCAGGGTCACGGTACCTGCCCACCATGCCGAACGCCGTGAGCTGGCGGCCAGCAGCAGCCGGCCGGTCACCTCCAGCGCGCGCTGCGCTGCGATGGTGCG
>DATJBA010000235.1:0-2743 GCA_035515675.1 Mycobacterium sp.
CCCGACAAGACCCGGATCGTGTACTGCAAGGACGGCAAACGGCGCGGTGACTATCAGCACACGTCGTTTACCTTTCTAGGTTTCACGTTCCGGCCGCGCGGGGCGCGGGCCAAAGACGGCCGGATGTTCCTGTCGTTTATGCCTGCGGTTAGCAAGGACGCCTTGAAAAAGATCAGTGCCGAAGTGCGGTCATGGCGATTGCATCACCGCACTGGTCACACCTTCGCCGATCTGGCCCGCATGATCAATCCGATTGTGCGGGGCTGGATGAACTATTACGGCGCCTTCTACCGGTCGGCGCTGTATCCCCTGCTGACACGCATCAACGCCTACCTGATGCGGTGGGTCCGCAAGAAATATCGCCGGTATCGAGGACGAAAGGAATCCCAACAGGCGTGGGCGCGGGTCACCAAGTAGTACCCGCGGTTTATCGCGCACTGGCAGTGGAGCACCGCTGTCCCCGCCGTCTGGTGATCAAGGTGACAAGAGCCGTATGAATCGAGAGATTCACGTACGGATCTGTGAGAGCCGGGAGGTGCGATCCCTCCCGGCTACTCGACCGTAATTCGGTGTTTGGGGGCGTCGTGAACGCGAAAGGTGCACTGCCACAAGGATAATCGGAGTGTTGAAGGTTCGGTTATCCAAGATGGGAGTGCACCTATCAGATGCAGGCTACTACGGATTGGTCCAAGAGTCTTCGAATCGAGGTCCGCGGCGAGGATGTGGTCGGGCACGCCGGCAACGTGATCCCGCGCATGCTGGCCGACGCGACCGGTCTGACCAGCGGCTTGTCGGCGGTGTTGTCGCGGCCGGAGGTGACCCACGACCGGGGCGCGGTGTTGCGCGACGTGGCGGTGTCGATCGCCGGTGGTGCGCACAACCTGGCCGGTACCGCGGTGCTGCGCGATCAGCAGCGACTGTTTGGGCAGGTGGCGTCGGTGGTGACGATGTGGCGCTCGCTGGGCGAGATCGACCAGCAAGCCCTGGCCGGGATCGCGCTGGCGCGCAACAGCGTGCGGGAGCGGGTATGGGAGTTGATCGAGGCTCGCCATGGCACGATCCCGGCTTCGCGGACCTGTTATGGGGATCTGGGTCCGGTGATTGTGATCCGCATTGACGCCTCGCTGGTCGAATCGCATTCCGACAACCAGCACGCTGCGGGCAATTTTAAGGGTGGCTATGGGTTTCACCCGCTGTTGGCGTGGTGCGACAACACCGGTGAGCTGCTGGTGGTGATCGCCCGTGCGGGAAACGCCGGGTCGAACACCGCGGCCGATCACGTGGCGATCATCGACGCGGCGATCGCCGCGATCCCGCCCAAGTGGCGCCGCAACCTGTTGATCACCATCGACGGGGCGGGCTGCAGCCACGCCGTGGTCGAGCACCTGGAGAAACTGGACGCCCGCCCGGGCTGGTCGGTGGCCTACTCGGTGGGGTTCGATCTCGACGAGCGGGCCCGGGTCGCGATCGGGCAGATGCCCGCCGAGGGCTGGGAAGCGGCGCTGGATGCGGCCGGGCTGGCCCGTGACGACGCGCAGGTGGCCGAGCTGACCGGGCTGCTGCGCCAGGGCGCCGACGGCGACCGGCTGGCCGGCTGGCCGGCCGACATGCGCATCCTGGTGCGCCGGGAAAAGATCGAAGAAGGCCGGCAGCTGTCGCTGTTCGAGCAGATCAACGGCCACCGCTACCAGCTCATCGCGACCAACACCCGCGGCGGACAGCCCCAACGGCTCGAGGCCCACCACTGGGTGCACGCCCGGGTGGAAGGGTTCATCCGGTGCGGCAAGGACACCGGCCTGGCCCGCTGGCCATCGCACTCGTTTGCGATCAACACCGCCTGGGTCACCGCGGTCGCCCTGGCCATCGACCTGCTGTGCTGGACGCGGCTGCTGCTGCTCGACGGCCCACTCGCCAGGGCCGAGCCCGCCACGCTGCGCTACCGGCTTTTGCACGCCGCCGCCCGCCTCGTCCGCCACGCCCGCCGGCTGATCCTGCGCATACCCGAAACCTGGCCCTGGGCACAGGAATTCGCCGACGCGGTCAACCGCGTCCGCGCCATCCCCTGACCCGCGGACCCGGTGTCCGTTCGACCCAAGGAAGGAGCAGCCACCCGACCAGGACTCCTGACATCAGGACTCCGGACATGAGGTCTGAGCCAGCGAGTCGGTTCGTACGCTGACCTCGGGGTTTCGGCGCGGATTCTGCCGCGGCTCGCACGCGGCGCGCAATAATATGGGATCCGGCCCAGCAGCGAACACGCCGGATGGGTTGGAAGATGGTTGGGCACTGCCGATCTACTGCTTGCGTTTCGTCACGTGACGCTTCAGCGTCGGCGCGGGTGGTGGGGAGCTCGTTCACCGAGCCTGCCCGGCGGACCGGCCACGAGAACTTTCGGCCCCGCCAGCGATCGGTACGGTGTGTACGGGGCCGCGACAGCCACGCACGGCAGAGAACTCCTGCCCTGCAACGAAACGGCGCAGTCAGAATGAGACGGGCTCAGATAGATTGAGCAAGAACATACCAAATATGCAACTCTGGCAATACATTAAGAACGTCAAGCTATGGAATATATTGCAGGACAACGGCTTTGCCGATAACGGCTATTTGGGGTATGCAGTTAACCGGAGTGGAATTGGAGCTGAATTTCGGCAGTCCGCCAGGGCCGTTGCGCGGCAGGACGTTCCAGGCTCGGCGGGTGGCCGGCACCGCGCGTCTTGTCGAAGATCGTGCCCGCGGTCACCGA
>DATJBA010000236.1:0-2124 GCA_035515675.1 Mycobacterium sp.
TGTCGATCCCGATCGCAACCGTTCCAGCGCGCGCGAAGCGCGGGTGATCTCTACCGACGACTCGCGGACGAAGGTTCTGGTGGTGCCGACCAACGAAGAATTGGCGATAGCATTGGCCGCCTGGCAGTTCGTCTGATCTGCGGGGTCAATCTATTACGTTCGCCGAATCTTCAGATTGAAGGATGGCAACCTCAAACACCGCGGCCGACACGAGTGCCTTCGAAAGAGACCGCTAACCGGATCCGGGAGCTGAACGAGAAGCTGATCCAGCTGGCCAAGGAATCCGGTCAGAGCTTCCCTTGATACGCACGAGAAGGCATTGCAGAGCGAGCAACATCACGGCGATCGCCGTTCCGGGCTCCGGGCACTGAGGTCTTGCAGCTGTTCTATGTGGGGACCGACCACGATGTGTGGTCGCGCTGGCGCAACCCGGACGGCACTGTCAACTTGAGCCAACCTAAATTAATTTAATTCGCCGATGTGATGATTCGGGGTGATGAGCCGTGGGCTTGGACGAAACGTCCTGTCCCGGTCGCCGATTCAGGCGGCGGCCGTGGTCGTGGCCCCGGTGGTCTCGTTCCCGACCGCGAAGCGGTCGGCCATCACCTGTCGGTAGTCGGCCGCCGACAGCAGGTGCCGACGGGGCCGAAAGTGCGGCGAGATGCCGCTCAACGCCGACAGGAACCGTTGCGCGTGCCGGATCGACTTGAAGCGTTTCATCGCCCGCTCGCGGTGCCGGGTCGGCTGCTGAGAGTTCTCGGCGCGGTTGTTCACGTACTTCGGCGCGACTGGACCAGAATGTCGAGCACGTTGCCGTGCTGGTCGACCGCGCGCCACAGGTACCGCTGTGCGCCGTTGATCTGGACGAACACCTCATCGAGGTGCCATTTGTCGCCCAGCCGCGGACCACGACGGCGCAGCTGGTTCGCGTACTCCTGCCCGAACCGGTCGCACCAGGCCCCGATCGTCTCATAGGACACGTCGACACCACCTTCGAGCATCAAGTAGCGTGGTCGGACCGAAGCGGCCCGCCTCCGTCGGTGTCTAAGTCGCCGCGGCCCGGCTTGCTAGTCGTCGTACGGCCCGAACCGGCCCTTTCGGGGATGGACATCGCCCCCGACCGCCAGGCTCACGTGTGGATCGGAGTCCTCGGCCTCCAGGAAACTGGCATCCAGCGCAGTGAGGTGCTCCATCCTGCGAATGTCGGCCCTGGCCTGGGGCGTGTGCAGGGTCACAAGTCCTTAACATCGAGGCCGAATGTCGCTGGAATGCCCGGTCACGGGGTGGTGCGATGAGCGGGACACACCCCACCCAGAGAAGCACTATCTGAAGGGAAGCCAATGAGCGAGAAAGTGGTAGAAGTCATCTCCTGGAATCCTGAAGACCACACCGATCTCCCCGGCTTCGCACATGGGTTAAGCCGTTATGGCGAACATTGGTTCGATGTCGGCGTGTCAGTTGTGACCCGCGATGTCGATCCGCTGGAGGCACTCGACAAGGTTTTTGCCAAACTGCGGGAGATCCTCATCAGCGAGAAGCCCGACGTTCAGTACTTCAGTGTCGAGCTCAAGGTGGCATCGGCAATACCGGTTCCGCGGCCCTAGGTTCCTTGTCATCCCCGAAGGGGCGAGGCTCTGTCAACCCGTTATTGACTAGTGGTTTTGCTGGCTTTCGGTCTCCGTGTAGGTGGCGTCGCCGCCGCGGCGTGCGCATGTCCCGGCCCAAGGCCGCACAAGTCGTGCAGGCAGCCCGGCTGGCCCTTCGGTTACCTTGCGCCGAACGACCCGCACCGCTGGTCGTGCTCGCCGCCGACTGGGCCCTGTTCGAGGCCTCGACCAGCAGATCCAGGACGCCACCACCCACCTCGCGGCGCTACTGCCCGACCCCGCACCGGCATCAGCCGCCGAGGATCGGTCGAATTACGCAGAGCCATCGTCTAACTGGGCCGCGGCGTCGGCCTACACCACCCCGATTTCATCATCTACCGGCGCCGGCTGCTGTCCCGCGGCAAGCCGCCGCTGGTCGCCCTGATCGCCGTCGGCCACCGCGCACACCGGCTCGCGTTCGCCATGCTGCGCAGCCAGCGGCCATTCGACGCCGACCGCTGGGCGCGAGCCGTCGCCG
>DATJBA010000237.1:0-4998 GCA_035515675.1 Mycobacterium sp.
GGTCGACGTGCTCTGCGACCTGGTGCACCGCCGCGATCTCGAGGCGGCCGAGCAGATGAGCCTGGTCACCGTGGAACGCAGCGGCTCCAAGCTGATGGCCCGACTGGCCCATCCGCTGTTCGGTGAGCTTCGGCGGGCCGCAGCCAGCGAGATGTATCTATCACGAATTCGCGGCAAGCTGGCACAACGGCTGGCCAAGGGTACCGACGACGATATGCACGCGATGGTGCGCCGGGCGCTGCTCGCCCTCGAATCAGACCTTCCCCCCGACCCGCACCTATACCTGCAGGCGGCGCGGTTCGCGGTGACGCTGCTCGACCTGGACTTATCCGACCGATTCGCCACCGCCGCTGCCGATGCCGGGGTCAGCGAGGCCGTCGGCCTGCGCGCGATAACCCTGGTCGGGCGCGGGCACGGCGACCAGGCCGAGGCGATCCTGGCCGGGATCGGCGTGCATGACCCCGACGGACATCATTGGGCAACCGTGCGGGCAGCGAACCTGATCTGGAATCTCGGCCGACCGCGCGAGGCGTCGGCCATTCTCGACGGCCTGGCATCGACTGGGGAATCCGCGGCGGAGCGGGCCGAGCGCGCCGCGGTGGAATCGTGCGTGGACGCGGTGATGACCCGCTGGGAAGCCGCCGCGGAAAAGGCGCGGGCGGCGCTGCGTTCGTCGACACTGCCTGACTTTCACGCCATGTTGGCGTCCCTCGCGTTGACGATGGCGGCTGGCGCGTTGGGCAGACTCGACGACGTCTCCGACGTCGTAGTGCAGGCCATCGACTGCGCGATCACGTCGTCTCAGGCGTCGCCCATGAGGCTCTGGTATGGCGGCGTCTATGCGCGTGCCTGCCGATTAACCGGGCGCATCGGCGAATGCGTGCGATCAGCCAAGCAGCTATCCGAGTCGGCGCGTGACGTGCCCAGTCTCGCGTATGCGAACCTGGCATTCTTGCTGGGCCACGCCGAGCTGGCGCACGGCGAGATCCCCGCGGCGGTGAAACTGCTGCATGAGGCGCTGGCCGGGGCGGAAAAGCACAGCGTCACAACCGGTTTACCAGCAGCGACCTGCTTCGCGTTGGCCGAGGCCCACGCCAAACTGGGTCAGCCGGATGCCGCCAACGACGCGATCACCGAAGCGCGGCAATGCGTGCCCGCCGACTACCTGTTTATGCAGACCGCTCTGGCGGTGGCCAGTGGCTGGGCGCTGGCGGCCGGCGGGTTTCTGACCGACGCGATCTCGGTCGTCCATGCTGCCGGCGAGGATGCGCGCAAGTGCAATCAGCCAACGCATGAACTGGCCTGCGTGCAAGTCGCGGCTCAATGGGGCGACACGTCGGGGGCGATACGCGCACGCGAACTGGCCAATGAATTGTCGTTTCCCCTTGCCGATGCCGTTGTGCGGCATGCGGAATCGTTGCTGGCAGACGATGGGGAGGGTCTGCTCGCGGCATCGGCCGACTACCGGGCTCTCGGCGATCGGGCCGCTGCCGCCGACGTCGCTGCCCAGGCGGCCGTGGCATTCAGCCGCAACAAGCAGCGCAAGCGCAGTCTGTATGCCGCAGCGTTGGCGCAGCAGCTGGCCACCGACTGCGGCGGGCTGTGCACACCCGCGCTGCGCAACCCTATAGGCCAACCGTTGACCGGCCGTCAACGCGAGATCATCGAGCTGGTCGCCGCAGGGTTATCCAATAAGGAGATCGCCAAAAGGCTCGCCACATCGGTACGCACCGTTGAGGGTCATGTGTATCGCGCGTACCAGCGCCTGGGAGCCGGGTCGCGCGAGGAGCTGGTCAAGCTACTACGAGCCGGCCACGGTGGCTCATAATCTGTCCATTTCTCGTGACATGCGGGCGCGCTCGAGGTACGAGGCGTGAGCGTAGTGGGGCCTGGGGGCGGCGGGTGCAAAGCTGCGCGACGACAAGAAGCGCGTCGACCATTCGGCGGGTGATCGGGGTGGACCGTTTCGGCACGGCTGCCGCGGTGCCGAACATCACCTCTTGTTGGGTGACTAGAACCGGCGGCTGCGTGACCAGAGTCGGCTGCCGGTGATGGCATCCTGCGTTGCCTCGATCGACGGTCTTAAATCCGACATTCCTGACCACCTCCACGCTGTGTGGGTTGTGATGCATGGAAACGTACGGCTGGCGACGATCGGGAAGCGCGTGTCGCCGACTACCCGTATTACGGCCGATATCTACCTAATCGACACGTAAGCCCTGGCGAAGAGCGCAAAGTCCGACAAGCTGCGAACATGGCGGGCGCCTACGGAAGCTCCAGATGGACGGACGCGCTGCTCGATCCCATGCAGAGCTAGGCGAGGCGATCCGGTGGCTGACAGGCCGGTCGCGGCCGTGCTCGAGCGTGGCGGCGTCGATGCGGTCAGTGCGATCATGCGGACGCCGGTCCGCGTCGACCAGCCGGTGCCAGAGCAGTTGCCCGACGAGCTCCGGGCCTACCTGGTCGAGACCCCACCCCTGCCCGGGTGGGCTGACATGCGCAGGATCAAGCGCGCGCAGCAGCTATTCGAGTCATGGGGCGTCCAGATCGCGGTCTGCCTGTTCTGCGCATCGCTCCCGTCCTCGTACGCGGCAGCCAACGGGGGGTTGCCAGCGGGCGCCGTTCGACATACCCGATCACCTCGCCCGAAACTGGGACCTTCTGGCGTGACATCTCGAGTACCGTCGCGGACAGGATGCAGT
Source organism: Mycobacterium sp. (assembly GCA_035515675.1). Classification (GTDB taxonomy): domain Bacteria; phylum Actinomycetota; class Actinomycetes; order Mycobacteriales; family Mycobacteriaceae; genus Mycobacterium. The sequence continues at coordinate 2,703 of DATJBA010000237.1, forward strand.
AGTCGGCTACGCGTGACTGCGCCACTTCAGTCGGCCCACGCTGGCGGACATGACAGCCACGATCACACGCCCGGACGTCACCGTGCTGCCGCTGGCGCCAAAGAACCCCCTGCCGTACTGGCGGCGGCTGACGGCGACCAGACGATTCGATACCGGCCTGGAGCTGATGCGGGAGTCGGGCGGATCGGTGACCCGAAATGTGCTGGCGCCGCGGTGGATCATGCCGCCGTTGGTGTTTGTCTCCTCCCCCAAGGGTGCCCACGATGTTTTAGCGCGTACGGACGCATTCGCCGAGCGCGGGGCGACGCCTGTCTCATTAGAAATCCGTCGGCTGGTGGGCGACAACCTGCTGGTTGTGCCGCATCACGAGTGGCTGCCGCGCCGCCGCGCGCTGCAGCCGATGTTCACCAAACACCACGTTCCCCGGTTCGCCGGGCACATGGCTGAGGTCGCCGAACAGCTTGCCGACCGCTGGGCCCTCGGGGCGGCGGTCGACCTGGACGCCGAATGCCGTGCACTGACGTTGCGGGCACTAGGCCATTCGATACTCGGAATCGATCTGGGCGACCAAACGCAGGTGGTGGGAGCCGCGCTTCGCACCAGCGCCAAGTGGGCGGCCGACCGGGCATTGCACCCGGTCAACCCGCCACGCTGGTGGCCCACGCGTGGGCAGCGGAGGGCCCGCGCGGCCAGCGCCTCCCTGCACGCGTTGGCGGCCGAGATCCTGCGCGCGTGCCGAGCTGATCCGACACGTGATGCGCCGCTGGTGTGGGCCCTGATCCAGACCACCGACCCGCAGACCGGCCAGCCGCTGTCTGATCGTGCGATCTGCGACGAGTTGGTGTTGTTTCTGCTCGCCGGCCATGACACCACCTCCACCGCGCTGAGCTATGCGCTGTGGGCGTTGGGTCACCGGCCCGATCTGCAGCAGCGGGTAGCCGCCGAAGCCGGCGCGCTCGGTGACCGCCGGCTTACCCACGGGGACGTGCCCAGGATGCGTTACACCGTGCAGGTCCTGCACGAGGCGCTGCGCCTGTGCCCACCGGCGCCGGCAGTGGGGCGGATGGTGATGGCCGACATCGAGGTCAACGGCTACCGCGTGCCCGCGGGCACGTCCGCCATTGTCTCGATCTGCGCCATGCATCGCGACCCTGCCCTGTGGGAAGATCCGCTGCGCTTCGACCCCGACCGTTTCAGCCCGGAGCGCTCCAAGGGCCGTGACCGCTGGCAATACCTGCCGTTCGGTGGTGGCCCGCGAGCATGCATCGGCGAACATTTCGCGATGCTCGAGGCGACCCTCGCCCTGGCGACCATCGTTCGGCAGATCAAAATCCAGTCACTGAGCGACGATTTCCCTACGATTACCCCACTGACGATCATCGCCGCCGCCCCCATCCGAGCCCGGGTTGGACAGCGGATCGATTGAATCGGAGGTTCCCCTGACCTGTCTGCTCCTGTGGCTCCCCGTCCGCCACTCCCACTGGATCGCCTCGAAGAACCCGAAACCATCGGCGAGGCCGTGCACAACATCGAAAAAGTCATCGGCTGGGCCATCAAAGCGGACAGCCATATCGGCTACTCCGCTGCTCTCTACAAGCGCGTCACGCTCGTCATTCGTAAAGCCATCGACAAGGGGGTGTTCGACGACGGGCCCCGTATGGGCGAGCTCGATGTCGCGTTTGCCCGGCGCTACTTCAACGCGTTGAATGCGTACTTCTACCCCGACGACTGCCGGGGTCTGACATTTCCCTGGGAGGTCGCATTCGTCGGTGACCAGGACGGTCAGGCGATCATCCTGCAGCACATGATGGCCGGACTGAATGCCCATATCACGTTCGACTCGGGCATCACCGTCTTGGCGATTGCGGCTAACACGCTGGACACGCTGGCGGTGGAAAGATGACTTGCTTGCCCGCCTGGACCTCGAGCCGCTGTCGGCTTCGGATACCCGCCGCATGATCGAGACCACGCTTGGCGGGGCGGTGGATAGTCGCAGCGCTAAGCGGTTTTGGAAACTGACCGGAGGCAACGCGCTGTTTCTGCGGCAACTGCTCAAGGACCGGCTCGCCGCCGGCGCGATACGGCAGGTCGCCGGGGTGTGGATGTGGGATGAGCGTGTCGCGGTGTCGGACAGCATCGCCGCCTTGGTTGGTCAGCAATTGAGCCGGCTCGCCCCCGATGTGGCGCTGGTCGTCGATACGTTGTCGCAGTACGAACCGCTGGCGGTCGACGTGCTCTGCGACCTGGTGCACCGCCGCGATCTCGAGGCGGCCGAGCAGATGAGCCTGGTCACCGT
>DATJBA010000238.1:0-6665 GCA_035515675.1 Mycobacterium sp.
AGGAGACTCCTCATTGTTGACGACCGAGGTGGCTACGCAGTCTTCGACTACCCCGAAAGTGCTCAGTAGAAGTAGAGGTTGGAACCAGGGAGCTCCTGGTGGACCCTGGCCCTGCCGGCCGGTGTGATGTCGAGCCCATACCTGACTTGGGCCACTTTTCTGCGGCTGTCGCAGCCGTAGGTCGTTGATCTGCGGTTTTCGGTGTTGGCGAGTCGGAATGTGTGCACTAGGTGTCGGCCCGTAGGGTGCGGCGGTGGCCTATGTGCGCACGGTGAAGACCAGTTCTGGGGCGACCGCGGTGCAGATCGTGTGGTCCTCGCGCAAGGGATCACGCCAGATCGAGCACCTGGGCTCAGCGCACGACGAGGCGCAAGTGGAGGTGCTCAAAGCCGCAGCGGCGCAGCGTTTGGCCGCGGGCCAGCAGACGTTGGACCTCGGTCTGGGCCAGGCCGGGACTGCTGGCGGGCCCCTGGAGATCGTCGCGTCGTGTTCTCAGCACCTGTGGCAGGCGTTGTGCCAGGCATACCGGGTGCTGGGATTCGACGAGGTCCTCGACGGTGATGAAGTGCTGCGTGGCCTCGTGTTGGCCCGCATCATCGAACCCAGCAGCAAGGTCGATGCGTTGCGGGTGCTCGCCGAGACCGGAGTCCAGCCGCCGGCGTATCGGACTCTGAAGCGTCGGCTGCCTGTGTTCGCCAAACCGGCCGTGCGCCAGGCCTTATCGAAGGCCTGCGCCGCGCACGCGAAGTTGGGGCCAGCCAGCCTGGTGCTCTATGACGTCTCCACACTGCACTTTGAAACCGATGCCGGTGATGGGTTCCGTGAGCCCGGGTTCAGCAAGGAACGCCGCCTGGATCCCCAGATCACCCTCGGTCTGTTGACCGACGCGACCGGATTCCCGCTCAACGTGGCGGCGTTTGAGGGCAATAGAGCCGAGACCGCCACCATGGTTCCGGTCATCAACGACTTCAAAACCGCCCACAACCTGACCGACGTGACTGTGGTCGCCGATGCCGGGATGATCTCGGAAGCCAACCAGGTCGCCCTTCAAGCTGCGGGGCTCTCGTTCATCCTGGGTGCGCGGATCCCGCACCTGCCCGATGTGGTGCGCGAATGGCGCGACAAGCATCCCAATGAAGCGGTTCCTGACGGGCTGGTGCTGACCCAGCCGTGGCCATCGACCTCAGCAGAAAAGACTCGCGGGATCCCCGATCGGATCATCCACCACCAGTACCGATACGACCGGGCCCGCAAAACCATACGCGGTATCGATGAGCAGGTCGCCAAAGCCCAACGCGCCGTCGACGGCCACGCCCCGCTCAAACGCAACCGCTACATCCAGCTCACCGGCGCAACTAAGAGTGTGAACCGGGCGCTGGAGGCCAAAACCCGCGCGCTGGCCGGCTGGAAGGGCTACACCACCAACCTCATCGGCCAGCCGCCCGAGTTCGTCATCGACGCTTACCACCAGCTGTGGCGCATCGAGAAGAGCTTCCGCATGTCCAAGCACGACCTACAGGCCCGACCCATCTACCACCACACCCGCGAGTCCATCGAGGCCCACATGACCATCGTGTTCGCCGCCCTGGCCGTATCCCACTGGATCGAGCACCGAACAGGTTGGAGCATCAAGAAATTCGTACGCACCACACGCCGCTACCGCACCGTACAAATCCGAGCCGGCCAACACATACTGACCGCCGCCGACCCACTACCTGACGACCTCCGCGGCGCGCTCACCAATATCACCAGCCGCGATGCGCACTAGTTTGGCCCAAGTCAGGTCGCACCGGTGAAACGCAGAAGTTCGACGGACCCTACTTCGTCATGCAGTGGCTGCTGCGACAGCCCCGGCGCGCGATCCTGCCGATGGCGGGCGACCCGGCGGCGACGCGCGTGAACGTGGTCCCGCGCGACTTCGTCGTCGACGCTGTCGCGTATTTGAGCGGCCTCCCCGCCTCCGAGGGCCGAACGTATCAGCTGGCAGATCCACACGCGCTCACCGTCGATGAGATGGCGGACACGCTCGCCGAGGCAACCGGCCGGGAAGTCGTCAAGGTTCCGTTGCCGCGGAAGCTGGCCAAGGCATCCCTGGCGCACGTTCCGGGGCTCTACCGCTTGATGCGGATACCTCCCGAAGCGGTCGACTACTTCGCGCATCCCACCATTTACCTGACCGAGCATTGCCGCGCTGACCTGGCTGGCAGCGGCATCGAGGCGCCCGCGTTTCGCAGCTACGTCGACCGGCTCGTCGAGTACATGCGCAGTCATCCCGGGGTCGGCTCGACCGCGATGTTCTAAGAGCGCTTCGCGTCCTGCACCGTTCGCGGTCTAATGGACGGATGGAACTGATGGCGCCCACCGACTCGGTATTTCTGGTTGCGGAATCGCGAGAGCATCCCATGCACGTGGGTGGCCTGTCGTTGTTCGAGCCGCCCGACGGCGCGGGTCCGGAGTTCGTCCGGGAGTTCACCGACGCCATGGTCGCCAACGACGAATTCCAGCCGACATTCCGCAAGCGCCCCGCGACGATCATGGGCGGGATCGCGCCTTTGGCATGGGCCTACGACGACGAGATCGACGTCGACTACCACATCCGGCGCTCGGCGCTGGCATCGCCGGGGCGGGTCCGCGAGCTGCTCGAGCTGGCCTCACGGCTGCACACCAGCTTGCTCGATCGGCACCGCCCGCTGTGGGAGCTGTACGTGGTGGAGGGGTTGAGCGACGGCCGGTTCGCCATGTACAGCAAAATGCATCATGCACTGATCGACGGTATTTCGGCGATGAAGCTGATGCAGCGCACGCTCTCGGTCGACCCGGACGACCCCGAGGTGCGGGCGATGTGGAGCCTGCCTCGGCGACCGCGTCCCAAGTCAGGTGGCTCGTCCACGTTGGGCTCGCTGGTCAATGGGGCGAGATCCGTTGTGGGACTTGCCCCATCGACGGTGAAGCTGGCCCGCGCGGCCCTCTTCGAGCAACAGTTGACGCTGCCGATGGCGGCTCCGCACACGATGTTCAACGTCAAGATCGGGGGCGCGCGCCGGTGCGCCGCTCAGTCCTGGTCGGCGGATCGCATCCTGAGCGTCAAGAAGGCCGCGGGGGTGAGCTTCAACGACGCCGTCTTGGCCATGTGTTCGGGCGCGCTGCGCTACTACCTCATCGAGCAGAATGCGCTGCCGGACGCACCGCTGATCGCGATGGTTCCGGTCAGCCTGCGCTCCAAGGAGGAAGCGGACGCCGGCGGCAACATGGTTGGCAGTATCCTGTGCAACCTCGCCTCCGACGTCGAGGACCCCGCGGAGCGGATACAGGCGATCAGCGAGTCGATGCGCGGCAACAAGAAAGTCTTGGCCGAACTGCCACGAATGCAGGTGCTCGCATTGTCGGCGCTGTACATGGCACCGCTGACGCTGGGGCTTGTCCCGGGCTTCATCTCGTCGACACCGCCTCCATTCAACCTCGTCATCTCGAATGTGCCGGGACTCGCCGAGCCGATGTACTACGGGGGCGCCCGGCTGGACGGCAGCTACCCGTTGTCGGCGCTCCCGGAGGGACAAGCGCTGAACATCACCCTGGTGAACAACGCGGGCAATCTCGATTTCGGTCTGGTCGGATGCCGTCGCAGCTTGCCGCACCTGCAGCGACTGCTCGCACACCTGGAGTCGTCACTCAAGGATCTGGAAGTCGCGGTTGGGGTCTAGGGCCGGTGCCCAAGCTCAGCGCAGGGCTGCTTTTATATCGAGCCCGCGACGGTGTCGTGGAAGTCCTCATCGCACATCCCGGTGGCCCGTTTTGGGCCCGTAAGGACGATGGGGCCTGGTCGATCCCGAAAGGCGAGTACACCGATGGCGAAGATCCCTGGATGGCCGCGCAGCGGGAGTTCGGTGAGGAGAGCGGGCTGCCGGTGCCGGAAGGGCCGCGAATCGACTTCGGCGCACTGAAACAACCCAGCGGCAAGGTGGTCACCGCCTTCGCTGTTCGAGGTGACCTCGACATCACCGAGGCGCGTAGCAACACCTTCGAGCTGGAGTGGCCGAGGGGATCGGGCCGGATGCGTGAGTTCCCCGAGGTCGATCGGATCGACTGGTTTGCGGTGGCGCAGGCCCGCACCAAGTTGCTCAAGGGGCAGCGGGCCTTCCTAGATCTGTTGATGGTGCATCCCACGGTGGCGGGACTAACCGAAGGTACGTAAGGGCGTATGTTCGCAGGCATGCAGACATTGCGGACACCCGACGGCCGGTTCGACAACCTACCCGAATTTCCTTATGCGGCAAGGTATTGTGAACTGTCAGACGATGACGGCGGTACGCTGCGGGTGGCCTGGGTGCAGGACGGGCCAGACAGTGCCGATCCGGTTCTGATGCTGCATGGCGAGCCGTCGTGGTCCTATCTGTACCGCAAGATGGTTCCGATACTGGTTGCCGCCGGGCATCGAGTCATCTGCCCGGATCTGGTCGGCTTCGGTCGTTCAGACAAGCCGACACAACGCGAAGACCACAGCTATGCGCGCCACGTCGAGTGGATGCGGGCGCTGGCATTTGACGTTCTCGACCTTCGCAACGCGACCCTGGTGGGCCAGGACTGGGGTGGGTTGATCGGGCTGCGGCTGGCCGCCGAACATCCCGAACGGTTCGCCAGGTTGGTTGTCGCCAACACCGGGCTGCCGAATGGAGAGCAGCCGATGGCCGAGGTGTGGTGGCGCTTCCGCAAAGCCATCCAGACGACGCCGAAGCTGGACATCGGCGCGTTTGTACAGAGCGGCTGTCGCCGGCAGATGAGCGACGAGGTGCATGCGGCTTACGACGCACCCTTCCCCGACGACGAGTACTGCGCCGGGCCGCGGGCGATGCCCGGCCTGGTGCCGACCAGCCCGGACGACCCCGCGGCAGCGGCCAACAAGTCGGCATGGGCGAAGCTGTGCGGGAGTCCGACACCTTTGCTGGTCGCGTTCAGCGACAGCGATCCCATCACCGGGCCGATGGCCGCCATCTTTCAGCGCGAGATGCGCGGCGCGCAGGGTATCGATCACCCATTGGTGCGCGGGGCCGGACACTTCTTGCAAGAGGACGCCGCCGAAGAACTGGCCAACCACATCGTGCAGTTCTTGGCTCGCTGAGCGGGGCGGCGACTCACGCCGCGCGGGCACAATATGAGGATGACGACGAGAGCGCCCACCGAGCAGTCCGAATCGCAACCGTTGTTATTGCAGCTGCTGGACCCGGCCAACCGGGCTGACCCGTACCCGGTCTACGCGAAATGCCGGGAACGGGGACCAATTCAACTGCCGGGGGCCAACATCACCGTCTTTTCCACCTCGCGCGACTGCGATGAGGGGCTGCGGCACCCGTCGTCTTCCAGCAACCGCTGGAACTCGACGATCGCGCAGCGGCAGCTCGCATTGGGGGCGTGGCCGAGGCCGCCGGGACCGCCGGGATTTCTGTTTCTCGATCCACCCGATCACACCCGCTTGCGCAAGCTGGTCAGCAAGGCCTTCGTGCCGAAAGTGGTCAACGCGCTGCAACCCGACATCACCGCGCTGGTCGACGAATTGCTGGACCGGATCGCCGAGCGCGGCCGCTTCGATGTGATCGCCGACCTGGCGTACCCGCTGCCGGTAGCGGTCATCTGCCGGCTGCTCGGTGTGCCGCTGGAGGACGAGCCGATGTTCAGCCGGGCGTCCGCACTGCTCGGGCAGGCGCTGGATCCATTCGCCGCGATCACCGGCGGGCTGTCGGACAACTTCGAGGAGCGCATGCAGGCCGGCCGGTTGCTGCGCGGGTACTTCCACGAATTGATCGAGCGGCGCCGATCACGCCCCGGTGATGACTTGCTGTCGGGTCTGATCGCGGTGGGGGAGTCCGGTGATCAGCTGACCGAGGAGGAAATCGTGTCCACGTGCAATCTGCTGTTGATCGCAGGACACGAGACCACGGTGAACCTGATCGCCAACGCGATCCTGGCGCTGTTGCGCCACCCCGGGCAGTGGGCAGCGCTGGCTGCGGATGCCGGCCGCGCTTCGGCGGTCATCGAGGAGACCCTGCGCTTTGACCCCCCGGTGCAGTTGGTAAGCCGTAACGCCCTCGAGGACATGGTCATTGGGGACACCGAGGTGATCAAGGGCGACACCATGATGCTGCTGCTGGCCGCGGCGCATCGCGACCCTGCCGAGTACGACCTCCCCGATACCTTCGATCCCGATCGGGGAACGTTGCGGCACTTGGGCTTTGGTCGCGGCCTGCATTATTGCCTGGGCGCGCCGCTGGCGAGGCTGGAGGCCAGTGTGGCGCTGTCGGCCGTCACTGCGCGCTTCCCGGACGCCCGGCTGGACAGCGAGCCGCAGTACAAGGCGAACGTCACGCTGCGCGGCATGTCAGCGCTTGCCGTCGCGGTCTAAATGGCTGGATGGGTCTTAGTACTGCAGCCGTAGATAGGGATTGCTGATGCTGGCGTGTCTGCGCTGGTAGGCGCGGTGACCGCGGCATTGTTCGGAGTTTGTGAACACATCTGAATATGCCGCGGTCGCTGCGGCTCATAGCGTAGACCCTGATCGGTGGCAGGCGGAGTTCTCGGCGGTGCTGGATCGGATCGCGCCGCGTTTTGCCCGGTACGAGCCGTTGCGCCATGCGGGCGAGTTGATGGCCGGGATGGTCTCGGGCTTGGATCGC
>DATJBA010000239.1:0-3066 GCA_035515675.1 Mycobacterium sp.
TGCTGGTAGATCTCATACAGCAGCACCGGCACCAGCGCCGTCTGCCAGTCATGGCAGTGGATCACCTCGGGCCGCTTGCCGGCCTTCCAGATGAACTCCAGCGCCGCCTTGGACAAGAACGCGAACCTGGCCGCATCATCCCGCGAGCCATACAAGTGGCCGCGGCCGAAGAACTGGTCCGGTGAGTGCGGCTCAATGAAAAAGCACTTCCTGCCGTGCACGAACCCGAACCACACCGTGCAACGCACGAACCCGCTGTACCAGGGCACCCACAGGTCATGATAGGCGACCGTCAGCCCAAAGACCTGGTCGTAGCGCATGCAGTCGTATTTCGGCAGGATGATCTCCACGGCGTAGCCCCGCAGCTCCAGCTCCCGGCTCAGCCCGAAGACCACCTGCCCCAGCCCGCCCGCCTGCGCCACCGGCGCACACTCCGACGCGACCATCACCACAAACACGGTCATCTCCCGAAAAAGCCGCAGAAACCAGTCGCGGTGCGCGGACGCAAGCCCGGCCGCGCTAAGTGCCCGCACAAGCACTGACCGGGGTTCGGCGTCCCTGGCTAGAGCAGCCAATGTCCGCACCGCCGGTCCGGGTCGGTGATCGCCCGGGTGCCGCCTCGGCCCGCCCGGCCAACACCCATACCCGGTCCAGGTCACTCGCCCGCTGCCGCCTTAGCGCGTAGGGGTCTGGCGCCTGCGCCCGCTGGTACGGGTCCCTATGCTACCGGCCGGTAATCGCCACGGCAACCGCCCGCGTTGACTCACCAAAAATGCCCGCGTAGCCCTATTCGTTGACTCGGGTTGTGTTGCGAGGCTGTGTATTTGGAGGGCTAGGACGACGCTGAATAACTCGTCGAACGCTGGTCGTGTCTGACGGCTTCGGCGTTGACCATGGCAGCTGTGGCGAGACGAGCCCACACCAGCAAGCCCGTGGTCTACCGGCGCTGGCCGACCTGGCCCGAGCTGGTGTTCGCCGCGCTGTAGCATCGGGTGCCCCTGTCGGCAGCTACGCTGCCGGATACCGGAAGTCTGCGCGGTGACCTGCGTGTGACGCTCGAGCGCTTGAGCTGCCGGGCTGAGGACGCGCTCGTCGCCATGCACGGCCTGCTCGCCGACTTCCAACACGACCTAGCGCTGCTCGACCACGTGCGCGGCAAGATCTTCGGCGTCGCCAGCGACATCATGCACACGGTCCTCACCCGCGCCGCCGACCGCGGCGAGATCCCCACCTCTAATCTGCCCCAGCGGACCCTTACCGCACCGATGGACCTCGCGCGGGAAGAAGTGCTGTTCAACGCACCACCACTGTCGGCCCAGACCATTGAGTCGATCATCGACGACGTCGCAATCCCGCTGCTATGCAACCCACCGGCCGACCGACCAGCACGAGCCTGAAACGTTGTCGCAGTGAGGGATCGGCACCGGGATGGGTTCGACCGAGGGGCTGGTTATCCGTAACGGGTTATGGGGCGTATCTGACTGTTACCCACGTGGGCTCTAGGGGCAATGCCGGGTAGTTAAGCGATCGGTTGAGTCGTCAATGTGACATGCGGGGCGTGTGTGATGAATGTTTCGTGTGTTTGCCACAGATATAGGTGCGACTCCTGGTAGAAGAGCGGTCGACCAAGACCCAAGTTCTGCCACCAAGGAGTCGCGGTGCCCGATTCTGTCACAGCGGTGCGGTCAGAGGCACTGCGCAACGCGGTGTTCGCCGCCGGTCATCTGGGCGAGTTGACCTGGCAAGTCCCGTTTGAGCTGGTCGACGCGGTGCTGGCCGATACGCAGAGCACCCAGCGGCGGCTGCGGGCACTGCCCTCGCGGGTGGGCGTGTCCTTCGTGCTGGCGTGCTGCCTGTTTCCCGGGCTGGGCGACCGCACGGTGTGGGCCAAGCTGACCGCTGCCTTGCCTGGCCGGGTCACGCCGTCGACCAAGGCGTTTCGGGATCTGCGCCGCCGCCTGGGCGCGGCGCCGGTGAAGGCGTTGTTCGAGGTGTGGGCCGGCCCGCTCGTCCAGCCGCACACCCCCGGGGTCCGCTACGACGGCTACCGCACCATCGCATTCGACGGGTGCGTGTCGTTCAAGGTCGCCGACACCGACCGCAACCGATCCTGGTTGGGCAAGCTCAAGGCCTCCCTCGGTATCACCGGCTATCCGGTGGTGCGGCTGATGACGGTGGTCGAGACCGGCACCCGAGCATTGCTGGGCGCGGTCTTCGGGCCGCCGTCCACCGGTGAAATCGATTACGCGCGTGCGCTGTTGCCGCTGCTGGGCCCCGACATGCTGGTGCTGATCGACCGCGGTTTCGACGCCGCGGGCTTCCTGCCCGAGCTCGCCGACACCGGCGCGCAGTTTGTGGCCCGGCTGCGCAACAACCGCCGACTGCCCGTGCTGGCCCACCTCGATGATGGCTCTTACCTGTCCCGCATCGGCGCGATGACGGTACGCATCATCGACGCCGACATCACCGTCGGCTGCGCTGATGGCACCCGCCACAGCGCGACCTATCGGCTGGCCACCACCTTGTGCGACGCGCGCCGCCATCCCGCCCGCCGGCTCATCGCCGTGTATCACCAACGCTGGGAACATGAGATCGCCTACCTGGCGCTGCGGCACACCCTCGCCGACGGCCACGTCCTGCGATCGGCCGACCCCGTCGGCATTCAACAGGAAATGTGGGCGATGCTGACCGTCTACCAGGCACTGCGATGCGCCATGGTCACCGCAGTCGAATCGCGCCCCGGGCTTGACCCCGACCGGGCCAGCTTCACTACCGCACTCGAAACCGCCAAAGACCTGCTGGTCACCGCAACGAACCCGACCAACGACACCGACCTCGTGGGCAGCATCGGCCGCGCCGTCCTCACCGACCTGCTCCCACCCAGGCGACCGCGCACCAGCGTCCGCAAGGTCAAATCCCCGCTGTCGCGCTACAACAAGAAAGACCCCTACCGCCCAAACCCAGCACACCGATCACCAGCCTGACCACCACCATCCGCACAGCCGAACCCAAACATCCGACACGCGAACCGAAGTCGTTGACAACAGCCCTCGGACCTTAACTACC
>DATJBA010000240.1:0-7868 GCA_035515675.1 Mycobacterium sp.
CAGCCACTTTGTGTGGCCTACAGCCGGTTTATCGGACCGGCGTCCTTGCTGGAGAGAGCCGGGGACGTGATCTCGTAAGCGGGAGCGTCCATAGGTCGGCCAGGTTCTGCCTGGTCGACCGTGAGTGAGGCACACCCAGAAACCTGCTCGCCGACTTGGCGGTATGAGGACGCTCGCTACTGTTAGGCGGTATCGATCACCGTATCCGCCAAACGACCGTTACTATCGGCGCGTTGGTTGCACACCTGTGCAACTGTTCGATCTTCGGTGGGGTGCGTTCTATGCGGTCATGGCGGCGGTGTTTGGACGCGGCAGGGGTGCGGGGGAAGGCGGCGCGCGCGGACTTTGTGGCTGCGTCCCGATACCTCCGGCATCAGGAGTTGGTTGCCTGGGGGGCGCTGCGGGTCTTGTTTCCGCCCGAGAGCCAGCCCCACACCGTGGTGGCCAGCGCGTTGGCGCGCTATACCGACGACCTCTGCGACCGGGGCCCGGTCGCGGAGCGGCCGCGGCGGTTCGACGCGTGGGCTGCCCAGGTGCAGACGGCGCTGGACGCCGGTAGTTCCGAACATCCCCTGTTACGCGCGTATGTGCACTCCGCCGGCTTGCTGAACCTGTCCCGCGGCTGGATCGACGTGTATATGGCGGGGACGCGGGGCGATCTGGAGTTCGCGGGATTCGCCCACGAAGCCGACTACCAGCGTTACGTCGACACGGTCACGCTGCCATCTTTCATGCTTGTTGCCGGGGCGGTGCTGCGTGTCGTCCCGGATGACTGCTTCATCTCCTCCGCCCGCTTCGCAGTGGATGGGTCGCAGCGGACTGATTTCCTCACCGATATGTTTGAGGATCTGGAGGCTGGTCGGCTGTTCCTGCCGGTCGGCGACCTCGATCGGTACGGCGTGACCCGGGCCGACCTCAGAAAGGGCGAGGACACCCCTGCGGTGAGGGCGTTGATATCGGCTACGGCGCGTTCCGCGCGCGCGTCCCTCCTGCAGGGTGAGCGGATCCTCGGGGAGGTCGCGCCTGACTACCGCCCGTTTTGCCGCTTTTGGATCGGCGTGCAACACCAACGCCTTGACGAGATCGCGAGGCGTGGGACCGCCATCATCCGCCGACCCTACCGCGACGGGCCAGTGGCTGGCGCGCGCCTGCTGGTCCGTTCCCGTCGCGCGGGCGCATTGACAACAGCGCTCCCTAGTCACTCGCGACCGCGCAACCCAGCGGTTCGGACGTTCTGAGCGCCGGTGACCACTACCGCTCCCCAGGTGGAAGGAAGTTTGGCCGATGATAGACGGCACCGTGTTGCGCATGCGGGACGTCCGCAAGAGCTACGGACGCCGGCAGGTGTTGCGGGGGGTGACGGTGGATATGTCGCCCGGCCAGCTGGTCGGCATCGTGGGGGCGAACGGCGCGGGCAAGAGCACGCTGCTGCGGATCCTGGTGGGTGACCTCGCCCTGGACAGCGGGGCGGTGCAGTGCCGTGGGCTGTTGGGCCATTGTCCCCAGGAAACCGTGCTGCACGACGCGTTCACCGTCGAGCAGCACCTGCGGTTCTTCCAGACCGCCTATGGTCTCGACAGCCTTGATCGGGCCTTTGAACTGTTGGACATCCTGCGAGCCACCGATTACCGGTCAGCGCGCTTGGGGACGCTGAGTGGCGGGACGCGCCAGAAGCTGAACGTCACCCTGGCATTGATGCACAACCCGCAGGTGCTGCTCCTCGACGAGCCCTACCAGGGCTTCGACTGGGAAACCTACCTGCGGTTCTGGGAACTTGCCAGCGCGCTGCGCGACGACGGCTGCTCCATCCTGGTTGTTTCCCACCTCGCGTACGACACCGCTCGCCTCGACTCGCTGTACCGGCTGGAAGCCGGCACCCTCACAGAGGCCGAGCGCATGCCGGGCGACCTGGCAGACAGCCGAGTCTCGCGATGACTCGGTTCTGGTCGTATTACGCGACGGCGACGCGGTTCGCGCTGATCGAGCAGGCGCGCAACCGCCTGGCAGTGGTCATTTTGCTGTTCTTCATACCGGTGTGGACCTCCTTGGCATACGGCGTGATGGCCGCGACCCCGGTGCCGTTCTTCAGCCGACCGGCGGGCCACTCGGTCGCGGTGCCGGCCAACACATTGGCGCAGATCACCGGAGCGTTGCAGGCCATCGCGCTGATTGTGGGCTTCATGATGTTCATCGCCACAGCCAGGTCGGTGCCCTTCGATCGTCGTCTGGTCCAGGCGGGCTACTCGCGGCTTGCTCTGGTGCTGGCGAAGGTCAGCACGCTCGTGGTGTTGGCAGCGGCGGTCGCTGTCTACACCACCGCCTGGATGCACCTGTACTGGCGACCACAACAACTCGTGCTGCTGGCGGCGAGCTTGTTCCTCGGGGCGCTGATCTACGGCGGAATTGGCATCATGCTTGCCGCCGTGCTGCGCACTGAACTCGCCGGCATGTTTCTGCTGATCATGATCAGCTTCGTCGACGTCGGCCTGCAAAACCCGATGGCCACCCCACTCGCCGCCAGCCCCGTGCTGCGTGTCCTGCCGGGCTACGGCGCAATGCAGAGTGCCGTCGCCTCCGTTGGCCTGCGGCTGGTGCCGTGGAGCTACCTCGCCCTGGGGATGTGCTGGGTCGTCGGCGCAGCCGCGACCGGCATCACGGCCTTCATGCTGCGCACGCGCTCGCGCCGCACCAACACCACCGACCGAGCCGGCCCGGCAGCAACCCTTGAGCGCCGAACAGCAAGCGAGCCGGCCTGACCTCAGTACCTGCTTCGTCAAATCCCACCTGCGAACCTCGCTACCGACATCGGGCGGACAAGCGGCATCGTCCATCAGCTGGCCGGCGCCAGCATGTCCTTCCATACGTCGTCTCCGGTATTGCTCGAGTTCTCAACGGAATACTTCTGTCCGTTGGGCGCGTCCACGCGTGGATCGATCTCGCTCATGCGAGCCAGCATGCGACCACCACAAGCCGCAAAACATCAGCGCAAACGCGTATCTAAGCCTGAATCCGTGGACGAGCCGGTGATGTGATCGGCGTGTGAACAGCGAAAATGCCTTCTGAGCTGGGATAATTCGAGTGCTGAAATCGTTTTATCCCGATGTTCGAGAAGGCACTTTCGATGCGCTCATCGTATACGTTCACACCCGAGTCGGCGGTGTTTGACGAAAAGAATCTGGTGTCGGCCGCCGGGTTGGTGCCGGTGCTGGAACTGGCTGAGCAGACCGGTCTTTCGCGGCTGATCGACGAGCACGTGGAGCTGCCGTCGAGTCGGGTGAAGTCGGCCCTGAACTCCTATAGCTGGCATGAAGTGCAAAGTGACGCGCCGGTAGGGGGTTATTGCCGGGTGGGGGCCTACGATTCCCGGTTCGTGGATCAAGAGTGGTCGACCGAGGAATGTCGATCTACTGGATAACGGGTCATTATCCGGTAACCTCGGCCAAACGACGAGCCGCGAGCAGCGCAAAAGCCTCGCCGCCGGTGCGCGAGTCGTGCACGTTATCCAGTAGATCGGGCCGGCGGGGACTTTGTACGGCTGGGCTCGATATCCAGCCCCGCCAACGCGGCCAACCATCCGGTCTACTTTGCACTTCCTGGTAGCTTCGGGATACCGGGGCCCACTCGGGGCGCTGCTTGCCCTTGGAGGCGCTGCGGTCGTTGTCGACGTAGAAGGCGACCGGTGTCCAGTCCTTGACCTCGCAGAGGTTGGTGGTGTCTTCGCGCTGGCGGTCGACGCCCTCGCGCTTGTCGTCCGGGTCGGACGAGATTCGACAGTAGCAACCGGCCTTCACGGACACATGAGTCATCTCGGAGACACCTTCCGCTGATCTGCACCAACATCTCGAAAGGCCCACCGCAACGCCCGTGCCAAGCCGCTGATGTATTGGTCGCGTTGGCCTTTGGGTCGCGTCATGATCCGGTACGGGTGCAGAAGGCAAAGCAGGGCGGTAGCCTCCGCCCCGCTGGTGCGCGGGGATCTGTTTAACGGCCATGGCAGCTCTCGCCAGCCGCGAGACTCGGCCTCAAACCGCAGCGTATCGTTGGCGAATCGCCCTAAGCCGACAACCAGACGTGGCGCAACGATGTCAAGCTCGCCCCGCAGATAAACACGGCAATTGTCGAGCTCGTGCCGCTCGGGGTCGCGGTTATCCCGTGGGGAAGAGTGCGGGTGACAGTGCACCGTATTGGTAATGAAGAGGTCAGACTTCTCGACCTTGGCGAGTCTGAAGCTAGCCTTCAGAATCCGCTCGCTGCCCCCGGTGAAGGGTTCCTTCGTCTCCATACATTTGTGGCAGAGGCTTTCGCCCACCAGCATCACCGGCGAGTCCACAGGGCCACACCCCGGAGCCGATGCGGTTTCGCCGGGCTGATTCATTCCTGGGCAAAGCCGACAATCCTCGATCTGCTCATTGAGAGCCTGTATGCGCAGCTGTCGAGAGGCGCTGGCGTTCTTTGCGGTGGTCCTGGTCGCAATCTGAAGTGTACTTCGCACAGTCGCGCTCATCATTGGGGCTGGGGTGAACAGCAGCTACCCGACGGCACGGTAACTCATGCAAGATACCTCCCCGCGAGCCGAGACTCCGCAGGTTGGTCGTCGTTAAGCAATCCCGCGAACACGCCGAACAGTTCGGCCATCGCCGCACTGGACGCCCAGCCCGCCACGTCATACAGCGGCGCCGGCCCGCACAGCCGGTTGGCCTGGGGCAAAATGGCGCCATGACGACCGTGCCGGAGAAGGCCGACATTGCTGCGGCATTGCGCCATGCCGGTGCGCGGTTCGCCTTGATCCACGGCAGCCGGGCCACTGGCGAGAGCGCGCGACCCGATAGCGACTTGGATGTCGCCGCCTGGTGGGCTGGCGAGCCCCCTCAGTCGTGGGAGCTGAATCTGCCAGCCGGCGTGGACTTGGTTGTGCTCAACCGCGCGCCGTTGTGGCTTGCTGGCCGGATAGCCCTCGAGGGACGCCTGTTGTTCGATGACGACCCCGCGGCCCGGGTCGCTTGGCAGGCCGATACCCGCCGCATCTGGCTGGACGAACGGCCCCAGATCCTCCAGAGCCAGCGGGAGTTTCGCCAGGCGGTAGCCGAACGTGGTCGATGAGGAGCGCGTTACCCGGCTCGCGAGCGATGTACGCCGCGATGTGGCCCGACTTCGCCACCTGGAAAAAGCTGAGCGTCTCGTCGCGCAGGTCGACCTGCTCGACGCGGTCAAGTACCGATTTCTCACCGCTATCGAGGGCTGCATCAGCATCGCGCACCACATCACGGCATCCAAGGGCTGGGAAGCACCCGACTCGAATGCCGACGCATTGCGCAGCCTCGGCACGCACGGCGTCATCTCAACCGAGCTTGCCGACTTGATGGCACGCGCAGCTGGGTTTCGCAACCTCCTGGTCCATCGGTACCAAACCGTCGATGACAACGCGGTCGTGAGCTTTCTCGCCCACCTCGACCAGTTCGAGCAATACATCGTGGGCGTATTGGCGTGGCTCGAAAGCGTGGGTGGCTCGGGATCGGATCGCTAAAGTTCCCGGCGCTTAAGTGCGACGTCGACGTGTCCCTCACTACGTTTGGTCTCAGGCAACTCTTGATCCCCTCCTCGAGCAGGGCCGCTTCGATTCCCATGCGAACGATCGGCATGATGCTGAGTGAACCGGGTCCCGCACAGGCGATCTCGCGTTCGAGGTCGCCCTGGGATTCTCGACAACGATGGGCGATCAATTCATCCGACACGCGGGGCTGCCGGCGCTCCGGTTGATCACCCCGCAATCGGATCCGTACAGCTCCGCGACCCGCACACCGCGCGAGGTCAAGTCGCCCTCAACCTTTCTGATTTCGAGGCGCTACGCACCCTCGGCGGACGCCGCAGTATCCGGCAACTGTTAGCGCTGCCCTGGCATGGAGATTCGACAAACCTACTGCCCGCCTTCACAGCGCAGCCCGTTCCTCTTTGTAGGTAGTGGTCTTTCCTCCCGGGACTGACCATTTCTCCAGCCCCACCCATCTGAGTAGCTGACTACTCGCGCTAAGGCGCGATATCCCGCTCATGATTTGAGTGTTACAACGGGAGATCCGCCGAGTAACAACTCCGGCGGTCCGGAACATCACAAGTCAGGGGATCGTTATGAGCTCAGGTGCCTATGCCCTCTTCATCGACCAGCAAGCCGGTGGCGGCCCGGCGGGGGCTTTGCAGCGAGTGGTACCCCTCCCCCCTCCGGAGAATTCCGGGGCCGTCAAGTTCACGACCGTCGTTCTATCCCTCGCATATGACAACTTTGGGCAGGCCAGCGCGCCCGCGACAATCCCTGCCACGGTAAGGGTCTTGCGGGGCAGCGGGACAGTCGACACGATCAACGTAACGGTCGAAGTCGGACGGAAATGGTTTCACTTTTTGCATGCCGATGACCAAGCAGCATCGGTCCAATTGAATCCGCCCGCGGGTTTTCGTCCCCAGGTGACTGCGCTGGTGGAGTACGCGACGCCGTAATCGTTAGAAGAGGTGTCCGGGCGCTGCGCCGGTCGCTGGTTGTGTCTGCGAGCTTGTAACCGGCTGCAAAGACTGTGGCCCTGTAGCCCGTCACGCGCCGGTCCTGCCTGAAGATCACCCGGTAGGGTGCAGCGGGTGAGGTTGCCACACGGCGCTGTCCTCCCGGGTGCTGGCCCCGACCGACATCCTGCTGGAGCATTTCCCGCGGCTTAGCCAGGCGGTGCGGGGCGTGAAGCTGACGGCGGTCGCGACGACGTCGGCGCTGGACCGGCTACCCGGGCATATTCGCTGAGAATTCTCGATCGTGCCCGATCAAGTGACCGCGCCGGCGCCGGCGCTGGATGCGGGACACCAGCATCGGCTGGCCACGGTGGACCCGGCGTTGCTTAGCCGTCTGAAGGCGCTACAGCCTGCTGTCGCGGCGGGGGCAGCGGTGGAGATCACCCGTGCGGTGGCCTAAGCCGCCCGCCCACTCCTCGTGAGGAGCCTGGGCGCACTCGTCATCAAACCCGGTGCCCACCAGCTAGTTTCCCGCGCCGTTAATTCGTTTCATTTATCGTTGGATGGACGGAGGATCTGTTCGGCGGTCTTGGTCCACACGAACGGTTTGGGATCCTGGTTCCAGGCGCTGACCCAGGCACGGATGTCGCGTTCGAGGGCCTGCACGCTGCGGTGGCCGCCGCGTTCGAGCAGTTGTCGGGTCAATTCGGCGAACCACCGCTCAACCTGGTTGATCCAGCTGGAATAGGTGGGCTCATGCTGGTGCGCGGCGTGATCGTCTCCTAGGAGACGATCCGGCAGTGGTGCGCCAAGTCCGGACCCGAATACGCCTGCCGGCTGCGCCGCCACCCCCGACCCGGCGACAAGTGGCATCTCGACGAGGTGTTCTTGACGATCACCGGCCCTCGGCAGTATTTGTGGCGGGCCGTCGACCAGGACGGCAACGTCCTCGACATCCTCGTCTCGTGCAGGCGCGACGCAAGGCCGCCAAGCGGTTCTTCGGCAAACTCCTCAAGAGGCGGTGCGCGTCTTTTCGGGTGCTGGTCACCGACACGCTCCGCAGTTACCCAGTGGCGCATCGGGAGCTGATGCCGTCGGTCGAGCACCGGCAATCGCAATACCCGAACCGGGCGGAGAACTCCCACCAGCCGACCCGGCACCGCGAACGCGCCATGAAACGCTTCCGCACACCCGGGGCAGCCCAACGGTTCCTGGCGGTGTTCAGCGTGATCTCCCCGCAATTCCGGCCCCGCCGCCATCGCCGCACCGCTGACAACTATCGCACCGAAATGACCCGACGATTCGCCCTCTGGAACGAGGTCACCGGACTGACTGCCGCAGCCTGACCCATACCACCCACACCCAGACCACCCAGCCCCTGC
>DATJBA010000241.1:0-4460 GCA_035515675.1 Mycobacterium sp.
CCGGTTGGGCACCCGCGTCACATACATGCCTATTTCTATATCACATGCATGTCGTTACATCCTGACACAACACGCTAATACACCGCTAAAACCAATAATTTACATGACGACGATACTGCCCAGCACTGAGCATAAAACACCTGCTCACAAACAACGCGGGCACCTGAGGACCCTTCTAGAAGGGGGAACTACGGACTAACGGACGGGGTATCAGCGCGGTGAACTGCGATCCCGGCCAGCGGGCGCCTCGGCCCAGCCAACCTACCCTGCAGGCACCGGTACGCCCAGGCAGCCAAACATTGCGCGGGAGATCATCGGATACGCTGCCGGACTGGCGCGCACAGGCGCGGTGCAAGGGAGAACCGACAGAGACCTTTTTCGCCGCCGACAACGAGAAGGGCGTACGCCTGCGCCGAAAAGAGAGGCGCGCCAAGCAGATCTGCCAGTCCTGCCCGGTGCTTGAGTGTTGCCTCAGCTACGCGCTCGACGCGCGTGAGGCGTATGGCATTTGGGGCGCAATGACGCCAACCGAACGAGGACGCTTGCTGGCCCTGCGGCCCGCACCGGCCTGACGCGACAGGACCAGGGGCAGTGACACGGCGGCGGGATGGATTCCTAAAACGAATGGGAAATCGGCCATCCACCGTCCTCGAGCCGCCGAAACACTATCACGGACTGATAGTCGTACTAACTAACGACAGCAAAACCCGATCAGCGCTGTCTAGCCGAACGCGCCGGCCAGCTCAACGAGCTGACGGCCGCCCTGTCCGGCACCGCCGAACAACGGCGGATGCGCCAGCCACAACCTCATCCGAACAAGCTAGCCCGGCAACGGCACCACGATCCGTCCAGGTCGCGCCCAAGACCAGAACACCGACCATGGTCAACATGCATACATCGTCGACTCGATAAAGCCCACATCCTATCCTATCCATGTAGAACATTTCTTAAGCTGCAAAAAGTCGCCAATGCGGCGATTGTTTACAGATAACGCTGGTATTGGTCAGCGCTTTGGACCCTGGCGTACCCTGCCACATGATGTGCTGTAGATCACGCTCGAATCGGCCAGAATACGGGCAGGAAACTTGCGGGAATATGTGTTCACGGCCGGTACAGGACTTCTGCTGCCACTGTTGAAGGGGGGACAGGACGATGCCTACGGATTATGACGCCCTGCGGCGTACCGAGACTGACGATGTGTCCGCGGACTCGCTGGAGGAATTGACGGCACGTCGTAATGATGCGCGGGTCGCGGCTCAGTCCGCGCTGCAGCGACTGTCTCGTGATTCCAGCCCGGTGCGGCTGCGCAACCGCGACGCCGTCGACGGCCGCCCGCGCGGTCATCTGCGCAAGTTCGGCCTGTCGCGGGTCCGCGTCCGTGAGATGGCGCACCGCGGCGAGCTGCCCGGCATCCGTAAGTCGAGTTGGTGATGATGGCACTCACGAAGCCCTCGTCTCGGCGAGCCCCTGCGCCGGAGTCGCTGCGCAAGAACGCAACCCCCTGACCGCGCTGGATGTCGCGGCCGTTGACTAGGCGCCATCAACGGTTCAGACCTCTCAACCCGGGCTCACACGGACGCTGACTCCAGTCCGACCCTCTGCGACAACTGATCAGCCTGCGCTCAAGGCATGTCTTAGCTTCGCTTAGCTAAGCTAAGGGCGCGAGGCCCGGTGTCGGGCGGCGTCGATCCTGCCGACGGGTTTGTGGTGGGCCTGCTGCCTGCAAAGTGACGTGGCGAGGACACATTTTGCGGCTGTCGGCCCAGCGGCAACCCGTGCTCGATGGTCAGAGTTGCAAGAGGTGGTCGGCGTTGCCGTGGGCGATGCGTTCGCGATCCGCCGGGCTTACCGGGATCGCATCAAGGAAACCGGTTGCTTGCGCCATCGACGCGTACGGGTAGTCGGTGGAGAACATGATGCGGTCCACGCCGATTTGGAACAGCAGCTCCAAAAACGCCGACGTCCAGTTGAATCCGCTGAACGTGTAATGCAGGTTCTCGCGCAGATAGTCGGAGGGAGCGCGGTGTAGCGACGTGACGGCGGCCGGCAGCGTCATGTCGAGCCGGGGCAACATGAACGGCAGCGCCTCACCCATGTGCCCGATGATCAGCTGAAGCCGCGGAAACCGGTCGAACACACCGCCCAGAATCAGCCTTATGACGTGGGTCGCGGTTTCGATGTGCCAGCCCCAGGCGGCCATGGCAAACATTTCGGTCACGAATTCCGGGTAGTTGCCGCATAGACCATGTCCACCACAGGTTTTGGGGGAAGCGTCGGATGAAGGTAGAGCGGAACGCCCAAACCCTCGAGGCGTTCGAAGATCGGCCAGAAGAACTCGTCGTCGAGGTGCCGGCCCTGGCAGTGACCGTTGATGAGCGCCCCGACAACACCGGGCAGCCTGATCGCCGCTCGAGTTCCTCGGCCGCCGCGGCGGGATCGGCCGTAGGCAGGGTGGCAAAGCCCGCCAACCGGGCGGGATTGCGCCGGATCGCCTCGGCGAGAAAGTCGTTGGTGTCTCGGGCCATCGCCACGGCCTCGGCCGCCGGCGACTGCTCCAGCCCGGGAGAGGTCAGCGACAGCACCTGCACGTCCACGCCAGCCTCGTCCATCTCGGTGATACGCCCCTGTGAGACGTCACGCAGCCGGTCGACAAGATTGCGGCCACCTCCGTCACCGAAGCGCGGATGGGATTGCCACGAACTGAAGCGCTCCATAAAAGACCGGCCAGGACCTTCGAGGAACTCTTTGATAACGGAAAGCCGTTCTGTTTCAAGGGAAACTGTGGTTACCCGGCTTTTAGGTTATCGACATCGCCGGTGTCTCGTTGACGCCGGCTCGGACAAGCAACACGCGGTGCTGACGTACAAGCACGGGTTCGGTTTCGACCCGTTTTTGGCGTATCTGGACCTTACCAGGGAGGAATCGTCAAGACTTGTGGATCGGGCGGGTTCGGGGCCGACGGGTGGAGACACTGAGTCGAGCCGAAGCGCCGATCGTGGTGGACAATGCGATCGCACTAGGTGTCTGAACCTCACCGCGCCTGCGCCACCAGGCGGTCCTCGCCCCCCGTCAACGGCCAGCCGGTCCAACACCGCCGCGCTTGCCGAATCCACCAGCACCGAACAAGTGCGCGCGGTCCCGCAAGAGCATCATACAAACCGGCCGGCGCCAACCCGAACCCCTCACCGCCGCGGCATCCCGCTAACGGATGCACCGCCACCGCCGCCGCACCAGATCAGGGGCGCGGGACGCCGCCGGATCGGCCACCGTGGTGCGCACCCGCCGGGCCCTCATCGCCCCGCGCCACCCGTTGACCCGCATGATCCGCTCCACCGTGCAACGCGCCACCGGGATGCCTTGGCGCTGCAGGTGCGCTCACATCTTCAGGCTGCCCTACAGATCTTCAGGCTGCCCTACAGCGACTCCGGCGGGCGTTTACCGCGCTCGTCTGGCTCATAGACCCCCGGCGAGGATCTCGGTGATCGTGGTGTTCCCACAGGGACCTTTTCGACGGTGCGGCAGACCGGTGCGCCCAATAGGTGCGTGGGGCGATCTGCACACCGTGCACACCCAGTGCACGACAGATCGGTGCGACCCTGAACCGGTCTTTGTGTTCGCCGATGAACGCAGAGATCAGCGGTGTAGCGGGTCGCACTCCCGCGCGAAGAAACTTGTTGCGGCCTTGAGGATCTCGTCTGCTCAAGCTCACGGTTCTTGCGGCGCAGCTTACGTAACTCGCGCGCGGTCTCGGTCGGCACGCCCGCCGCATCAATCCACCTCAGCCTGACGCACCCACTTACGCAACGTCTCCGCGCTCATCCTCAGCCGCGCCGAGATCGCCCGCATCGCCGCCCGCTCCGTGGCGTAGTCGTCGCGATGCTCACGAACCAACCGCACCGCCCTGACCTTGGTGATCTCGTCGTACTTGCTCGGCATGGCGCCATCCTTCCCTCAGAAGTGCGCACGAAACCCAGTGAGAATGAGAGGGCAGGCGTCCCCTGCGGGGTCTGACTCGATGAAACCCCGACCTCCTCGCGGAGTGTCTTTGTCCCGATTTGTCGGCTTCGCGGGGGCGCCTGCGTGGTGCCCGCCGCGGCGCGGATCGTGACTTGATAGGAGCTTGCTACTGGCTCATCACTGGTTTGTCCGCCCCACGCGCGCGGCGAGCGCCGCCCCACAAGTGGTTCGCGTAGAGGAAGGCGGCAGGTTCCAGGATGACACAGCAAGGCAAGGGGAAAAAGCCCAAAAAGCGGCGCATCGTCGGCGGGGTGGACACCCACGGCGATACCCATCACGCTGCGGTGGTGCTGCTCAACGGTACCCGCGTCGCCGACACCGAGTTCCCGGCCAGTGCCGCCGGTTACGCGCTGCTGCTGGCCTGGTTGCGCTCGTTTGGGCGGCTGTTCGCGGTTGGCGTCGAGGGCACTGGGGCCTACGGCGCCGGCCTGGCCCGCCACCTC
>DATJBA010000242.1:0-3769 GCA_035515675.1 Mycobacterium sp.
GGCAACGCGGCAGTCCAGGCCGGCGCGGACTACCGACTTGACCGGTTATGGTTTTCCCGCTCGGTTGTGGCGGGCACTCGACCAGCATTCCCCACCGGGGGCTGGCCGGCTGCAACGCTGGCGCAGCCCGCTGCGGGGCCCCTGGTTGACTTCGATGTTCGGCGCGGTGCTGTTGATCACGTTGCCGATCGTCATCCTCACAGGGCTGCTCTCCTACATCGCCTACGGTCCACAGTTCGGCCAGGCCATTCCCGGCCACGTCGGCTGGCTGAAGTTGCCCACCTTCGACTGGCCGACGAAACCGTCGTGGTTGTATCGGCTCAGCCAGGGACTGCACGTCGGGCTCGGCCTGGTGCTAATCCCGGTGGTGCTGGCCAAGCTGTGGTCGGTAATACCGCGGCTGTTCGCGTGGCCGCCGGTCCGCTCGGTCGCCCAGCTGCTCGAACGGGTGTCGCTGGTGATGCTCGTCGGCGGAGTCCTGTTCGAGATCGTCACCGGCGTGCTGAATATCCAGTACGACTACATCTTCGGGTTCAACTTCTACGACGCCCACTACTTCGGCGCCTGGGTCTTCGTCGCGGGCTTCCTGATGCACATCACGCTCAAGATCCCGCGGATGACCACCGCGCTGCGGTCGATGTCGCTGCGCGACGTGTTGCGCACCAACCGCGCCGCCACCAAGCCCGAGCCGCCCGATCCCGACGGGCTTGTCGCCGCTGACCCGGCACCGCCGACGATGAGCCGCCGCGGTGCGCTGGCGCTGGTGGGTGGCGGCGCGCTGCTCATGGCGGTGGTGACGGCAGGCCAGACCCTCGGCGGTTTCACCCGCCAGGCCGCGCTGCTGCTTCCCCGCGGCCGCGATCACGGCAATGGCCCAAACGACTTTCAGATCAACCGGACCGCCGCCGCTGCCGCGATCATCCCGGCCAGCACTTTCGATTCATGGCGGTTGACACTTCGCGGCGGCCCCGCCCCCGTGGTACTGGACCGTGAGACCCTGATGGCGATGCCACAACACACCGCACGGCTGCCGATCGCATGTGTGGAGGGCTGGTCGACCACCGAGACATGGACCGGGGTTCGGCTTGCCGATCTCGCCCGGCTCGCCGGGGTGCCGCACCCGCGGTCGGCCTTCGTGGCGTCCCTTGAGCGCTACGGCGCATTCAACCACGCTGTCCTGCAAGCCAATCAGATCAGTGATGCCGATACCCTTCTCGCATTGCGCGTCAACGGCACCGATCTTTCCCTCGACCACGGCTATCCGGCGCGAATCATCGTGCCCGCGCTTCCCGGCGTGCACAACACCAAGTGGGTTGCCTCGATCGACTTCCAAGACCACTGATATGCGTACGCTGCTGGCGCGCTTCCACGCTCTCTACGGATCGCATCCGCTGCACCTGTTGACGATGCTGGCCGGCTTCGCGCTCGCCGGCTATATCCTCACCATCTTCAAACCCGTCACGCTGTGGAACCCCCAGGTGTGGTGGCAGTCGATCGCCGTGTGGTTCGCAGCCGCGATCGTCCTCCACGACCTGGTGCTGTTCCCGGTATATGCACTGGCCGACCGGCTTCTGGCCGTTGCGGCGGGGCGACGCCGCCGGCGCCGCCACGAGCCACTTGTTCCAGCGCTCAACTACATCCGGGTCCCGACGCTCGCGTCGAGCCTGATGCTGCTGGTCTTCCTTCCCGGCATCATCAGGCAGGGTGCATCGACCTACCTGGCCGCGACCGGACAAACTCAGCAACCCTTCCTCGGCAGGTGGCTACTGCTGACCGGCTCGATATTCGCCATCAGCGCCATCCTCTATGCCATCCGAATCTCCGCCATCCGAATCTCCCGTGAACGCACCGAAACCAGCGCTGTCGACGACCAGAACGAACCACCGACGGCAGGCCCACCACCGCCTGCAAAGACCTCATCGCGGCAAACACAGCTGCCTCATGTTGAGGGACCGGAGCAGCTATAGGGCCCAGTCGATCGAGCACCAGGTGAGGTATTCGCCCGACGGCATGACGAGCAGGCCAACCGGTCAACGAAGAAACAGACACGTACGCCGCTCGTCCAGCCGGTCGTAACCCCCGGTGGGGGGGAACCACGGTGGACGGGTTGACCCTCGAACTCGCCATAACGAGTACGACGGCGGCGCTTGAATGTCTCTTCCCCGCGCCCAATCGGGGAATCCCCCCGGCGAACAGCGGACAATCGGGGCCGTGAAGACCATCAGCGACGACTGGGATGACACCCCGGAGTCGCAGTGGCCGGGGGAGCGGCCGCGCGCGATCGACGGCCCGGACCGGCGCGCCTACGTCGTGCTGCGCGACCAGTCCGGCAGCG
The DNA here is from genome assembly GCA_035515675.1 of Mycobacterium sp. GTDB lineage: Bacteria > Actinomycetota > Actinomycetes > Mycobacteriales > Mycobacteriaceae > Mycobacterium. The sequence goes on from DATJBA010000242.1 coordinate 2,336, forward strand.
GTGCGCCGCGGCCGGAACGCCGTGTCACTGCTGCGAGGAGCCGATCGACCTACCGATTGCACCACGGCGACCCGCGCGCGTTCGAGCTTGACCACTACGTGCCGGTGGCGGCGCCGGAGCTGGCGCTGGAGCCGTCCAACTTCCGGGCGGCTCACGCGGTCTGCAACAAGCGGCGCGCGGCTGCCAGCGGGCCCGACGGTCTTGGCTGGAGGCCACGCTCGGCCGGGGTGGGAGAACAGCGGCTACCGCGTGCCGTCGGAGCAGTGGTGAAGCGCCGTGCTCGGGATGTCAAGCGCCGCGAAGGTTCCGGCGAGTGGGCAAACTTTTCGGGGCCGCAGCAAACGTCTGGGAACCGCCGATTTCGGGCGATATTCCACCCCGGTGATGGGAAATACAGATTCCGGCGGAAACGCGGCAGTGACGGGCAGCGCGACAAAGCTACGGGTGGTCGGGAAACCGATCACATCCCAGCGCGGGCACTGGTCGCGCTACTCACACCGCGAATTGTGAAAACGGGCGGCGCGGGCGCCGCCTCACGCGCCAAGCTTGTGGGTCGCGGTGATCGGGGGTATCGGGCGCCTCTCGGCGCCGAAGTCCCGCAGGAGAATCCCGTAGCCGTTGCTTCGCAGGCTGATCCTTAGCGCCTTGCTTGGCGGATGTTCGATCAGCCATCTACCCAGAGCGGCCCGCTGTGCCGCGACCGACTTGTCGTGGATGTGTAGCAACCGCAGTAGTGCCGACACCGTCGCCGGTTCGCCTGGTGCGCCCTGCTCGTCGGCTTCACCAATGGCTTTGCTCATAACCAAAGGATAGAAGCGGAATCGCGACAAAGTCTTACGCTACTGACAATTAACGATGAGGATTTGGCAAGACGATTGAAATGACAATTAGTTCGATTTCGCACCCCTGCCGGCCGGGGAATGTGAGGGAGTGTCGCCGGGACCATACCGGCAGGGGGACGTCATGATCCGCGCCGCCATGGCCGCAATGGCCGCATTCACCGCTGCAGGGCTACTGTTGGCGCCGTCAGGCGCTGCGTCAGGCCGTGCCGGGGATCATCCAGGCGCCGTTGGTGTGGTCGAGACCGAGCGTGATCAGACGGTTGAGATTGATCGCGGCGACCCGGTGTCGGAGCCACCAGTCGTTTTTGGCAGTTCCGCGGTAGCACAGTTTACGGTTGCTGCGCACCAGCCAGGCGATGTTACGTTGAGCCGAGCGCCGGCTAGCGACCCAGCGACGCTGCTATCGATTCGTCCTTACCGTGACGCTTCAGTCGTCGTCGTCACCATGACGCTTGCCGTCACCCCCGACACGCGAACGGCCAAACAATGCCTAAGCAGCATTATGCGTCGTTTGTGCGTGGATATCACGCTCGGTGAGAGCCGGTGTTCCGCTGTGGGGTGAGCCACTGTTCCGTTGGCTGGTGAGCCACTG
>DATJBA010000243.1:0-3793 GCA_035515675.1 Mycobacterium sp.
TGCGCATGCCGCCGAGCGGGTAATCGCTTGATCTGAAGAGCGACAGAACCGGGTTGATGTGTCGCGCAAGCGACGCTGTCAACCCCGCCGTCGGTCATCACCGGGCCTCAGAACCTGGAAATGGTAAGCGATTCCGCGTCAAGTCAACCCCACGGCGTGGAGGGAATGGAGCGGCCCGGACCCGACGAGTGCGGGATGCGACCACCAAGGCTGAAGCGCGCTGCGCGCCGCTCGATCCGGTGTCTGCGGCCACGGGTGCGGTCCGGCCGGCCGAACACGCGCATCGGCTCGCTGTAAAACACCTTTTTCATCACCTCCACCAGTAGAAGGTAGGTGATGATGAAGGCGAGGAGCGCAACCCAAAACCGCCAGGGCAGGACGGTGAATCCCAGCGTGCGTCTCAGCGGCACAAGGGTGAGGACGACGCCGATGGCCACCACCGACAGGATCGTGACCGTCAACACGGTGCCGGGCCGGCTGCGCAGAAACGGAACCCTGCGGGTACGGATGGCGAAAACGATCAACATCTGGGTGGCAAGGGATTCCACAAACCAGCCGGTGTGGAACTCCGTCTCCCCGGCATGCAGGACGCCCAGCATCAACCCGAAGGTCAAAAAGTCAAACAGCGAGCTGATCGGGCCGAACATGAACATCGGCAGCAAGACCACGGATCGACCCACACCGTCACCGTGAAGTGGGTCACCACCACCGGTGTGCGCACCCCGACACCGCGCGATGCGCATTGCCGGCCGAAGACAATCCGTGCATCGTCCATACCAGCTCGGCGTCGGTGCGGGCGGCTCAGGCCTACCGGGGCCGGGTATCCGCTGGAGCCGCTGCTGGGGTTCGACCGCGGCAAGGAAGTAGGGCTGCATCTGGTGTGGCCCGCCGCATCGGCAACTGGGGCCGCGCGGTCGCCTCCCCGCTGGTGGGGGAGTAGTGGTTCGATGGGTGTCTCGTTTCTCTGGTTTCAAAAGCGCCCATCCGTGCCGTGCCGTTCAGCACGGGCGCCATCCGCTCAGCGGGTCATACGGGTTAACGCTGCGGCCCCACACCTGAATGAGCGGCGGGCACTCGCCGCTGTGAGGTAGGCAGCGGCACAAGGACGATGACCTCCGGCGGGTCGTCGTCATCGCCGCATCACGCGCCGCCATCGTCGGCGTCGTCGACCTCGGGCCGAGCTGCGGCGGGCAACGCGCGCAACGCGGGCACAGCGTCGTCGGGCTCGGGGTTAGAGGGGCTGATAGCGGTCGCGCCGGTAGCCGCCACCGTTCTTGCGGCTCAGTCCACAAGGGCGCGGTCGGCTCGTCAGCTCGTGGGTATCGACCAGTAGGCCACCATAGTTTCCTGCGCGGCGACCTGACCGTCCGTCCTCAGAAGCGTCAACCGGTGGGGCCGGATCTCATATCGGGTGCCATCGGCCGGGTTGGTCACGTCGAAGCCGCCCGCCGAGCGCACCGCATTGGCGAGTGCGATTAGGGCGCCGTCGCTGAGGCGAACACCCCGGTAGTAGAAGGCGCCGGGCCCGGTCTGACACAGCACCAGCGCGGTCTGCGTCGTGCTGCCCATCGCCGCGGCGGGGTGTCCCGGGTCGCAGCGGGCGTCGGAGTTCAGGAAGCCCTGCTCGTCGGTCCCAGCAGGGCGAACACCCCCGTCGGCTGCTGAGTGGTGGGGCGTCTGGGATGGCTGGTGTCCTACGATCGCGGGAATCGTGACGGCTGCCGCGATGACGGCGACGATTACCGTGGTGCCGGCGACGAGGGTCATTTTGGTGCGCCGGGTCAGCCGCGTCCGCGGCTTCGAGAGGGCTTCGGCCGGCGCTGGTGGTGACGCCGAGGTGGTCTCGGCGCCACCGGGTGTGTCGTCCTGAGAAGAGCGCACGGTGCTCTCATCAGAGCCGGACCCGACGGTGGTTTGGCCGAGATCAGCGGCTCCAGCCGCATCCTTGTCGAGGATCGAGTCGATCTCTCGGACGGTCGCGTAGGTGATGTCGCGGCGGCCGCGCAGCGCGCGCAGCAGCGCGCGGATGTCGCCACGGACGCTGTTGTCCTGCTCGTCTTGGAGTGCGGTGCGCAGCTCCAGCGACATCGCGGTCTGCGCGGCCGACGAGAGCTCAGCGCTTCCATGGATGGAAGCACCAAGACGTTGCAGATACTCGTAGGGAATCGGGGGTGGTTCGGGCAGCGGATCCGGCAGCTCGACGCGACGGGTTCCGCGCTCGTGCAACGCCGACACCAGGTCGATGATGCTGCTTTTGGTGGCGTCGCGATAGTCGACGAACTGCATGCTGAAGATCGGGTCGGTTCGGTAGCTTCCCACCTCGCCGATCTGCACCGGCAGGATCGGCAGTCGCAGCGCCTTGGCGTAGTCCAGCTCGGCCCGGCATGGGGTGGAATACAGCGAGTTGTTCGACAACGCGAACATGAACACCGTGCAGGCCCGGATCTGCTCGAGAATCTCTGCCCACCACGCATCCCCGCCACCAAGGTCCTGATCCAACCAGACCTGCTGGCGGGCTCGCTCAAGGTCAGCCACCAACGACCGGACCGCGACATCGTCGTGGCTGGAGTAGCTGACGAATACCTTCATCGCGCGATGCGGCTCCTCGGCCCAAAAGACCCAGCTGAAGTCGCTCGTTAGCATACCGAGCCGACCCACGGCGAGGCGACATTGTGGGGCCGCAGAGGGCCTGAAGACATCGAACCAAACATGCCTAACACAAACAGCAGCGTGCGCTATTGGGGCGGAGCTGGCCGCAGCCCGCGGCCGGGCAGGAGCTAGCGGACGCCCGACGGGGTTTGGTACGGACTTTGGAAAGTTCAATATGAGGGTCCGGCCCGTTTCGTCATAGTGACGGAATGCAGCAGTTTCACAGAACCGGAACGAACCTCTATTCGCGCGGGTGTGGTCGGATTGCCGGATCCTGTCGGACATCGCTGGTCGTGGGATCTCAACTGCCATGGATGACGTCACAGAACCATCAGTTAGTCATTCCGTCGCAACTGAGCGGTTTCGACCGGACCGGTCGGTCTTGTGTCCACCTTACGATTCGAATGCGGGCGGCTTGAGTTCTCCGCATCGGCTACAGATCGCGGCCGCGGTCGGTGCCGCGGTTCGCGCTGCGGCCGATGGCGGTGTGCACGCGGTAGGACGACTGGTGCTGTTCGCGTACGCCCGCCAAAAGCGATAGCCTTCTCCACCTTGGTCGATTTGCGCAGCCGGCGAATGTCGGGGGCGCCATTGGCCTTAACATCGTTCGGCGTGTGATCTCACTGCCACGGATTACGTCCGTGACAGAACCATGAGTAAGCCAATGCGTCCGCAACCGAGCGGTTTTAGAACTGGACCGGTCGGTCTTGTTTCATCTTGAGCAATGATCAAAACCTGTGGATTGGCCCTCGGCGAGGTGACGTGATCGGGCCCACCTTCCCGGGGATGATCTGAAGTCCATTTGTCTGATCGGGACCGGCGTTGGCGCGCTGGTTCGGGAAGGTACGCCCATGCTCAAGGTAGTCCACGACGAGTGCGAGCCCAACGCGAGGTGCGCGGCGGGCGGTGTGTCGTCGTCGTTGTTGGATGAGATCGTCCGTGATGGCGCCTGCCAGATGCTGGCGGCGGCGTTGTTGGCGGAGGTCGCCGCCTACATCGAGGCCCACAGGCACGAGGTCGACGAGGATGGCCATCGTCTGGTGGTCCGCAACGGCTACCACGCCGAGCGGGAGGTGACCACGGCTGCGGGCGCGGTGGCGGTGCGCCAGCCGCGGGTCAACGACAAGCGCACCGACCCTGCGAC
>DATJBA010000244.1:0-2724 GCA_035515675.1 Mycobacterium sp.
GACGTTGACGTAGGCGGTGAACGCCTTGACCGCGTTCTCCCGGCCCTCCACGGTCGTGCGGGCGAGGTTGCGGGCGAGCTGCTGATTGGCGAACCCACCCAGCATCGCGTCGAACACCTGCTCCTCGGGCCGCAGCAACGACACGCCGTCCACCAGATGCAGCCCCGCCGCGCCCGGCGCACCGCCGTTTAGACCCACCGAACCACCACCTTCCATCAGTCGCATCAGATGCGAGATAGCCGCATCGTATGCGAGTCAGGCGCGAAGACTGAGGCAAGAGCATCGCAACGGCATGTCGCGCCGCCGCAGTCGCCGTTGGCGCCGTTACCATCGCTGTCGGGTGACGGGCCGAATTCGATTGGCTATCAAGCCAATTGCCCACGCAGGGGACCGAGCTTCGCGAACTGTAATGGATTCGCATCTGGCGCAATTGGCGACACAAGTAGTTTCCAGCGAAAAAACAACGATTACGGTGGGTGGAGTTCCGCCGAAGGTCGTTAATATGCTGACGTTTTAACTGTCGATGTCCGCGGGGGTGAGTTGGGGTGGCAACTCGCGATGTGTTCTCCGAGGAGGAGTTGGCCCGTCTTCGGGGTTTCCCGGAGATCACTCGTGCGGAGCTGATCCGCTACTTCACACTGACCGAGGCAGACGAGACATTCGTACGCCAATTTCGCGGTCCAGCAAACGTTTTGGGCGCATCCGTGCAGCTGTGCACGTTGCCTTGGCTGGGATTCGTACCCGACGACGTTAGGGCTGCTCCGGTGGTTGCGGTCGGTCGGCTCGCTGAGCGGCTCGGCGTAGCGGTGGGTAACTTGTCCGGCTATGCGGCGCGGGGACAGACCCGAACCGATCACTTGCACGCGCTCCAGCGATACAGCGGATGGCGCTTAATCGATTCTTCGGGGTGGAAGGAACTCGACGAGTTCCTGTTCGCCCGGGCGATGGAGCACGATTCACCGAAACTGCTGTTCGGGCAGGCATGCGAGTACCTGTCCTCGGGGCAGGTGGTGCGGCCGGGTGTGGTGCATCTGCTTGAGCATGTCGCCACCGCACGAACCCGGGCGCGGGCAGAGACCTGGACCCGCGTGGCGCACCTGCTCAATGCGGATCGCTGCGCCGATCTGGACGCATTGCTGGCGGTCGACCCCGACTTGGGCAGAACGGCGTTGACCTGGCTGGGTACCGGACCAACGAGCGTGAGCCCGGCCGCAGTGAAGGCCGAGGTGGCCAAGCTGACGTTCCTGCACCGCCTGGACGCTCACACCATGGATCTGTCGATGCTGCCGACCGAGCGCCGGCGCTTCCTGGCCGGGGTGGGTCGGCGGTTGACGGGTCAGGCCCTGTCGCGGCGGGAACCGGAACGTCGTTACCCGATCCTGTTGGCCTTGCTGGCGCAGTCCGCGGTCGACGTGCTCGATGAGGTGCTGCTGTTGTTCGATCAGGCGATCTCCGGCCGCGAGTCGGCCGCACAGGCGAAGCTGACCGAGCTGCTGGCCGAGCACGCCCGTCGCGGCGAGGACCGCCAGCGAGTGCTCGACGAGATCCTGCAGGTAGTGCTCGATCCCGAGGTCGCCGACGAGGCGGTGGGCATGTTGCTGCGCGAACGCGTCGGGATGGAGCGGATGCGGGCGGCGTGGGTCGCCCGCGAGCAACCTTTGCCGCGGGATCATGGGCACCTCGCTGTGTTGGACGCGTCGATGAGCTACCTGCGCCAGTGCGCCCCGACCGTGCTGGGCGCGGTCCGCTTCGCCGGCGGTCCCGGCACCGACGACCTGGTCTATGGGGTGTCGGTGTTGAGCGAGCTGTACGCCACCGGGGCGCGCAAGGTGCCGGCGGATGCGCCGACCGGGTTCGTGCCCACCCGGTGGGCCGGCTACCTGACCGCGGCATCGGAGACCGGCGACGTCACCGCCTACCGGCACTATTGGGAGTTGTGCGTGCTGATGGCGCTGCGCGACGGGCTGCGCGCGGGCGACATCCACGTGCCCGGGTCGCGTCGCTACGCCGACCCGATCTCGTTCCTGCTCACCGCCGAGCAGTGGGAACCGCGGCGGGCGGACTTCTGCCGCGTCGTCGGGAAACCGGTGTGTGCAGCCGATGCGTTGGCGCAAGCCGACCAGGAGCTGCACACCGCGCTGGCGGATCTAGACACACAGCTCGCGACCGGCGAGGTCGGCCACGTGCGGCTCGGCGACGACGGGGAGCTGATCATCCCGCGGCTGCCCGCCGAGGACGTGCCTGCCGAGGTCGAGATGCTGTGCGACGAGCTGGCGGCGATGCTGCCCCACCTGCCGATCGCGGCGGCGCTGGTCGAACTCGATGCCCGGACCGGATTCACCGACCATCTGGTCCATGCGGGCGGGAAGGTGGCCCGCTCGCCGGAGTTGAAACGCAACCTGCTCTACGTGCTCATCGCCGAATCCACAAACATGGGGTTGGTTGCGATAGCCGAATCCGCTGGCGTGTCCTACGACGTGCTGGCTTGGACCGCCGAATGGTACTTCCGTCCCGAGACGCTGGCTGCGGCGAACGCCGCGATCGTCAACTACCACCACCGGTTGCCGTACGCGCAGGCGTTCGGGGCCGGCACCTTGTCGTCCTCGGACGGGCAGCGGTTCCCGGTGAAGGGCAAATCGATCACCGCTCGGCACCTGTCGCGCTATTTTGCACGCGGCCAAGGCATCTCGACATACAGTCATGTGTCCGATCAACATTCGACGT
>DATJBA010000245.1:0-21006 GCA_035515675.1 Mycobacterium sp.
CTTCCCGACCTGCAGCGACGGGTCATTGCGCGCCCACGCGGGGTCCTCCTTCGGTCCCCACATGTCCGCGGTCTTGTAGCCGCCGGCGTCGCCCATGGCCAAGCCGATCAGCGACGGCCCCATCTCCTGGGACGGGTCCAGTAGCGCCGACAGCGAGCCGGCGTAAATGAACTGGTCGGGGTGGTAGGCCGCCAAGGTCAGCGCTGACGACCCGGCCATTGACAGACCGACCGCGGCGCTGCCGTTCGGCTTGACCTGCTTGTTGCTCTGCAGGTACGCCGGCAGCTCGCTGGTCAGGAAGGTTTCCCACTTGTAGGTGGCGCAGCCGGCCTTACCGCAGGCGGGCTTGTACCAGTCGGAGTAGAAGCTGGACTGCCCGCCGACCGGCATGACGACCGAGAGGCCCGACTGGTAATACCACTCGAACGCCGGGGTGTTGATGTCCCAGCCGTTGTAGTCGTCCTGCGCGCGCAAACCGTCGAGCAGGTACACCGCGGGCGAGTTGGCGCCACCGCTTTGGAACTGGATCTTGATATCGCGGCCCATATCCGCGGAGGGAACCTCCAGGTACTCCACCGGCAGACCCGGGCGGGAGAACGCCCCAGCGGTCGCCGAGCCCCCCACGGCGCCGACCAGACCCGACAGCAGGGCCGCGCCCATGGCCCCGACCATGAGCCGGCGCGGCATACCTGCCACGGCGCCGCGAAACCTGTCAACAAGCGTCATCCTTGCTTCCTCATCCTTTCGGCGCATCCTTCGCCTGGGCGCATCCTCGATTACGTCGGTCCGCATGCGCTTGGGGCGCAGCGGTGCCCGTAGTCAACCACACCTTCGGCCGTCCGCTCGCATCGAGCGGGCCGCACAAACCTTCATTCGGCCATCGTTCCCAGCGATTTTCAGGCCGAACACGTGCGTACAAAATCGCGTTTCCGCATGTGCTTGACCGTCGTTGTCAGCTGGCGGGGGGCTTAAATGTGATGTTGCTATCAATGTTTGGGGCCAGGAGGAAGGTGATTGGTTTTCAGATCTGTCGAAAATCATTCGGCTGAGCGCTCACCCGCGAGGGGGCGGCGACCCCGCCTCGGGCACCGGGAGCCCACACCTGGCGAGCTCGTAGAGCGGAACACGATCGATTTGGTATTGGGTGAATTCGAAGGAATGAAGGACGTTGGCGACGAAGCGATGCAAGGTCATCGGGGCGCGCACCGAGCTGAGCACCGCCTGGGTCTCGGGGCATTGCAGGGCCGCTACCGCCTGGGCGACCCAGTTCGCGTCCAGGTAGCGCGGAATACCCGGATATACCTTGACCCAGGGGCCGTCGGCGATCACCCAGTCCGGGAAGAGGTTCTTGTCATGCCCGATCCGGCCGTGTTTCACCCGCTCCGTGTGTTGGGCGATCGGGTTTGCCAGCCCGATTTGGTCGATCACCCTGACATCAAGCCCGACGTTCATGCCCAGCATGCCAAGGTTGGTGAAAAACACTGCGTGCTGCGGCTTTTGGGGCGTCTTGCTGTTCGGGGCGCTTCCCGGCGCCGGCCCCGCCGTAGATGGAGGCGGCTGCATCATCGGTACCAGGTCCCACTGTGTGTAATTGCCAGACGGCAGCAACAACGCCCCGTCCGGAGTGTTGTCGAGCGCGGTCAGGACCGCAGCCATCCTCGGATAATCCAGATAGTCGGCGGCGGTCAGCGGATGTGCGTGGCCGGTGGCCTGCGCGTAGAAGCGTCGCTCATCGACGATTCCGGAATAGGTGACGTGGGTGGCGTCGTCGCCCATCCCCGGGGAGTTTGCTGCCCACAGCGACCAGCCCGCGACTCCCAGCCAGAGCAAGCTGGCGGCACCGGCCAGCCAATAACCGGTTTCCCGCGAAAAGTCCTTCCCGTCGGGAATCGCCACCGGGATGACGGCCACCGGAGCCAGCAAACAAAATAGCGGTGCCAGCAACACCCGCCCGTGCATGAAGTCGCCGCCTTGCCGAATCCAGTACAGCGCCTGCAGCAGTCCGCTCACGAGGACAAAGGCCACCACTGCGGGCGGGCTTTGCACCGCCCGAGCCACCCGACCGTAATTGGGGGCCTCCAGAGGGCGCAGGAAAGACGGACGGCGGCGTGTCGCCATCAACAGCAGTCCCAGTGGCACGAGGAGCACCACCGGCACCCAGACCGCGTAGGGTGCGGTGAAGTTCGAAAGATAGATCATGCCCTGGGACCACTTGTCACCAGCCGCGTCCTTGGCCAGGGCGGTACCGGGCACCAGCAGGCCGTAGTAACCCATCCGGAAGATCTCGTAGGCCACCGGCAGAAATCCCCCGGCCAGCACGATCAGCACGCGACGCCGCCGAGTCCGGGCCGCGATCAGCATCATGATCAGCGCCAGCCCGCCCATCAGCGCCAGCTCGGGCCGAACCAGAACGCTGAACCCCGCGACGAACGCCAGCGCACCGATGAACACCTGGTTATCCGGACGGTTCCGCACCGGCTGCCCCCAGCACACCATCATCCACCACAGCAACCCCAGATAGGCCAGCGTCAACCCGCTCTCCAGGCCGGACGTGGCGAAATCACGCGACGGCGGCAGCGCGATGTAGACCAGCGCCCCGGTGGGCAGCATGATCGCCCTGCGTCCCCGCAAGCTGGGTGCGTACAGGCGGCCGGTGCCCAGCATGAGCAGCGCCACGCCCAGCACCGAAAGCACCAGAGCCAGCGCCAACGCCACGTATTCCATGCGCATCGGCCCGCCGACCCAGCTTCCCGCGTACATCAGATAGGTCCACGCGGTGGAGGTGTTCGCTTCCACCCGCTCGCCCTGATTGAAAACCGGCCCGTTGCCGGCCAGCAAATTGCGCACCGTGCGCAGCACGATCAGTCCGTCGTCGGCGATCCAGCGTCTCTGCCAACTCCCCCAGGCGAACAACACGCCCACCACCGCCACGCTGGTCCACAGGCTGACCCGCACCACGGTGTGGTACGGGAACACCGGCCGACCGACCCGGTTCACCACCGGCCGGCGGTGCATCACCCCCACCGTAAGGGCCTTCAGTTGGGGGCTAGCCGAAGGCAACGGCGGCTCCGACTGTTGCGATCCACGCCAGCGCCAGCAGCTGCAACACACGGTCGCGCAGCGCGATGTCCTCGGGTTCCCCGGCCAGCCCGCCGTCGACGTCTACCGCGTAGCGCAGGATCGCAATGGTGAACGGGACCATCGACACCGCGAACCAACACCCCGAATGGCGGTCACGCTCGAACGCCCACAGCCCGTAACACACCACCACAGCGGTGGCCGACAACGTCCAGACGAACCGCAGATAAGTGCTGGTGTAGCTTTCCAGCGCCTTGCGGATCGCCGCGCCGGTACGCTCGGCGACTTGCAACTCGGCGTAGCGCTTGCCGGCCACCATGAACAGCGACCCGAACGCGACGAACAGCAAAAACCATTGCGACAGCGGGATATCGGTGGCCGCACCCCCGGCGATGGCCCGGAGCAAAAATCCCGACGACACGATGCAGATGTCCATCACCGCTTGGTGCTTCAGGCCGAAGCAGTATGCCAGCTGCATGCCGAGGTAGACGGCCATCACCAGCGCCAGATTCGGGGTCAGCAGCCAGGAGATCGCCAGCGAAGCCACCCCCTGCACCGCCGCCAGGGTGTAGGCCAGCCACTCGGGCACCACGCCGGCCGCGATCGGCCGGAATCGCTTGGTGGGGTGCTCACGGTCGGCATGGACGTCGCGCGCGTCGTTGACCAGGTATATCGACGAGGCCGCCAGGCAAAACACCAGGAACGCCACGGCCGCTTTGGTCAGCACCTCGGCGTAGTCGTAGCGCACGGGGCCGCCCAACGCCGCCAGCGGCGCGGCTAACACGATTACGTTCTTCACCCATTGCCGCGGGCGGATCGCCTTGACCACCCCGACAATCGGGTTGGCCGGAGGTCCGATCACCACGTCTTCACTCATTCGGCACACCTCCATCCCGACCTCCATCGGGCGCACGCTTTCCATCAAGCCAGAGTGCAAGGCGCGCGACGGCGGCGCCGAGTGCCACGCCGAAGGCCACGTCACTGGGATAGTGCACCCCCAGCAGTATCCGCGACAGCGCCATCGGGGGTACCAAGACCGCGGGCAGCGGCAACCCGGTCGTCCGGCCCATCAGGATGGCCGCGGCCGTGGTGGAAGTGGCATGCGCCGACGGGAAACTGAGCTGGCTGGGTGTGCCGACATGCACCGCGACGGCCGGATGATTCGGCCGTTCGCGCCGCACCAGCCGCTTGACCAACACAGCGACCGCGTGCGCGGCGAACGCGCTGGCCCCAACGACCAGCCAATCCCGGCGACGTCGCGGCATCAGTACCGCACCGAGCAATGCCACCGCCAGCCAGCCAATGCTGTGTTCCCCGAAATGGGATAGTCCTCGCGCCGCGCTCAGCACACCCGGGCGGTCAACCAGTGCCGACTGAACGACCACCAGCGCGGCCACTTCGCCGCGCGGAGCCGCCGATTCAGGCATGCTCTGGCTCGTTGCCCGCTGCTGGCTGGGGGTACCACCCGCTTGCGGGGGACAACGCCATCTCCCATTTCTGCTTGCTGGACAGCACCGGCAACGCTTCCCGGTACAGCCGACGCATCTCGTCGAACCGGCTCGCCAGCCGGCGCTGACGGCGCAGCGAGGAAAGCAGCAGTGAGAACATCTTGCGCCGGTTGCGTTGGCGGTAGACCACGCCGCACCCGTCGGCGGTCGTGACGGTGACACCGTCGACGGTGCACAACCGGAACCAGCGCGCGTCCTGGGTCGGCACGTTGAACTCCGGGCGCTCGTGGTGGGCCGGGTCGGCGACCTTGAGGTTGTGCAATATCCCGCGGGCCAGCCGGTAGCCGATGGACAGCGGGTTCGCCGGTGGTTTCATCGCCTTGCTTATGCGCAACGGCGGCGGCAGCTCGCTCGCCGCCGGCAGGACGACCGCGTCCGGGTATTCCTTACGCATGCGGTGCACTTCGGCCAGCGCCGTTTCCAGGATCGAGAAGATGTGCTCGGGGCCGGCGAGGAAGTCGTCGATGGCCTTGTTCTGGATCGCCACCGTTGAATATTCAAGGCAGGCAAGGTGTTTCAGCGTTGCCTTGAGGTGGCTGCGGACCAGGCCGGTGACGTCGCCGTCCCAGTGCATCGCCGCCACCACCAGCCGGTTGCGCAGATGGAAGTAGGCCTGCCAGTCGATGGCGTCGTCCTTGTCGCTCCAGGCCATGTGCCAGATCGCCGCGCCGGGCAGGGTAACCGTCGGATAACCGTGCTCGGCGGCCCGCAGACCATAGTCGGCATCGTCCCATTTGATGAACAGCGGCAGCGGCTGTCCCAGCTCTTCGGCGACCTGCCGGGGGATCATGCACGTCCACCAACCGTTGTAGTCGACATCGATGCGGCGGTGCAGCAGCTTGCTTTTGGGATTCTTGTCATTCAACGGATACTCGGCGAAGTCGTGGTCGTATTCGGCGTGCGGCGCTGCGGTCCACATGAAGTTCGACCGGTTCACGACTTCGCCCATGATGTGCAGGTGCGACGGCTCCTGTAGGTTGAGCATCTGGCCGCCTACCAGCATCGGGCTCCTGGCGAACCGGTGCATCGCCAACACCCGCAGAATCGAGTCCGGCTCGATGCGGATGTCGTCGTCCATGAACAGAATCTGTTGGCAATCGGTGTTTTTCAGCGCCTCGTGCATCACCCGGCTGTAGCCGCCGGAGCCGCCTAGGTTGGGCTGGTCACAGATGGAGAGCCGATTGCCCAGCCGGGCCGCCGCGGCGCGGAAGTCCGGATGATCGCGCACCTTGCGGACGCCCTGATCGGGCACGATTACCGCGCCGATCACCTCGTCCACCAAGGGGTCTGCGGTGAGCGCGGCCAGCGCATTGGCGCAGTCCGCGGGGCGGTTGAAAGTCGGGATGCCGACGGCGATGTTGGCTTTGCCCGGAGCGGGTTCGGTCGCGTACCAGCCGCCGCTGAGCAGGCTGACCTTGGTGTCGGTGGTGATGTCGAACCAGATCCAGCCGCCGTCCTCGAACGGCTGCAGTCCCACCTCGACCTCGACCACCTGGGGCTGATCCCCGGCGCCGTCGAACTGCCGGCCCTCGACGAAGATGCGCGCACCGGTGGCTTTGGTGCGGTAGACGTCGACGCGTCCGGCCCCGGTCACCTCGACGCGCAGTACCACCGACTTGCAGATCGTCCAGCGGCGCCAGTAGCTCGCCGGGAATGCGTTGAAGTAGGTGGCGAACGACACCTCGGACTCCGCACCGATCTGCAGCGAGGTGTGGGTTGTCGCATGCGCGCGCCGGGCGTTGCTGGTCGACTCCTCCAGGTACAACTTGCGCACGTCGAGGGGCTCACCCGGACGCGGCAGGATTATTCGGGCCAGCAGGCTCACGGCAGTCATCCGCACGCGCCTTCCTCTTGAATCAGGGGGGTGCCGTCACGCAGGTGCGGCGCGAGGATGTTTTCGTACATGTTCAGTGCGCTGGCAATGGCCATATGCATATCCAGATACTGGTAGGTGCCCAGCCGGCCGCCGAAAAGTACCTTCGATGACACGGTCTCGGACTTCGCCCTCGCTCGATAGGAGGCCAACAGGGCGCGGTCGGCCTCGGTGTTGATCGGATAGTAGGGTTCATCGTCGTCTTCGGCGAACCGGGAATACTCCCGCATGATCACCGTCTTGTCGGTCGGGTAGTCGCGCTCGGGGTGAAAGTGGCGGAATTCATGGATGCGGGTGTAGGGCACGTCGAGATCGTTGTAGTTCATCACCGCCGTGCCCTGAAAGTCCCCGATGGGTAGCACTTCCACCTCGAAGTCCAGGGTGCGCCAGCCGAGCTGGCCTTCGGCGTAGTCGAAGTAGCGGTCCAGTGGGCCGGTATAAATGACGGGAGCTGACGGGGATTCTCGGCGCAATTGGTCGCGCACGTCGAACCAGTCGGTGTTCAGCCTGACCTCGATGCGGTCATCGGCGGCCATTTTCTCCAGCCACGCCGTGTAACCGTCGACCGGCAGACCTTCATAGGTGTCGCCGAAGTATCGGTTGTCGAAGGTGTAGCGCACCGGCAGCCGGGTGATGTTGGCCGCCGGAAGTTCCTTGGGGTCGGTCTGCCACTGCTTGGCGGTGTACCCCTTGACGAACGCCTCGTAGAGCGGCCGGCCGATCAGCGAGATGGCCTTCTCCTCGAGGTTTTGCGCGTCCGCGGTGTCGATCTCGGCGGCTTGCTCGGCGATCAGTTGCCGCGCTTCGGAGGGAGTGAAGTACTTGCCGAAGAACTGCGACACCAGACCCAGACCCATCGGGAATTGGTAGGCCTGGCCGTTGTGCATCGCGAACACCCGGTGCCGGTAGTCGGTGAACTCGGTGAACTGCCGCACGTAATCCCAGACCCTCTTATTAGAGGTGTGGAATAGGTGGGCGCCGTATTTGTGGACCTCGATGCCGGTCTGCGGCTCGGCTTCGGAATACGCGTTGCCACCGATATGCGGGCGCCGTTCGACGACGAGCACGCGGTTGCCGAGTTGGGTCGCCACGCGCTCCGCAATGGTCAGGCCGAAGAATCCAGAGCCGACGACGAGGAGGTCGAAACGAGCGGTCATCGGTTGCTTAGGGTATCTGACCGCGCGGGCCTAACCCATGTGGCGAGCCTGGGAAGTCGGGGTTCGGCCAGGCAACGACGGCCTTGGGAGGCCCCGGATCCGCGGTGACGGCCAAGGTCGCAATTGCCTCACGATTCAGTATCGCCACTCTAGTCACAGCTATCTCAGCCGTACCATCGACTCTGTGTGCTTCCTGCCGGATAGGACGGGCAGGACACGCCGACACAACACACAGTCCAGATTGAGGAGACTTCCGTGCCGAACCGACGCCGACGCAAGCTTTCGACAGCCATGAGCGCGGTCGCCGCCCTGGCAGTCGCAAGTCCTTGCGCATACTTCCTTGTTTACGAATCGACCTCGGGCAGCAAGCCGCCCGAGCACCACGAATTCAAACAGGCCTCGGTGATAACCGACCTGCCCAACACTCTGGTGTCCGCGCTCTCCCAGGGCCTGTCGCAGTTCGGGATCAACTTCCCGCCAATACCCGCCCTGAGCGGCGGGAGCAACACCGGTGCCTCGGGCCTGACCAGTCCAGGGTTAGGGAGTCCGGGCCTGGGCACCCCGGGTCTCACCAGTCCGGGTCTGACCACCCCGGGTCTGATGAGCCCAGGTCTGACCAGTCCAGGTCTGACCAGTCCGGGCCTGACGCCCGGGACACCCGGGCTCACCTCGCCCGGTGCGCTGGCGACGACGCCGGGTGCGGGCCTGACCAACCCGGCACTTTCCAACCCAGGTCTGACCAGCCCGGCTGGAATCACGCCGGGCCTGAGCCCGGTCGGCGGTGCCAACGAGGTACCGATCACCGCGCCGGCTGGATTGGACCCGGGTGCCGACGGCACCTACCCGATCCTCGGCGATCCGTCGACGATGGGCGGCGGTTCGCCGATCGGGGGCGGCGGCGGTAATGGCGGCGGCGGTAATGGCGGCGGCGGCGGGCTCGTCAACGACGTGATGCAAGCGGCCAACCAGTTGGGCGCCAGTCAGGCCATCGACCTGCTCAAAGGCGTGTTGATGCCAGCGATCATGCAAGGCGTCCAGCAGGGCGGCGCTGGTGGGTTACCGGGCGCCGCTGGTGCCCTGCCGGGTGCCCTGCCAGGTGCCGCTGGTGCCCTGCCGGGTGCCGCTGGTGCCCTGCCAGGTGCCGCTGGTGCCCTGCCGGGTGCCGCTGGTGCCCTGCCGGGTGCCGCTGGTGCCCTGCCAGGTGCCGCTGCGCCGGCTGCCGCTGGTGCCCTGCCGGCGGCAGCAGCGCCAGCGCTGCCTCCCGTCTAGAGCCTCGGAGAACCTGTCACCTGACGGCACCGCAGAGTCGCGCATGGGATTCCGCACTTAGCAACCTGCCCGGCAACTAAATCTCTGCGGTGCCGTCGAACAGGTTTTCGGGGACTTTCTGCACACAACTATCGTGTCGCCTCATAAATAACAATAGAAACACACGTAACATCAGCTGGTGTCGTCCCGCAGTCGCGCGCCAACGATGTTACTCACCGCCATCGCGGCGACGGTCGTCATCGTCTCGTGGGTGGCCGACGCGACACGCGATCGCGGCGCTCACGACCCGCCGCGGCCTCGCGACACCCAACTCGCCGAGCAGCCGCTGATCGGGCTCGGAGGCGGCGTCACGGTTCGCGAACTCACCCAGGACACCCCGTTTTCGTTGGTCGCGCTCACCGGCGACCTGGCCGGCACGTCCACCCGAGTGCGTGCAAGGCGGCCCGATGGTTCGTGGGGGCCCTGGTATCAGACCGAGTATGAAACAGCAGCGTCCGACATCAGCCCGGCGGGTAGCGACGGGCTGGCTGGGTCGGCCCGGCCGGCTGGTCCAATCGAGGGGCCCCGCAGCACAGATCCGGTGTTCGTCGGCATCACCACGACCGTCCAGATCGCGCTCACCCGCCCGATCGATGCGCCGGTGACCCTGGGGGCACTCCCCAGCGAAGCGGGGACCCCACCCGCTCGCGGGGGACCGCCCCCGGCGCGACCGAGCGTCCCGCCAAACAAAGACGGTCTGGGATATAAGCCGGTGTCCAAGGAACAGCCCTTCGGTCAGAACATCTCCGCGATCCTCATCTCCCCGCCGCAAGCGCCAGCCAAAACGCATTGGACACCGCCATCCGGGGTCATGATGCCCGGCCAGCCGCCCAGCATCATCAGCCGAGCGGATTGGGGCGCCGACGAGTCCTTGCGATGCGGAACTCCGCAGTACGACAACGGGATTCGCGCCGCAGTCGTCCACCACACCGCGGGTAGCAATGACTACTCTCCGCTGGAATCAGCCGAGATCGTCAAGGCCATCTACACCTACCACAGCAAGACCCTGGGCTGGTGCGACATCGGCTACAACGCGCTGGTCGACAAATACGGCCAGGTATTCGAGGGCAGTGCCGGAGGACTCACCAAAGCGGTCGAGGGTTTCCACACCGGCGGATTCAACCGCAACACCTGGGGCGTGGCGATGATCGGCAACTTTGACGATGTACCGCCGACACCGATCCAGCTCCGAACCGTGGGCCAGCTGCTCGGCTGGCGGCTGGCGATGGACGGAGTCGACCCCAAGGGCACGGTGGCACTGGACTCAGCCGGTAGCCATTACACCACCTTTCCGGCCGGCGCCATAGCGACGTTGCCCACCATTTTCACCCACCGCGACGTCGGAAACACCGACTGCCCGGGCAATGCAGCGTATGCGCTGATGGACGAAATCCGGGATATCGCATCGCATTTCAATGATCCACCCGAGGAGTTGATCAAGGCGTTGCAGGGCGGCGCGATCTACGAACACTGGCAGGCGATCGGTGGCATGAACAGCGTTCTGGGCGCACCGACCTCACCGGAAGACAGCGCGGAGGGTAATGCCCGCTATGTCACCTTCGCCAAGGGCGCGATGTACTGGTCGCCCGAGATCGGCGCAGAGCCGATCACCGGCGCGATCTACGATGCCTGGGCCTCGCTGAGCTACGAACGTGGTCCGCTCGGGCTGCCGACCAGCGCGGAAATACAAGAGCCCCTGCAGATCACGCAGAACTTCCAGCATGGAACCTTGAACTACGAGCGGCTCACCGGAAACGTCACCGAAGTCGTTGACGGGATCACGACGCCGTTGTCGACACAATCCCCGAGCGGCCCGACGGTGCCGCCCGAACACTTCTCGCTACCAGCTCACCCGGGGGCCGCCTAGCCTCGACACGCTTTAAAGCCACCAGCGTTCCAGCACCCGTCCAACCCCGTCGTCGCTGTTGGGCGCGGTGACCTCGTCGGCGGCGGCCAGCACGTCGGGATGTGCATTACCCATCGCCACGCCATGACCGGCCCACAGCAGCATCGGAATGTCGTTGGGCATGTCGCCGAACGCCACCACGTCGTCGCTGATGATCTCCAGCGGTTTGGCGATCTCTTCCACGCCGGTGGCCTTGCTGATTCCCAGCGGCACGATCTCCACGAGCCCATTGTTGGTGGAGTAGGTGATATCGCCCTCGATGCCGACGTGCTTAGCCAGTTCGGCGACCATATCCGCGCTGCGGGCGCCAGTCTGGCGGATCAGCAGCTTGATCGCCGGCGCGCTGAGCAGGTCTTCGATCGACACCTCGGTGTTGTCCGGGTTCAGCCACGCGTGCTCATAGCCCGGCGAGCTGATGAACTGGGGAGTCGCCGTGTCATGGGCGCGCTCGCCGATCCGCTCGACGGCCAGCCCCGCGCCCGGGATGACACGAGTCGCGAGCTCGGCCAATTCGGCCAGGGTGTCGACGGGCAGTGTACGCGCGGACACCACCCGATCGGTTGCGGAGTCGTAGATGACGGCACCGTTGGCGCACACCGCCATCGGCGCGAACCCGAGTGCCTCGACGACGGGGCGTATCCACCGCGGCGGGCGGCCCGTTGCCACGATGAAGTACGCACCAGCGGCGACCGCGGTACGTACCGCGTCACGGGTGCGCGGGGTAATGGTTTCGTTTTCGTCGAATAACGTGCCGTCGACGTCGCAAGCGATGAGCGCCGGCAAAGTCATCGAGACGATCCGCCTTCGCAGCCAGCCGGTGTCGTCAATGCAGTCCGCTTTGGGTCTGCCCGGGTGGCGTCACCCCGTCGCTACCGTACTTCTGAACCCGCTGTTGCAATTCGGCCAGCCGGATCGCCCTGGAATCTTCCTGGCTCGGCGCGCTGCCGCCCAGCCGCCGCGGCACCCAGTGCTCGCCCTGAGGATGCGGATACTGCTCCTGAACCCGGTACAGCAAGGCATTCATCGCTTCGCGTAGCTCGGAGGTGAGTTGCTCGGCGGTGCCTCGCGGCAGCACCGGCCGGCCGGCGGCCACGGTGATCGGAACTTTGTTGCGGAACAGCTTCTTTGGATGATCTTTGGGCCAGATCCGATGTGCACCCCAGACAATCAGAGGAATTATTGGCACCTGCGCCTCCAGCGCCATCCGCGCTGCCCCGGTCTTGAATTGCCTGAGTTCGAAACTGCGGCTGATGGTGGCCTCGGGATGCATCCCGATGAGTTCGCCCTCGCGCAGCCGCTGCACGGCCACAGCCAGAGCGTCGTGCCCCTTCCTGCGGTCCACCGGAATGAGCCTGGCGTGCCTGATCACGTAGTCGACCGCCTTCACATCCGCCATTTCGGCCTTGATCATGAAATACATCCGCCGACCCCGCTCACGTGCGGCGAACAACGGTGGCAGCCAGTCCAGGTAGCTGGTGTGGTTCTGAGCAAGTAAGGCACCGCCGCGCGCAGGAATGTTCTCGAGGCCGTCGAACGTGAACTTTGTTCCGTTCATCGCGACGAGCGGCGGAACGATCAACTCGCCAAACCGGTAAAACGAATCTGCCATGTCTTCTCCTTCTCTCCCCTACCGCGACTGGCGCGGGGTACGACCGGCGGCCTTCGCAGCGGCCTCGTCGGCTTCTATCTGAGCCGCTTCGGCCAAAGTCGGCGCGCCGCCGCCCAGCCGGTGCGGCACCCAGTACGCCCCGGCCGGGTGCGGATAGCGCTGTTGCACCTGGTACAGCAGCGTGGTCATCGACTCGCGCAGCGCGACGTCGGTGGCCGCGATGTCTTTGGCGGCATGCACGGATGTGCCCACCTGCACCGTGATCGGCACCTTGTCGCGGCCTATGTGTCGTGGGTGGTCCTTGGTCCAGATCCGTTGCGCACCCCAGACGATCACCGGCAGGATCGGCACGTCGGCTTGCCTGGCCATCCGGGCGGCCCCCGTCTTGAATTCCTTGAGCTCGAAGCTGCGGCTGATCGTGGCCTCCGGATAGACCCCGACCAGCTCTCCCTCGCGCAGCCACTGCACGGCCACCGCATAGGCATCCGCCCCGGCGCCGCGGTCCACCGGAATGGTACGGGTGTGCTTGATCAGGAAATTGACCACCTTCACCTGTTGCATCTCTGCTTTGATCATGAATCTAAGCCGACGGTGCCGGCGACGCACCGCCAGCGCGGCAGGCAGAAAGTCGACATAGCTGGTGTGGTTGATCGCGATCACGGCACCGCCCCGGTCGGGGATGTTCTCCTCGCCGCCGTAGGTGATCCGGCTTCCGCTGGCCAGCACGACCAGCTGGGCCAGGATCTCGAGAGTGCGGAAGGTTGGTTCCACCATCGGTTACTGCTCTGGCGCCCCTGCGGCTTGAGCGCGGCGGGCCGCCCGCACGGCTGCCTCCTCGGCGTCCAGGCGGGCTGCCTCGGCTAACGATGGAGCGCCACCGCCCAGCCGGTGCGGCACCCAGAACTCTCCGGCCGGATGCGGTCCGTACAATTCTTGCGCCCGTTCCAGCAAATGTTGCATCCGTGAGTGCAGCAGACCGTTCAGTTCGGCGATGCTCAGGGTTGGCTCGATCGGTTCGCCGACCAGCACCGTGATCGGCACCTTGGGGCGAAACAGCTTCTTGGGGTGGTCCTTGGTCCAGATCCGCTGCGCACCCCAGACGATCACCGGAACGATCGGCACCCCGGCCTCGACCGCCATCCGGGCGGCTCCCGTCTTGAACTCCTTGATCTCGAAGCTGCGGCTGATCGTGGCTTCGGGGTAGACGCCGACGAGTTCACCGTCCTTCAACATCCTGACCCCGGCTTCGTAGGACGCGGCCCCGTCTTGCCGGTTTACCGAGATGTGCCGCAGGCTGCGCATGATCGGCCCGGTGATCTTGTGGTCGAACACCTCCTGCTTGGCCATGAACCGCACCTTGCGCCTAAGGCCCTGCTTGTAGGCGGGGAAACCCGCGAAGGTGAAGTCGAGGTAGCCGGTGTGGTTGATCGCGATCACCGCACCACCGCTTTTCGGTAAGTTCTCGACACCTGTGACAGTGGTCTTCAGGCCCTGTATGCGCCAGATTAAGCGGGCAAGCTGAATGACAGTCCCGTATACCGGTTCCACAGCCATTCAGACTAGTGCTCCCGGCTGTGAGCCGCCTGAAGTGCCGAAAAGAGACGGTGACTAACGCGGACGCCGGCGGCTGTAGCGGGCCGAAGGTGCCGCCTCGCGCTAAGCTCGGGGGCTGAACAGCCGTTAACGCGGCGAGGCCGCAAAGGCCCAGAAAGGGATTTGTGCAGGTCACGAGCGTAGGCCACGCGGGATTTCTGATCGAGACCCAGGTAGGCAGCATCCTTTGCGACCCCTGGGTCAATCCGGCCTACTTCGCGTCCTGGTTCCCGTTTCCAGACAACAGCATGCTGGACTGGGACAGGTTGGGCGACTGCGACTACTTGTATGTCTCGCACCTGCACAAGGACCACTTCGACGCGAAGAATCTGGACGAGCACGTCAACAAGGACGCGCTGGTACTGCTGCCCGACTTCCCGGTGCCCGACCTGCGAAATGAGTTACAGAAGCTAGGGTTTCACCGGTTCTTCGAGACCACCGACTCGGTCAAGCACCGGATCAGCGGACCCAAGGGCGACCTCGACGTCATGGTCATCGCCCTGCGGGCACCTGCCGACGGCCCGATGGGCGATTCAGCACTGGCGGTTTCCGACGGCGCAACAACGGTTTTCAACATGAACGATGCCCGGCCGGTCGATCTGGATGTGCTGACCTCCGAGTTCGGACACGTCGACGTGCACATGCTGCAGTACTCCGGTGCGATCTGGTACCCGATGGTCTACGACATGCCGGCCCGCGCCAAGGAGTCGTTCGGCATCCAGAAACGGCAGCGGGGGATGGACCGCGCTCGCCAGTACATCGCCCAGGTGGGGGCACGCTGGGTGGTTCCGTCGGCGGGGCCGCCGTGCTTTTTGGACCCCGAGTTGCGCCACCTCAACGACGACCGCGGCGATCCGGCCAACATCTTTCCCGACCAAATGGTGTTCCTGGACGAGATGCGCACGCACGGGCACGACGGCGGCCTGCTGATGATCCCCGGGTCGACCGCGGACTTCACTGGCGCGACACTGAATTCGCTGAGCCATCCACTACCCGCCGAGCTGGGGGCACGCCCCCAGAGGGTGGGAGTACTCCCCTGCAGAGCGGGGACCCCACCCGCTCGCGGGGGAGTACCCTGCGGGGGACTCGAAGCCATCTTCACCACCGGCAAGTCGGCCTATATCGCCGACTATGCCGACCGGATGGCGCCCGTGTTAGCCGCAGAGCGCGCGAGCTGGGCCCCCGCCACCGGCGAGCCGCTGCTGGACCAGCTGCGGGTGCTGTTCGAGCCGATCATGCTGCAAAGCGACGAGATCTGCGACGGCATCGGCTACCCCGTCGAACTGGTGATCGGCCCTGAGACCGTTATCCTGGACTTTCCGAAACGAGCGGTGCGCGAACGGATTCCCGATGAAAAAGTCCGCTACGGATTCGCTATCGCGCCGGAGTTGGTCCGCACCGTGCTGCGCGATCACGAACCGGACTGGGTCAACACCATCTTCTTGTCAACCCGTTTCAAGGCATGGCGGGTCGGCGGCTACAACGAATACCTGTACACATTCTTCAAGTGCCTGACCGATGAACGGATCGCCTACGCCGACGGGTGGTTCGCCGAGACCCACGATGACTCCGCGTCGGTCACGCTGGATGGCTGGGAGATTCAGCGCCGTTGCCCTCATCTCAAAGCCGACCTGTCGAAATTCGGTCTGGTCGAGGGCAACACGTTGACCTGCAACCTGCATGGGTGGCAGTGGCGATTGGACGACGGCCGCTGCCTGACCTCGCGGGGCCACCAGCTGCGAAGCTCGCGGGCATGAGCGAAACTTACGACGACGGCCTGGCGCAGCTGGATCGCGCGGCGATTACGCTGCGCCGCTACCACTTTCCCTCCGGCACATCGAAGGTCATCGCGCTGGACACGATCCGTGGGTACAAAGCCGAGGGGCTGGGCCTGCTCGTGCACCGGTTTCGCATCTGGGGCAGCTCGGACTTGCGCCGCTGGCTGCCCCTGGACGTGCACCGGCCGTTCAAGTCAACGTTGATCACCTTGGACATACCGGGGACCTGGCCTAGCCCCGCGTTCACGCCGGCGCGCCCGGACGAGTTCACCGCCCTGCTGGACGAGCTGCTAAGTCAGCGCGGTTAGCGAGTGCAGCCGAGTGCGCAAAAGTGCGGCTACGCCTGCCGCAGGCGACACGGACATACATGGATTTCATGGCCTCGATGTAGCGGGCAACAGATTCGCGGGCGATCGGGTTGTCGGGGAACAACACCGTCACCGTGGTCTCATGGTCGAACCGATTCACCCACATCGAAACTTGATGGGAAACCCTTCCTTCGTCGTAGATCCGGAAATTCAAATCGGAGTTAGCGACAGTAGAAAGCGGCGCAATGCTTGCATCCAGGAACGACATCACGAAATTCCCGGGCCGTGGCCTCCCAAGCCCCACCTCGGGAGGCGCCAATTCCAATACGCGATCAAACGGTACGGTCGCCAGGTCTCTGCCCAAATCGAAGGCAGTTTGCGCCTCACGGGTCACATCCTCGAAAAGCCCTGCGGTGACGGGGACGGTAATCGGAACCAAGCCGGTGAACCAGCCCGTCGTCATGAGTTCTGTTGGCGTACTACGTGTATCAATAGTGGTGAGTACGGAAAATGTTTCAGCACCGGTCAACTGACGTTCCGTGAGGGCGGCGCAGCCGAAGACGCCGCCGCTGAAACGGGCGCCCGCCGCGACGCAGGCGGCCTCGAATCGCTCCGTCTGTTGTTCGTCCAGCAGCGTATCGGTGAGCAGTTTGCCGGCATAGGGCACCGATAAATCACCGAGCGGCAACGAGAAGTAAGGAAGGGTTCCACCGTTATTCGTGGCGAACTCGATCCACCCGCGCACCTGAGGGGAGTCCAAGGTCAAAGCAGCCATGTCCTCGCGTTGTCGGAGACAGTAATCGCCGTACCGGCCTGCCTCCGGCAGCTCGAGCGGCGCGTCGCCTCCCACAAGGACGCCGTACATCACATGGATCTCGGTGAACAGGACACCAACAATCATTGGGTCGACACAAAGATGAGCAATACTCGCATAGAAAGTGAAGTGGTCGTTGCTCTGAATAACCCCGAAGAGGAAACAATCCCACTGCAGCGGTTGCAGCGTTGATATGTGATCGCGCAAGTCCGCCGACGTCATACCCCCATGCTCAATCGGAACGAGTTCGATATCGGCAGGGTCGACGATGGTGTGGCGAACGATGTGTTGCGCATCCTGGTACTCAAACCAACTGTGGTAAGTGTCGTGCCGACGAAGGTGCGCATTGATCGCATAATTCATGGTGCGGACGTCGCAGCGGCCTGGCACATCCCAGGTGAATATCATTAGGCGCGACATATCGAGACCTCGCGCTGCGTGATCGCAATAACGCCGAAGATGTTGGGCTTGCTGATAGCTGGGCGGCACCGGACTGACCGGCGCTTGCCGGGCTTTGGCACTCGCCGCGGGTGACGCGTGCCAGCAGACGACAGGGCCTGGATCCGGCGTCCAGTCGTGGAGCGTTGTTATGCCAAACACTGAATCCTCCTGCACGCTCTTCGGCTCCGGCATAGGTCGAGCTGAGCGGCCCGCCGAGCAGATGCTTCTGGTCGGCGACTGGCACCGTTCGCACTGTCGCCACGGAGCCCGCCAGCGCGCGCACCCGCAATTAACCTTTGGCTAGGCGTGGTCACATTACTCCACGAAATCTGTTGAGAAGACTCCAGTAACGGCCGGAACCGAACCGGCATGTTCACCTCCCTCGGGGGATTTCTCCAGCCACGAATGGTATTGCGGAAGCGGATAGCATAACGGGTCCGCTTGACGGACGGGAGGTTAACGTAACCTGTGCGTCCGCTACGTCTTCGTTACAGAAGGTTCTGAGAAACTGCATTCCACGAGCCTGAGCAGGGCGTACGGCTTTATTGCGAACAGTTCCGGCCCAGCGCCGGGCAGGTGAGGTACGGTTCCCCAGCATGTGGACCACCGTGCTGATACTGGCGAGCTCGGTGATCTTCGAACCGATACGGCTCGGTTTGGTGGTTCTTCTGCTCAGCAGGCGACGCCCGCTTTTGCAACTGCTCGTGTTCTTGTGCGGTGGTTTCACAATGGGTGCCGGCGTGGGTCTGGCCGTGCTTTTCATCCTCAGGGCCACACCGTTGGTCGGACACTTCACCGTGGCGAAGGTTCAGGTCGCGACGGGGCTCGTCGCCCTACTTATCGCCGTTGTGCTGGCCACAAACGTCTCGCTCCGCAAGCTCGTCCGCCGAGCCCCAACGAACGCAGCGGTCGGCGGCAATGGTGGCGTTGCCCTGCTAGAACGGACACCGCCGAGTGGCCTGCAGAAGCTGACTGAGCGTGCGCGACATTTCCTGCAAGGCGACTCACTGTATGTCGCCGGGGTTAGCGGGCTGGGAGCCGCGTTACCTTCCGCCAACTACATGGGCTCGATGGCTGCCATTCTTGCCGCCCACGCCGCACCGGTGGTGCAGGTGCAAGCTCTTTTCGCGTTTAACCTCGTGGCGTTCACGGTGGCGGAGGTCCCCCTCATCAGTTACCTGGCAGCGCCGAAGAAGACCTGCGCATTCATGGCTGCGCTGCATACGCGGCTCCGGTCTCGTAGCCACCGGGACGTCGCAGTCTTGGTGGCGGCGGCGGGTTGCTTCATACTCGTGCTCGGGCTGGGCAACCTCTAAGGCGGCGGTAAGCCCGCACGCCGAGCCCGCTAACTAATCCGCGCTGTGGTGGCTGCGCACATAGGGGCGGACCGGCACGGCGTGGGAGACGATGCCGATGCCGCCGCCGAGTATGGGCCAGATCGGCCAGAAGTACCAGGCTCCGACGGTGAGGGCAACCGCCAACCAGCTGCCGACGACGGTCAAGGACATCGCAAGCCATGCGACGAAATGAATCGCGAGGCCCCGTCGGGCCGCGGCGATGCGTCGCGCCCGTCGGCGGGGGTCTCGCCTGTTAATTCGGTCGATCGGCAGGTCGGTGAGCAGACGATCCAGCGCTCCGGCGGTGTCAGCTTGCCAGGCCTGCTGCAGTCGGGTGTCGTATTCTTGCGTCGACAGGTATCCCTGGCTGAATGCCTGCCCGCGTCGGGCGAGGTGCGTTTGCACTCCGGGTCGCTGGTTTTGGGCAGGCCGCCTTGAAGTCACCCCAGCCCGGCTTGGTCAGTCGGTGATCCAGTTACCGTGGAATCCGTGCGGTACGCGTTGCGGTAGGTGCACGTGGGCAACGGGTTTACCGGTGAAGCTCGACGCGTCGATGATGACCAGGTCGCTGCCGTTGCGCACCGGGTCGTACACGTAGGACAGGTACCAGCCGGCGAGCTCGTCGGCCCCGGGCCCGGCCGGGACGAACACCGCCTCGCCGGGTGCGCCCGGTGTGCCATCACTGTCGAAGAGATGCTCCTCGGCGGTGCCCCGGTCCAGGTCGTACCGAACCAGGCTGCCGCCGCGTGGCACGGGCGCAACGCCGTCTTGGCTGCCGACGGTGACGGCATACCGGGCGGGCAGCCCGACGCGGCGGTCGTCGATGCGGGGAAACTCCGCTCCGCGGTCGTCGAGTTGGTGCTCGTGGACCGTGCCGTGTGCCAGATCGATGGTCCAGCGCCACATCACACCCTCGGCGCCGAAGCCGTTGTTGGTATGCCACTGCGCATTGTCGCGCCACAGCTCGGGGTAGCGGACGGCGTCCAGCGCGATTGAATTGCCGTGGTCCCCTTTTGCGTCATACGCGTTGGCGACATGGAAGACGTAGCAGGGGTCGATGTCGAACCAGCGGATCGGACCGTAGGGGTCGTCGCGGCGCAGCACGCCCAGCCGCGCGCCGTAGTTGTCATCCCAGCGGTAGGGCATGTCGCTTCTGCCCTTCATCGCGAGCTCGGGTTTGAACACGATCGGCAGGTCCATGAAGATCACATGCTCGGCGGTTAGTGCGAAATCGTGCATCATCGTCAGCGCCGGCACGTCGACGCCCCGGTTGATCGTCAGCTTGCCCGAGACGTCCGCGCGGTGATAGGTGACGTGGGGGCGGGTGAGGCTGCCGTAGCCGAAAAAGTGCAATTCGCCGGTGGTGGGGCAGATCTTGGGATGGGCGGTCATCGAGTCGACCAATTGGCCGCCGAAGTCGTAGACGCCCAAAGTCTCCAGCTCGGTGGTGATCTCGTACGGCAGCGACGACTCCAGCAGTGCCAGCGTCTTGCCGGCGTGGCGGACGACGTGGGTGTTGGCGACGCCGCCACGCAAGTTGCGGCTGCCGTCGGGGTTGTACAGCGGGGCGGGGTGGTCGAAGCTGTCGGTGCGCACCCAGCGGTTGCGGTACCACGCCGCCCGCCCGTTCTCCAGCCGCACGCCATGGATCATGCCGTCGCCGGTAAACCAATGCGCGGTGGCCCGTCGCGGGTTGGGACCGTTGCGCAGGTACCAGCCGTTGAGTTCGGGCGGGATGGTGCCGTCCACGGGCAGGTCGAACGCGGTCAATTCGTCGCTGACCGGGGCGTAGTTGCCGGTGCGGAAGAACGGGACGACGGTCTCGGCTGGCTGGGTCACGATGGCCTCCTGGTGTACCCATTGATGACATTCCTGTTATGACATGTCTAGATTGTCATGTCTTAGATGACATGTCAATAGTGGAGTGTTAGGCTGTAGTCGTGAGTTTGCGACATGCCGCGTTGGGGCTGCTCGCCCAGCGTCCCGCCAGCGGGTATGACCTGCTGAAGAGGTTTCAGGAATCGATGGCCCACGTGTGGCCGGCCACCCAAAGTCAGCTCTACGGCGAGCTGGGCAAGCTGGCCGACGCCGGGCTGATCAAGCTGTCCGAGGTCGGGCCCCGCGGCCGCAAGGAGTATGCGATCACCGACGCTGGCCGCACGGAGTTGCATCGGTGGATGGCCTCACCGCAGGACGACCCGCCATTTCGCAGCGCTCAACTTCTGCGGGTGTTCCTGCTTGGCGAGCTCACGCCGGCGCAGGCGAGAGAGTATTTGGAGTCGCTGCGCTCCTTCGC
>DATJBA010000246.1:0-6645 GCA_035515675.1 Mycobacterium sp.
CGCATGGGAAAGCTTGCCGCCCAGCTCCTCCGGGGTGGCCTGGCGGGCCAGGTGATTGATCAGCGGATGCTCGATGGCCGGCAGGCGCCGGCGCACCCGCTCACAGCGCTCCACCAACACCAACCACTCCCGGGTGGTCAACGCGTCGAAGTCCAGCCCGGCCACCGTGTCCACCGCGGCGTCCAGGGCATCAAAGGCCGCCGTGATCGCCTCCCGGCCACCCGAACTCATGTTCGAATACTACCTCGGGCTACCGACAGACCGACGACCATAACCAACACCGGCCAACACCCCAACAGCCACCAACCCGCCGACGAGGTATGCGCGCCCAACCGACCTGGCGGCAGAACTGCAACACGTTTCAGTTTTGCGCTTCCGCTGGGTACGCTGACCCGGTGCCAGAGGTCACCCGCCAAAAACCGGCGATCGATGGATGGTTCGCCACCGATGACGCCGGCACCCCGCATCTTATCGGCAGCAAGTGCCCGCAGTGCGGTACCTACGTCTTTCCGCCCCGGGCGAATAACTGCCCCAATCCGGCCTGCGCCGGCGACACACTCGAGTCAGTCGCGTTGTCGACGCGGGGAACGCTGTGGAGCTACACCGAAAACCGCTACGCGCCGCCCCCACCCTACCCCTCCCCAGACCCTTTTGAGCCGTTCGCCATCGCCGCGGTGGAGCTGGCCGACGAGGGACTGATCGTGCTGGGCAAGGTGGTCGAAGGCACGCTGGCCGCCGACTTGAAGGTCGGCATGGAGATGGAGTTGACCACCATGCAGCTCTTCACCGACGACGACGACGTCGAGCGCGTCGTGTACGCGTGGAGGATCGCGTGAGTACGCCCGAACCGCTCTACATCCTCGGCGCCGGAATGCACCCGTGGGGCAAATGGGGCACCGACTTCACCGAATACGGGGTGGCCGCCGCCCGCGCCGCGCTGAAGGAAGCCGGCCTGGACTGGCGTCAGATCCAACTGGTGGCCGGGGCGGACACCATCCGCAACGGGTATCCGGGGTTCGTCGCCGGCGCGACGTTCGCGCAGAAACTCGGCTGGAACGGCGTGCCGGTGAGTTCGAGCTATGCCGCGTGCGCCAGCGGTTCGCAGGCGCTGCAGAGCGCGCGGGCTCAGATCCTGGCCGGGTTCTGCGACGTGGCGCTGGTGATCGGCGCCGACACCACGCCGAAGGGATTCTTTGCCCCTGTCGGGGGCGAGCTCCGCAACGATCCCGACTGGCAGCGGTTCCACCTGATCGGGGCCAGCAACCCGGTGTACTTCGCGCTGCTCGCGCGGCGACGGATGGACCTGTATGGCGCCACGCACGAGGATTTCGCCCAGGTGAAGGTGAAGAACTCGCGGCATGGCCTGCAGAATCCGAACGCCCGGTTCCGCAAGGAGACGTCGGTCGAGGACGTGCTCGCCAGCCCGGTGGTGGCCGATCCGTTGCGGCTGCTGGACATCTGCGCCACCTCCGACGGTGCGGCGGCATTGGTGGTGGCCAGCGCGAAGTTCGCCCGCGAGCATCTCGGCTCACTCAACGGGGTGCCGTCGGTGCGCGCGGTCAGCACGGTGACCCCGCGCTACCCCCAGCACCTGCCCGAATTACCTGACATCGCAACGGATTCCACCGCCGCGGTGCCCGCACCGGACCGGGTGTTCAAGGACCAGATCCTCGATGCGGCTTATGCCGAGGCGGGCATCGGGCCCGAGGACCTCAGCCTGGCCGAGGTCTACGACCTGTCCACCGCGCTGGAACTCGACTGGTACGAACACCTGGGGCTGTGCGCCAAGGGTGAAGCCGAGGCGCTGCTGCGCAGCGGTGCGACCACACTCGGCGGCAGGATCCCGGTCAACCCGTCGGGTGGGCTGGCGTGCTTCGGCGAGGCCATCCCCGCCCAGGCGATCGCTCAGGTCTGCGAGCTGACCTGGCAGCTGCGCGGCCAGGCCACCGGCCGGCAGGTGGAGAACGTCACAGTCGGCGTCACCGCCAACCAGGGCCTGTTCGGGCATGGCTCGTCGGTGATCGTGGCACGCTGACTATGGCGGAAGCCCGAACCGTCGTCGTCAAGGTCAAACCCGGGAGCCGCAAAGGACCCCTGGTCGAGGTCGGCCCCGATGGCGGGCTAACGATTTACGTGCCTGAACCGGCCGCTGACGGCAGGGCCAACGAAGCCGTCATGCGATTACTTGCCGCACACCTGCATGTGCCACGCAGTCACGTGGAACTGGTGTCCGGGATGACGTCCCGCATCAAGCGATTCCGCATCGCGGGTTAGGCGTATGCCTCACGGCGGACGGCGCGGACCTACCCGGACGACGACGCGTCTTTGGGCGTGTCAAGCGTTTCCAGCACGACTTCGGCCACCCGCTTCATGGTGGTCCGCCGGTCCATGGCGGCACGCTGAATCCACTTGAACGCCTCGGGCTCGGTCATGCCTTGTTTAGCCTGCAGCAGGCCTTTGGCGCGTTCCACAAGCTTGCGGGTCTCCAGCCGGTCGGAAAGCGTCGCCACTTCGCGTTCCAGTGCCTTTATTTCGCTGAACCGGCTGACGGCCAATTCGATGGCGGGGATCAGGTCGCTGATGGTGAAGGGCTTCACCAGGTAGGCCATCGCCCCGGCGTCGCGGGCACGCTCGACCAGGTCACGCTGGCTGAACGCGGTCAGCACCACGATCGGCGCGATGCGTTTGCTGGCTATCTCCGACGCTGCGTCGATCCCGTCCCGGCGCGGCATCTTCACATCCATGATCACCAGGTCGGGCGTATGGCGCTCGGCCAGTTCGACGGCTTCCTGGCCGTCGCTAGCCTCGCCGACGATTTCGTAACCCTCCTCTCGCAGCATCTCTGCCAGGTCCAGTCGGATGAGCGCTTCGTCTTCCGCGATCAGGACCCGGCGCGGCACAGCGGCGTCGGTGTCGGTCGTGCGGCCTGTCATGACCGCCATTGTGTCGTGAGCGGCAGCAACCAGCGACCTCGGGGGCGCTGAGAACCGGCGACCACACCGATCCTCTAAGGTGGGAGGCTCCTCTAAGGTAGGAGGCCGGACCCCCTCTCTAAAAGCCCTCGTATCCCAACTGGCAGAGGAAACGGACTCAAAACCCGTCCAGTGTGGGTTCGAATCCCACCGAGGGCACCGAGCGGCGAACCATGCCAGTAACCGCGAATTTGACCGCCGCGCTGGGTGAACACCGAGCTCAGCGGTTAGGCTTTGATCGTGGCGGCCAAGAAATGCGGTGCCCCACCGAGACGGTCAGATGGCTCGCCGAAGCGCCCGGACTGTGTAGCTGCGGTGCGGGCTCAAACCCGGGAACGCACTCAGCACTACGCCGACACCGCCGCGCGCCGGGCTCGGGTGCTCACCATCACCGCGTGGCTGGCCGTTTTGGTAAGCGCCACCTTTGTGCTCGTGCAAATCGTCACCGGAACCTGGTCCTGGCAGATCAGCTCGATCAATGTCGGCGCGGCGATGGTTTTCGCGATCGTTCCCTGGCTGCACCGCTTCGGGGAATTGGTTGCGCCGCTTACGTTTATCGGCGCGGCCTATCTCTCACTCTTCGTCAGCTGCTGGGACGCGGGCACCGGTTCAGGAGCTCAGTTCTTCTTCCTGGTGGCGGCCTGCCTGGTGGTACTGCTGCTGGGAATCGAACACATCGTGTTGGCGTCAGCACTGGCGGCTGTCGCCGCGGGCCTGATCATTGCCCTGGAGTTTCTGGTCCCGCGCGACACCGGACTCCAGCCGGCCTGGGTCCAGTCGGCAGGCTTTGTCGTCACGGCGATCTCCGCCGTCGTGATGGTGGTGGTGACGGTGTGGTTCGCCCTGCGTGATACCGCGCGCGCCGAGGCGGTCATGGAAGCCCAGTACGAGCGATCCGAGGCCCTGCTGGCCAACATATTGCCGGCCAGCATTGCCGAGCGACTCAAAGAGCCCGAGCGAAACGTCATCGCCGACAAATACGACGAGGCCTCCGTCTTGTTCGCCGACATCGCAGGCTTCACCGAGCGCGCCAGCAGCTCAGCGCCGGCCGACCTGGTGCGGTTTCTGAACCACGTGTACAGCGCGTTCGACGCGCTGGTGGACAAGCACGGACTGGAGAAAATCAAAGTCAGCGGCGACTCCTACATGGTGGTCAGCGGGGTTCCGCAGCCACGGCCCGACCACGTCCAGGCGCTTGCAGACTTTGCGCTCGACATGGCCGATGTTGCAGCCGGACTAAAAGATCCGCACGGCCACCCAGTACCGCTGCGGGTCGGCCTGGCCACCGGGCCGGTGGTTGCAGGTGTCGTGGGTTCTCGCCGGTTCTTCTACGACGTGTGGGGCGACGCGGTCAATGTCGCGTCCCGAATGGAATCCACCGACTCGGTGGGGCGGATTCAAGTGCCCGAGGCGGTCTACGAGCGCCTCAAAGACGAGTTTGTGCTGCGGGAGCGCGGCCGCATCGAAGTCAAGGGAAAAGGCCTCATGCGCACGTGGTATCTGATCGGCCGCAAGGCAGCCGAGCAGTCTGGCGACCTCCTTGCCGAGGAGTCGCACACGGCCCACGTCTGACCCGGAATGCCCTATACCGAAGCCGGTGTTTGTGTCAGACTGCGGCCATGCAAACCACTCCTGTTCCAAGCTTATTGCCGCACCTGTGGAAATCCGCGCTGCTATCGGGAATTCTGTCGGTGATCCTCGGCGTCCTAATATTGGCGTGGCCGGGAATATCCATCCTGGCCGCCGCCATCGCCTTCGGCGTTTACCTGCTGATCACCGGTATCGCGGAGGTCATGTTCGCGTTCGCCCTGCATGTTTCGGCGGGGAGCCGGATCTTGTTGTTCATCAGCGGGGCAGCGTCGCTGATCCTGGCCGTGCTGGCGTTTCGCCATTTCGGTACCGACCCGCGCATCGCAGTCCTTTTGCTGGCCATCTGGATTGGCATCGGGTTCATCTTCCGCGGCGTCGCCACGACGGTTTCGGCCATCAGCGATCCGAATCTGCCAGGACGAGGATGGGCGATTTTCGTCGGTGTGATCAGCCTGCTCGCCGGCATCGTCGTGTTGGCGTCGCCGTTCGCGTCGATTGCCATCCTGGCGATCGTGGTCGGCGTCTGGTTCGTGGTCATCGGCGTGTTCGAAATCGTGTCGTCGTTCGGCATCCGCAAGGCGTCTCAAACGCTCGGCGTTTAGGGCCGACGCAGTAATGGCAGTAGCGCTGGCCCAAATCACTTACTACACTTCGTCGTAGCTGTTATTGGCTTGCGTACTTTCGGGAGATGACAGATGAATGTCGTCGACATTTCGCGGTGGCAGTTCGGTATCACTACCGTCTACCACTTCATTTTCGTGCCGCTCACCATCGGTTTGGCTCCCCTGCTCGCCGTCATGCAGACGGTGTGGGTGGTCACCGGTAACACCGCGTGGTATCGCCTCACCAAATTCTTCGGCAAGTTGTTCCTGATCAACTTCGCGATCGGCGTGGCGACCGGGATCGTCCAGGAATTTCAGTTCGGCATGAATTGGAGCGAGTACTCGCGGTTCGTCGGCGACATCTTCGGCGCGCCGCTGGCAATGGAAGGCCTGGCCGCCTTCTTCTTCGAATCCACCTTCATCGGGTTGTGGATCTTCGGCTGGACCCGGCTGCCCCGGCTGGTACACCTGGCGTGCATCTGGATTGTCGCGATCGCTGTCAACGTGTCCGCGTTCTTCATCATCGTGGCCAACTCGTTCATGCAGCACCCAGTCGGTGCCCGCTACAATCCCGCGACCCGGCGTGCCGAGTTGCACAGCATCGCCGCGTTGCTCTCCAATATCACTGCGCGAGCTGCGTTTTCACATACTGTGATCGCTTCGTTGCTGACCGCTGCGACATTCGTCGCCGCGGTCAGCGCGTGGTGGATGGTCCGTTCCCGTAATCCCGCATCGGCCACCCCGGCCGCCGAGTCAGATGCCCGCACCATGTTTCGCCCGGCGGCCGTCCTGGGATGTTGGGTTGCGCTGGTGGCCGCGGTCGGCTTGTTTTTCACCGGTGACCAGCAGGCCAAGCTGATGTTCAAGCAGCAACCGATGAAAATGGCGTCGGCGGAATCGCTGTGCGACACCCAGACAGATCCGGATTTCTCCATACTGACGGTCGGCACGCACAACAACTGCCAAAGCATTACACGTGTGATCGAGGTGCCCTACGTACTGCCGTTCCTCGCCGATAGCCGATTCACCAATGTGACGCTGCAAGGAGTACGCAACATCCAGCAGGACTACCAACACCGATTCGGGCCAAATGACTACCGGCCCAACCTGTTCGTCACCTACTGGTCATTTCGCGCGATGATCGGGCTGCTGGTGATTCCGGTGCTGTTCGCGCTGGTTGCGTTGTGGCTCACCCGCGGTGGCCGGATCCCCGATCAGCGATGGTTCTCCTGGCTGGCGCTGGTGGCCATTCCCGCACCGTTTTTGGCCAACATCGCCGGATGGGTGTTCACCGAGATGGGCCGTCAGCCCTGGATTGTCGCGCCGAACCCGACCGGCGACCAGCAGGTGCGGCTCACCGTCGGCGAAGCCGTCTCCCACCACGCTTCCGGCGTGGTCATCATCTCTCTGGTGACCTTCACCCTCGTCTACGCGGTGCTCGCGGTCATCTGGTTCTGGCTGCTCAAGCGCTACATCGTCGA
>DATJBA010000247.1:0-6129 GCA_035515675.1 Mycobacterium sp.
CGACCACCTCCATCTACACCCTGGCCGCACCGGACTACCGCGCCCGCGAGCTCGAACGTGTCCTGAGTGCGACCCTGGCTCGCAGTAATGCCCGCTTGGGCGGGGCGACGCGAAAGGAGTCGTGATGAGACGAGAGATTCAATATCACTGGCGGGTGCGGGAGCACATGGCCCGCGCCGGCATGAAGAACAGCCGCGATCTGGTCGGTCCCCTGCGCGAGCGGGGCATCACGCTCTCCGAATCGCAGATCTACCGCATCGTCGGGCAAGAACCCGACCGGATCTCGTTCAAAGTCCTGGTCGCACTGTGTGACATCTTCGGTATCGAAGCGGGTGACCTGATCACCTACACCGCCACCGACACGCGCCAAACCCGCACCAAGGTCGTGAACTCACCCACCGACGTGCCCCTGCTCAATGCCTATCGGCCGGTGAAGGCCCGGATCGTCTCCGATGACTGAACCGCGCGGACGCGGTCGTCCCCGCAGCACCGGCGACCGCGAATGCGGCAGATGCCACAACCTGGTCCCCAAGATTCGGGCGCACTGGCCAGAAGGGCCGATCTGCGGCCCATGCTTTACCACCGCCGCCCGCACCTACGGCCAGTGCGCGTTCTGCGGCGCAGAGCGCCTCCTGCCCGGACGCTCTCCCACCGGACAAGACATCTGCCGCGACTGCGCCGGCATCACCACCATCCTGGCCGACCTACGCGCTGACGGTGAGCAGGTGTCGCGTAAGACGGTGGCGGCCTCGCTGCGCCGCCAAGGATTGGCGGGGATCAGCCCCCGTCGATTTGCGCCGGCCACCACGGTGGTCGATCCGGCTGCCGCGGTGCCCAAAGACCTGGTGAGGCGCCGGTTTGACACCGGGGTGCTGAACCGGGTGTGGACCAGCGATATCACCTACCTGGGCACCGGTGAGGGCTGGCTTTATCTATGCGCGGTGCGTGACGGCTGCTCGCGCCGCGTGATCGGCTGGGCCATCGACGAGCACATGCACACCGATCTGGTCCAGGCCGCGCTGGAGATGGCTGTGGCGATGCGCGGGGCGCTGGCCGAGCAGGTGATCCTGCACGCCGATTATGTCGAGGTTTGCGTTAAGCCGAGGATTTGTGGAGATGACCTGTACTGGTGGGGGTTGCTCGCGGATTTCTCGGCTTAACGTTTCGGCTGCTATCGCAGACTGTAGAGGGCTTGGAGTTTGTCTTCGGTGAGCGGATCGATCGCATGGGCATTGATTGCGGGGGTGGCTGCGTTGATGGCTTGTCGCATCATGTCCAGGGTTGCGAAGGCGTAGAACGCTGCTGTGGTGGAGGCGTTTTCGTGGCCGAGAAGGCGCATGATGACCGGCAGCGGGATGCCCTGCTGGTAGAGGTCCATGGCTTTGGTTTTGCGCAGCATATGGCAATGGATGTTCTTGGGGACCGAGGGACACTCGTTGCGCGCAGCTGCGGCGGCTTGCTTGAGCACGGCCGATATCGTGTCGGCTGACAGTTCGGCAGGTCGTCCGTGGCGCAGGCTGTAGAAGACCGGCCGTGTCGCGGGGAGTTTCGCGGCATCGGGATGGAACTCGGCGAGGTAGACGCGCAGATGGTCGCTGGTCTTCTCGGTGAGCGGCACGATGCGAGTCCTGTTCCCCTTGCCGGTGAGGGTGACGTGGCCGGGCTCGGTCAGGCAGAGGTCCTGCAGAGTTAGGCCGGTGATCTCACCCACGCGCGCAGCGGTGTCATAGAGCAGGATGAGCAGCATCCGGTTTCTGCGCGACTTCGTCGTTGCCCCAGTGAACGCGGAAAGGATCGCCCGGGTTTGGGGTTCGGTGAAGTACTCGATGGGCGTCCTGGGGTGAGCCGGGGCTTTGAGGGCCTTCGCGGCTTGGCTGAGCGCGACGAGGGTGAGGTCTTCCTGGGCTGCGTAGGCCAGGAACGCCTTGACGGCGCTGAGGCGCAACATGACCGTCTTGGGCGCGTAGTGTCGCTGATCGGCCATCCAGGTCAACCATCCTTTTAGGTGCTGGCGATCGAAGTGGTCGAAGGTGACTCGGTCGCGTTCCACATGCTCGGTTTCGGCGAGATAGCCCAGGAAGCACTCGAGGCTGATCCGGTAAGCCTCGATGGTCTTCGGTGAGAGTCCCCTGGTCTTGGGCATGTAGGCGTGGAGAAAGTCGCGAGCGAATGTGAAGAGGTCGGGGGCGCCGGTTTGTGGGTCGCGTCTCATTGGAATCCGACCTCCGGCAGCAGTGACTGGCTCTTCCGGGTGACCTGGGCGTAGGCGTCCATGAAGTCAGGCGAGGTGTGAACGTAGTAGTAAGTGCTCTCAAAGGTCGCGTGGCCCATGTAGCGGGACAGGTAGGGCAGCATCGCAGCGACGTCGTTGCCCTGCAACATCCATCGTTGGATGTTGGCGTAGGCGAAATGGTGCCGGAAGTCGTATGGTCGCGGCTGCTGGCCGGCCACGGGCCGGGGCAGTGCAGCCTGGTCCCAGATGCGGCCGAACATCTTCCCGACTGCTGCTGCGGTGACCTGGTTGCCGGTGGCGGAGACAAAGAACATCCGACGCGAGGCGAAGTGTGCTCGCGATGTTAGGTCGCAGGTGTTGAGGATCTCGATGACCGGATCAGTCAACGGCAGCCTGCGGCTGCGATTGCCTTTGGACCAGACGATGTCGATGTGCCCGGCATCGAGGTCGACCTGTCCGGTCTGCAGGGCGCGGGTTTCGCCGGTTCTGAGCCCGCACGAGTGCATCAGCGTGAAGAACGCGACCGCCTGCCATCGCCACGGGGATTGCGACTGGATCTGCGCTGCGGCGGCGAAGAATAACTCGATCTCACGCCGGGCCAACAGGTAGGGGCGAGGGGCAACGAACGGGGCCTTCCAGCATTCGGAGAGCACATAGGCGTCGTTGGCCCGGTTCGTGTTCAGCCACCGGCCGAAGTCGCGGACGTAGGACAGCCAGGACCGGTAGCGGCCCGAGTTTTCCAGCTGGACGCTGACCCATCCTTCGACGGTGTCCTTGTCGAACACGGTGCGGTTGTGTTCGTTGCAGTAGGCGTCGAACCTTCTCAGGTACCAGATGCGGGATGTGCCGAAGAACCCCATGCTCGCCTTGAACGCCAGATACGCCTCCAGCTCGGGAGCGAATGCGCTGGTGAAACCATGGCTGCTCATGGCCGCACGCATTCTGGAACCGGGAGTACGCATTCGATCAGACGCTGCCGGTCGACGCTCATGTAGAGGTTCGTCGATTCCTGGCTGGCGTGGCCGAGCACGGCCGAGATTGTCGGAAGCGGGACCGCCGCAGCCAGCAGCCGGGATACGGCGTTGTGGCGCAGCAAGCGGGTCCCCGCCTTGGCATCGGCCACTCCCGCTTTCCGGAATGTCTCAACGGTCACCCTGTGCACTGACGCGTGATCAGCCAGCCGGGTATGCGGGGCCACCGAGCGCAGGAACAGGTGATCATCGCCCGAGCCGGGCCGCTCGTCGAGCACATAGTCAGCGAGCTTGCCCATCACCAGCAGCGGCAGCGTCAGCGTCAGCGGGTTGCCCGTCTTGCGCTGCACGATCCCGATCGTGTGTCCACGCCAGTCGACATCTCCCACGCGCAGTCCGACGATGTCGCAGGCTCGCAATCCCGTCGTGAGCGCGAGCAGTGTGATCGCCGCGTCCCGCGCGCTCACAGCCCCCGACGCGCATGCCTGTACGACCAGCTCCACATCGTCATCACTCAGGACAGGGATAATCGCGTGGAAACGCTTGACGCCAGCCAGATTCACCGCGTCGACCAATTCGCGGCGACCGGTGAACTTCAGGAACGGGCGAAAGTTCGACACCACCCAAAACAGCGACGACTTGGCCCACCTGCCCAGCAAGGACTCCAAAAACGCCAATACACTGGCGCCATCGGCCCCGCCAAGCTCAGCGATCCCGCGTTCTTCCAGGAACACAAGGTAGCTGCGCGCGACCCGCCCGTAAGCAGCGCGTGTGGCCGACGCCAGGCCGCGCCGGTCCATCTCCGCTTCCCAGGCGGCGTCCAACTCGACAAAGCCGCTCCCACGCGGCCGTGGTCCCCCGCCGCCGCGTCCTCGAACCGAAAGCTCCACCCGGCCGGTACGCACATACGAATCGAACACGCCCACCAAACGCCGGTAATCGAACCGGCGCTGCGCGCTGAACCGACCAGTGCGCGTACTGATCGTCATCGACGCGAACTCAGCGCCCAACCCGACGGAATACCCACGCTCCGAGGCGAACTCAGACAGCGCCCGGATCGTCTTCGTGTACTGAGCGATGGTCGACTCCATATAGCCAGCCGCACGCAACTCCGCAACGACAACCGCGCCAATCTGTGTGACCGTCATACCCATAGCCGTCTCCTTCCACAGACGTAGAGGTACGACGGACGCTAACCACAGCCCGAAACGTTAAGCCGAGAAATCCGCGAGCAACCCCCACCAGTACAGGTCATCTCCACGAATCCTCGGCTTAACGCAAACCTCGACATAATCGGCGTTAAGCCGAACTCGGCTTAACGCCGACCGCGGCTGCCAGTACACCTCGGCGCAGCTGGCGCGGTTCGCCGCTGAGCACCATCTGGTGTGCTCGGTTGGCCGCACAGCGGTGTGCTGGGACAATGCGCAGGCCGAGTCATTTTGGGCCACACTGAAAGTCGAGTTCTACGACAGATACATATGGCCGACCAAGGCAGCCGCCAAGCTCGCTGTCGGCGACTGGATCGAGCGTGTGTATGACCGACGCAGGCGCCACTCGTCGATCGGTATGATCAGCCCGGTCGACTTCGAAGACCGACTCATTCAGACGGCACAAGCCGCCTGACCCTGTGTCCGCTAAACGGGGTCAAGCCCAATCACGAATACGGCGGAATCGAATATGGCGGCTTCCCGGTAATTCGCATGTTCTGCGAATAGATCGGTTCGTGATACCACCCCGCTTCGGCGCGACTTGTGTTCTGTGTCAGCGTGATTTGGTTGGATGCGAGGTTGTGGCATCGGGTGAGAGGCCTGTCGCCTTGTGTCGCCTTCGACGGGACGGCTGGTGGTGTCAGATTGGCGTTGACCTGCGTGTTCGTCGTTTCTGATTGCAGGATTTGCATCTCGAATGCAAAATATGCAGTCAATGAGAAGGTCGGGTGGACGCAGTGATGGGCCGTCTGGTGTATCTGCCGACGGGCGTGGCGGGACCGGATCCGGACGCGTTCCTCAGTGATGTTCTGACCGGGTGGCGCCGGGCGCAGCTGGCGCAGAACTTCTCCTCGGACACCGTTCGGCGCCGGATCGCGTCGGTGTTGCGGATGGCCGACTTCGTCGGTTCCTATCCGTGGCAGTGGACGCCCGCCGATGCCGATGATTTCTTCGGGCATCTTCGGGGTGTTCGCAACCTCGCGCATAGCACGGTGCGCGCCTATCAAACCGATGTGAAGCTGTTCCTCGACTACGCTACTGATCCGGCTTACGACTGGAACGAACACTGCGGCCGACTGTTCGGAACCGTGTTTTGTCAGGTCATCACCGAGTTCAACAAGGCGCGTCACGTTCAGGCCAACAACGCCAGGCCGCTGAAACGGCCCTTCACCCCTACCGAACTGCAGCAGTTCTTCGACCTGGTCGACCTGGAGCCCGAGCGAATACTCAATGCTGGACGCAAAGGCGCGTTGTCGGCATGGAGAGACGCGATCGCATTCAAGACCCTCTACGGATGGGGGCGCCGCAACGAGGTCCGACACCTGCAACTGGTCGATTTCTCTCGTAATGCTCGTGCCCCGTTCTTCGGCGAGTGGGGTCTGGTGAGGGTGCGCCACGGCAAAGCCATGCGCGGGTCGCCGGCCAAACAGCGCACCGTGTTGACCGTGTTCGACTGGGCGGCCGAGGCCGTCGCCGATTGGGCCGAGCGTGGACTGCCCCGCTATGGCCAACCGGTCAATGACCTGTTCCCTACCGAGAAGGGTGGGCTGGGAGCAATGATCAGAACTTGTGGATGGGCCCTCGGCCTGGTGACGTGAAGGGGCGCACCTTCCCGAGGATGATCTGAAAGTCCCAGTTGGTCTGATCAAGAGCCGGCGTTGGCGCGCTGGTTCGGGAAGGTACGCCCATGCTCACGGTAGTTCACGACCAGGAATCA
>DATJBA010000248.1:0-6317 GCA_035515675.1 Mycobacterium sp.
GCGCAGGTCGGCTTCGATGAGCCCGTAGATGAGCAGGGCGATGCCGATGACGGCGATGAGCGCGTGGACGCGGTCGTCGTTGTGCAGGAAGACCGGCCGCACGCGCAGGGTTTGTTTGAGGTCGCGGTGGCGTTGTTCGACGATCCACTGGTCTTTGTACATGTCGAGCACGTCGAGGGTGGTCAACTTTCGGCCGGGTGGGTCGGGCAGGTTGGTGGCGAGGGCATAAAGCCCGTCCAGCGCCGATGCGCTGGTGATGGCGTCGGGGTTGCGGCGCCAGGCGATGGTGGGTTTACCGTCGGCGGCCACACCGGTGGTGACGGTGATCAGGTCGGCGATGCGGTGGCCGATGATGGTGGCGACCCGGTCGTCGACCTGCTTTTTGGTTTTGTAGTGGCGCCCCCCGAGGCCGTTGCGGATGCGGGTGAGCGCGTCTTCGGCGCTGGCCAGGGCGCGCTGGCGGGCCTCGGCCACCGAGGCGGCCTCCTCGGAAGACCAGATGTAGGCGATGTGCAGCCGGTGTGGGCCGGTGTCGGGGTCGTCGACCCGGTGGTCGCGCAGCAGTCCTTTCCACGTGGTGCGCTGGCTTTCGGGTAGCCGCCGTTCCCGCTTGGAGCAGTGGTCGAGCGCGGCCAGTGCCGCCAGCCCGTCGGGCACGTCGGCGGCAAACCAGTCCGCCCAGCCGGTGTCGGCGCGTAGCGGCACCACAAAGCGCAGCCCGGTGGCGTCGGCGGCGCACAGCCGGCCCAGGTAGCCGAATCCGGAGTCGATGACACAGACCACGCCGGGCGGGGCCAGTACGCGGATGCGCTCGAGGGTGTCGGCAAAGCATGGCGCCTCGTTGGACGCCCCCGGGTGCGGCCGGTAGTAGACCGTCACCCCGGTGCGGGTGGACACCTGCATGGTCTTGATCTGCCGGGCGATGGTGCGGTCGGCGGCCCACCCTTTGGCCACCAACGCCGAACCCTCATAGCCGCCGGTGAATCGGACCGCG
Source organism: Mycobacterium sp. (assembly GCA_035515675.1). Lineage (GTDB taxonomy): Bacteria > Actinomycetota > Actinomycetes > Mycobacteriales > Mycobacteriaceae > Mycobacterium. The sequence continues at coordinate 995 of DATJBA010000248.1, forward strand.
GTCATGTCCAGGTGCAGTCGTGACAGGTCCGCCGAGCAGCGGGCCGCGGCGGCCAGGGCCAGCTCGCCGCGGATCTGTTCGGCCACCGGGGCCAGCGCCTCCAACGCCCGGCCGAGCCGGTCGTCGTTAAGCAATCCCGCGGGCACGCCGAACAGTTCGGCCATCGCCGCGCTGGATGCCCAGCCCGCCACGTCATACAGCGGCGCCGGCCCGCACAGCCGGTTGGCCACCAGCGCCGCGATCACCTCCCCGTGAGTCAGCATGGCCCGCCCCCGCATCGGCACCGCCGCATCGACCAGCTCCACCAACCCCAACCCAGCCAGGTAATGCGCCACCAGCAGCAGCGGCCCGACGTGGCGGCGGGTGCCAGCCGGCGGTGGATCCAGCCTGGCGAAGGAGGCCGCCAGCTGCTCGAGTTGGCCCGACGCCTTCAGCTCGTCCTCGCGGCCCAGCGTGGAAAGCACCCGATGCCGCACCCGGCCCTGCTCATCCCGATAGGCTTCGACCAGCCGCAGGTACACGTAGCGCTTGCCGCCCTTGACGATGGCGTGGCGCTTAACGTAGATGCAGGACCCATCCCGTGACCTCGTGGTTGGTCCTACACTATCGCGACCAGAACTGCATTACAAGCGTGTAATTCAGTGTGTCTGCATTGTCGTGGAGTCACTATTTGGCCCTACATGGCCGTGCCACGCACGAATCCGTCAGGGCCACCAACCATGCCCATCAGAATCCAATACTCGACTCCCGCAATGGATTACCCCACACAACCGCGCACCGAAGCCCGCCCGGAAATCAGCCCCTACGCTCGATCAGTGCGGAAAACGGGCCTAGCGCCAGTGCCTTCAACACGGCGACCGCGTCGCCGTCGGCGACGGTCTCCGGGGTCGCCGGCGATGCGGCGGCGTCCAACTAACTGCAGAAGATCCAGTCGGTCGATCAACAAATGGAATCGGCGCTGCAAGCCGTGGCCAACGGGGTGCAGAACCAGCGGTGGGATGCGGCGCGCGCGGCGTGTCAACAGCTCTCCGGCTCTGGTGAGGCATTCCGGGCGACGTTGCCCAGTCCCGACTCACGGATAACTCCGCGCGTCCGGCAGGCCGCAGACGACATCGGCACCGCCTCCGGAATGTGTGCGGCGTTTGGCCCGAGTACTACCCAGGCTGACTTGGATCAGTTCATCGCGTCGATAAATAACGCGCGTTCAGACCTGATAAGCGCGGCCCAGATTCTCAAGCATCCGCGCTGACCGCCAAACCGATTCTCCCCGTCGTTTCACGCTGAGCAGCGAGGCGGTTCGGGATCTTCTCGTCGAATGGGATCGCCACCGGCTGGCCCACACCGACGACTTCGCCGTCGTTGGGCGGCGCGTACGCCGCGGTCAGCTTGTCAAGGGAATGCGTCTCGAACGTCATTTGCGTGCGGGCGACACCGCTGAGCCCGAGGGCTTCCGCCGTCAGCGTGTAACGCTTGTTGTAGCCCAGCGGCTCCGTGGGCCGAGGCAGCTTTGGTTGCCGATCGATAGACTGTTATTGTCGCGTGTCGACGCGCCGTTAGCTCAGTTGGTAGAGCAGCTGACTCTTAATCAGCGGGTCCGGGGTTCGAAACCCTGACGGCGCACTTCAGGGCCTGTTTTAGGCTCTCGCCGATGCGGAGGCGTCCTTTATGCGCCGCTCCTTAGTCAGTCACAGGTGTCTCGGGTTTCATTTCGTAGGACTTCTGAAGGCTGGCAGGGCGAGTCCCAAGACCGTCTCTCACCTTCTTCGTCCAAGGAGCTTCAATGAGCCTCTTGGTCTCATCGAGCATCGACTTCGGCTCCAGGTTGCGGTAACTGTCGATCTCACCCGCGGCAACGGCCGTCATCGTGACGTACACCGGTTCGGGGTCAAATTGAGCCCGAGGAAACGCGAGCTTCGAGTAATCGAATAATCGTTCGGACACGTCGTCATCCCAGCTGCGCCACGTCTCGAACCCGCGGTCGTTGAAACCCGTCAGGAACGGGCCCGGGTTAATGGTTGCCACCTCTATCCCGAACTCTTGGAGCTCCAGACTCATTGTTTCTGCGATGGCTTCGACAGCATGCTTGGAAGCCGAATAGATGCCGGTGAAGGGATTGGTGTTCAAGCCCTCTCGCGAAGATACCCACACTATTCGTCCCTGGCCGCGCTTGACCATCTGTTTTGCGATTCCCTGCGTCAGCAGGAGCGGACCAATGACATTTACCTCGAACTCCCTGCGCATGTTGAGTGCCGGGATGTCCACAACGGATCCGCCCTCTAAGATTCCGGCGTTATTCACCAGAATCTCGACGTTCCATTCCAGTGCCTTCCGGCGATCTCCAGCATCTGTAACGTCAAGCTTTTCGACTTGCAGGTTGACTCCCCGCGCAGCGGCTTGACGCTTCAGGGTCTGGACTTGGGAGTAAATCTCCACCGCGGCGATCACCTCGAATCCCTTTTCCGCAAGTCGCATCGCCACTTCATGTCCAAACCCAGTACCCGCCCCTGTAATCAAGACTTTCTTCATTGTTCTCTTCCGTTTTCACGTTGATGTGTGCATTGCGGCGGCACATGTCGGCCCCGGCCTGTCTTCTCCACAACCTTGCCATTGCCCCCGTTTGTCCGGCCTATGTCTGGTGTGCGACTGCGAGGTGCGGCTCGGCAAGAAGGGTGGTCGCATCGGTCACCACAAGCATGGCCGGCGGCGTCGAGGGACCGGGAAAAGCCAGGGGACCAACCACTCGCAGACACCTGCCCGGTGTGCGGCCGGGGTTCGAAACCCTGACGGCGCACTTCAGATCTGAGTGTGCCGGTCAATTCCGGCCACCACGATGGCGTCACCGGGACGGGCGTAGTCCAGGAGCGCGGCGAGACAGGGCACGCCCCGATCCGACCGGGATGGCAGCGCTTGTTGGTTACGCGAGTGGTGAGCGACGGCTCGAAGGTGTGTCGGGATTGCCCATCGAGTCACTTTCTGCCATCTGTCGCAGCTGCTGAGCCATCCGGCGATCCTCCTCTGCGAACTCGCGTGGTGAGCCGCGTGTTCCAGGTATTCGTCCCGACGATCGCTGTGCTCGGCCGCTTGTGACCCCCATGAGGGGGTGTCCTTGCGGCTCCCGCTCGACTGGTATCCCCTCATGGCCATCGTCTACTGGAACTCGTATCATGTCGTTGATAATTGGTTGGGCGAGATGGTGGCGGGCGAGGGCTCATCTCCTGGCAATTGGTCCGGCGTCGCAGGCCGGTCGGCGTTAGGCGAAGTCGTCGCCGCGAAGATGCGCTGATAGGTGCTGATAGGTTTTGAGTAGGTGCGGCGCTACCGGGCGCGAGCCGCTGGTCAGGTGAAACACATGCCTGAGGATCTTGTCTTCAACAGCGACGACTTGGGCGTCACCGAACAATTCCTGGGCGAGGCATACGCCAGAATGAACCTTCGTCCAGGTGACAGCGGGCGCACTCGGTCACGCGTCGTGCGCCGGTGGCTGGGATCGGTCAGTGTCGATCAACTCGATTTCAGCTTCACGCTGAGCTACAAAGTGCGCCCTTTGGGCCGTATCTGCGTGTGCCGCATGCATGCGGGGACGATCGAGGAAAACTTCATCGGCGAGCCGCCCGATGTTTTCGCTCCCGGCGACGTGACGATTCTCACGCCCCCGGATCTGCCGTATTCGGGTCGGCTGTCCCAGGCCAGCTACGACCTGACCATGTTCGATCCGGGCTTGCTGGATCGGGTCGCGGCAGCCGCACCCGGGCGGCGGGCAGAGCCGGTGCGGCTGCTGGGGCACCGGCCGGTGTCGGCGGCCGCCGGCGACCAGCTCAACAGCACCATCACCTACCTGCGCGAGCATGTCCTGGCGGTGCCCGAAGCCCGCAACGCGCCGCTGATCGTATCCACCGCCGCCCAACATCTGGCCGCGACCGTGCTGCACGCCTTTCCCAACACCGCGCTGCGCGAGCCGACGGCAACCGACCGGCGCGACGCCACTCCTGTGCTGCTGCGCCGGGCGATCGCCTTCATCGAGGACAACGCCCATACCGACATCACCGTCGGCGACATCGCCGGGGCCATCTATGTCACCCCCCGGGCGGTGCAGTACATGTTCCACCGCCACCTGCACACCACGCCGATGGCCTATCTGCGTCGGGTGCGGCTCCACCAGGCCCATGTCGAGTTGCTCGCCGCCGACCGCGCCACCACCACCGTGACCGCCGTGGCCACCCGGTGGGGGTTCGCCCATACCGGTCGTTTCGCGGCGGCCTACCGGCAGGCCTACGGCCGCAGCCCACACGAAACGCTGCGCCAGTAAACGAACATGCCACCACGCTGGCGGGTCCGAAAAACGAACAATTTACCGACGCCAGCTGCAGTTCTATAGGCGAAAATAGTCGTAGCGCAGGGGGTTTCACCTTGGGTGTGACCGCTGCGTTCGACCGATGACCGTAGCGCACGCGAGTCGCGCCGACCTACATTTTTGGGGTGGGTTGAGGTCACAGCCTGACAACGCAAAGGTGCGCGGGCCATGCATCCTGCTGTGGTTAGGTGGTGACCTGCGCCGTCTAGGACGGGACCCGGCAATGACAGCTATTCACCTCCACCCCTTGACCCATGGCCTGCCCACCGGGGCGGGATACATCATCGACGGCGGCATCGCCTGGTGGAAAGTTCAGGCCCGCGGTCAAGCGATCGTGGTTACCGTGACCGGGGAGATCGACGCCTCCAACGCCGGGCGCTTCGCCAACACCATTCGATATCTCACCACCGCCGGACGCCCGCTGGCCCTGGACCTCAGCGCACTGGACTTTCTCGGGGTGCAGGGTTTCCGCGGGCTTTTCCGTCTCAACGAGGCCTGCCACAGAATTAACCTGCGGTGGGCCATCGTCGATGGCCCCGCCGTGCGCATCCAGACGCGCATCGCGGACCGCGACCACGCGCTTCCGATGGTCGACACGGTGGCCGAGGCGCTGCAACAGTTGGCCGCCGACACCGGTGGGGTCGTAGCTACCTGTACGCCAAAGACGGCGATCTGTTGAAATGCGACGGTCAATTTTCGTTCAAGATCACCGAGTCGGAAGACCCACCGGAGCCGGAGCTTGACCTCTTCGCCAGCGGCTAGAGCGGCATAGTCCTTACATGCCGCCGCCGGATCTGCGCCGCGTCGGCCAGTGCCTCTCACCGCGTGGCACAGGCCACCCTCGTCGATGAGGGTCGCGAGCGTCTTGCGGAAGCTGTAGTCATGGCATGAGTCCGTCTCAGAAATATGACTTACGCAATATTTGAGACGCATTTTTTGGAACAACTTCTGAGACTCGCGCACCTGGGTGTT
>DATJBA010000249.1:0-4254 GCA_035515675.1 Mycobacterium sp.
CTGCGCCAGACCAAACAGTGCGGCATCGACCAGACCTCGGGATACATTGCGCCCCAATGCTTCCAGCAATGCCGGCAGCAGCGTGGTGGCCAGCTGCGGACGGTCGGCCTCCAGCGGGTTGAGCACGTGCGTCGTCGTGCGCGCCGATCATCGGCCGGCAGCCCCCAGCGCGCCCCCGGTGGCGATCGGGGGCACGGTCACTTCACCACCGCCGAGGCCCGGGGACAGGGTCAACACGCCACCGGTGACGATCGACGGCACGGTCACATCGCCATCGCCGACGGTCGCGGGGAGGGTCAGCACGCCACCGGTGAGGACCGACGGCACGGTCACCTGACTACCGCCGAGGCTCGGGGGCAGGCTCGGCACGCCACCGGTGAGAATCGACGGCACGGCCACCTGGCCACCGCCCAAGATCGAGGGCACGCTCACCACGCCACCGGTGAGAAGCGGGCTTATGACGCTGACGATCGAGGGCACCGTGACTTCGCCACCGCCGACGGTCGCGGGGAGGGTCAGCACGCCACCCGTGAGCATTGAGGGCATGCTCACCACCCCGCCGCCCAGAATCGGGGCCGTGCCGCTCAGAATCGAGGGCACACTCACCCCAGCGCCGGCCAGGATCGATGGCACGCTCGTCCCACCGCCGAGAATCGAGCTCACACCGCCGAGGATCGAGCTCTCTCCGCCGAGGATCGACGACAGGCTCGCACCACCACCGATGATCTGAGCAGCGGCGGCCGCCTGCGCGGTGGTCAGGCTCGATGCGGCAGCGCCGAGGGGGCCACCGCTCGTGCCGGCAGCGGCGGCACCGCTAGTGGCCTGCCCGAGCAACCCCTGCACGGGCCCGTTTACCGCGCTCAGCAAACTCTGCTCGGCGGCGGCCTCGGTGCTGAGGTAGGCACTCGCGCCGGAGTTCAGCAAGTTGACGAAGTTCTCATGAAACGCTTCCGCTTGGGCGTTGAGATTTTGATATTCCTGGCCGAAGTTGCTGAGCATCGCCGCGACCAAGCCCGATACTTCGTCCTGAGCCGGAGCTACCACCGCGGCCGTGGGTGCCGCAGCCGACGCACTGGACTCGGCCAACAATGAGCGGATACCAGCCAATTCCTGGGCCGCCGCCTGTACCTGCGCCGGCGTCGTGACCACATACGACATATCCGTCTCCGATCGACCCATGACGGCGGGCTCACGGCGGGCCACCTAGGCAACAAGAGCCTAATAGGACGTCATTGACGCGCGCGCGAAAACAAGGCTTTCCTGTCCCTAACGTACCCTAAACACGGTCGGCGATTAGCGTAGCCGTTGTGGATCCGTTCCGGATGCAGCCAACGTCGAGCCGAAGGTCATCTCGATAACACGGATTCTCCAGGGTGTCGAGGTTCGGGCCACAGGCGACTCGGTCGACACAAAGATTTTGCGAAGGTCAGGTTACTTCGTCGAGTCCTCAGCGGGTATCGCGGCGGCGATCTATCTGTCAATATCTGCGGATATAGATATCAAAACCCCTGGGATGCAAAGCAATCAGTCTCGCCATGCAAGCTGCTATTCGTCACCGATCGCGGTGATCAACTCAAGCCCCGGTGCTCCATCGAACAGCCCGTCATGGGAGACCAGTGGCACGCCGAGCCGCACGGGCGGCTGCAATCCACCGGTCGCCGTCATGAAGTTTGTCGCCGAGCGCATGGCCGATCTGTGCGCACCGCACCCGCAAGTCGGCACAGGCGGTGATCATCTCGTCATCGGGCTGGATGACGGTCAGCTCAGCGATGCGGTGTTCGAGCCGTCGGCGCCGTAGTTGGCCCCAGCCTGCGCGCAAAGCCCCGTAACGGAGTTCCATCACGGTCTGGAACGCGAGCAGAACCGGGCTTGGACCGATCAACTCCCGGTAGCGATCAGCGAGCCGGTTAGGGCGGTCATCGAACAGCCAGCTAATGACCATCGTGTCCACGACCACGCCATCGGCGTTGGTCATGTGCCAGCCAACGCCTCCTGGAAAGCGGCCCACTCTTCGTCGGGCACATCCTCGATGACCAGCCGGTCGCGGGGAGGCAGTGGCCGGGCGCGCTTGATTGCCTCGTCAGGCGGATAGATTCGCACGGCTGGCTCTTCAGGTTGCTCGACGCTGGACACGACTTCAGTCTACGGTCGAACACTGACATCCTCAGCGCCGTGGGGGCCGTGACACCTACCAGTGAACGCGGCGCGGTTTGCCACGGCTAATCAGTCGGGTCTTGTTTTTCTCGGCGTTGAACTTCTTCAGCGGAAGCGCGCAATCGGCATTCTTGATCCGAGCCAGAGTTATGGGGGGGTAGATTCCCGACTTGCCACCAACTTGACATGCCTTTGCCGCACCATCATATGCTCAAAACGTCCTGGGCTGGCAGTGCCGGTGTCGACGCGGCGGCCGAGGCGGATACTCAAGAGTCATGACTGGCTACGGCGATGCCGAGCTGTCGGATGCCCGCATCGCGGCGATGTCACCAGCTGAACGCCGGGACTTGATTCAGCGGCTGCAGCGTCCGCTTGACGAAGTGTTTCCGCCACCAATCGCGAGACGCATGCGGCGGAACCGGTTGACCTTGATGGTGGGCGGCGCTATCGGGTTGATCCCGTGGATGGTCTACCTCGGCTTCACCCTGCCCACGAACTATGTCGCCCATAACTGGCCGGCGACGTGGATCGGCTTCGACTGTGTGCTCATCGCGTTCATGGCCGTTACCGCGGTGCTGGGTTGGCTGCGCCGGCAGCTGGTGTTGCTCCCCGCGTTCACAACGGGGGTTCTGCTGATCTGTGATGCCTGGTTCGACATTATGACCGCCGGCCCGGGCCAAATTTGGGTGTCGTTGTTGAGCGCCGCCCTCGGCAACCTGCCGCTCGCGGTGATCCTGATCATCGGCGCAGTGCGGATCCTGCGGCTGACAGCGACACGGCTCTGGTTTCTCGACCCCGGGACGCCGGCGTGGCGCCTGCCGTTGGTGCCGTAACCGGGCCGGCGCCGCTGTGGCCGAGGCAGCGGCAGAGACAGCCAGCCCTACGAGGGCTGTTAGCTGTGCCGCCTGGTGGCCCCGGTCACCCCCGGAGTTCTAAAACGCTCTTCACGTATCCGGTGCCACCATCTACTCAAGACCTTCTGGGGCTGCCGCGACAAAACAAGGGGATCGCCATTAACACTCGTGCGAATGGATCGTGATCGGTCTCGGCGCGGCCGCAGCCGATCGGCATGTCCTTTTGACGTCCTCCCTGCACTGACAAGTGCGGGGATTCCCCGTGCCAATCGGCGTTACCCATCTGCACGTCACAACCGTAGAGGTGACCACTGACAAGCCCGCCCTCTCGACGGGCCAGAAAAGCGTGTCTGCGCTGCACGCTCACCTGGTGTTCGTGACCAAGTATCGCCGGCCGCGCTGTTCACCAACGCGACGCTTACCTTCTGTAAGCGCATCATGGGCGCGGTGTGTACCACCCGCCGGGGTTATCCGACGTTGAGACACTCTGTCAGCTGCCCGGTAAGTTTGCTGATCAAGAAATCCTTATCAACCTGCAGCACGGTAAGCCCGACGAGTTCTGCAGTTGCCGCAATGAGCAGATCCGGAATTGACGGCCCTCGGTGCTTGCCGGCGTCGAAGAGCAGCAGCTGAACCTCTAAACCGCCGTCACCGCCAACCCCGGCGCTGGCGAACAGCAGGCCGGCGTTACCGCCGCCTCCGCCATTACCGCCGAGGCCCACTAGGTCGCCGACCGGCGAACTCCGGTGTCCCGGCCGTCAATCACTGCGTGGTGGGCGTGATTGCCTGTGCCAGCTGGGACCCAATGCTCAATAGGCCGAGAATCAAGCCACCGACCGGGGTGCCACCCGTAATATCGACCGGCTCTATAAGAAGACCGTCGTCGTTATTGGCCACAGCTGTAGGGAAGCTCAGCGAAGTGAGAACCCCTCCGAGGCAGGGTGAGTGGTGAAACTGTCGGAAGACCTAGAAAGTATCTTACTTGCGCGTGGTAAACAGTTAATTGCCATTAATCTCCAGGAAATGCACAGGATTCGGACGAGAATCCAGCCCATGGCCGTTTTCGCTGTGGTATCTAGCCACGCAATACCGCACCGACCGCCTCAGCGGCGCGTCGCACCGCGGCATCACGTGCCGCACTGGCGTCGTCTTCGGTCAGCGTGCGATCCGGCGCTCGGAAACGCAGGGCGAATGTCAGCGATTTGCGATCCTCACCGATCTGTGGCCCGGTGAAAACGTCGAACAA
>DATJBA010000250.1:0-13771 GCA_035515675.1 Mycobacterium sp.
ACGCTTTTCGACGACCCAAACGATTGCCGCCGCCGGCACGGCGCACAGCACGCCGACCAGTAGCCCGAGCGTATCGATCTTCATTAGCGATACTCCTTCCCTCGGGGGCGGCCCGTGACGGTTTAATGGCAGCCAGACTAGAAGGCTGCTAATCGTTTGCATCCAATCTATTAGTATGCAATATGCGACTCAAGTGTATCGTCGGTATGATCGCACGCAAGCGCGGCGCCGTAGCCGCAACGAGTGAAACCGGATGTGCTGCGGCGGCCGGCAACCTCGTTGTGGACCCAGCAGTTTGCGGCGATCTCGGCGGCGTAGCCGCCACCGCCGCCGACCGTTCTGCAAAACCGCAGGGCGCACGCGCAGCATTAGTCTGAGGAAGGCTTTCGTCCAGGGGTTTGCAAACAGGCACTGAGGAACACAGATCTGGGCGTCGAGCAGGCAACGGGAGCACCGCTACGCGGCGGGTATTTAGCGGCCCTGTACGGGACCGTTCTCATTCGGGTTAGCCGGGAATGGGTCGATCCATGGAACGTCGGGCGTAGTAGCCCGCGCCTTTTCCATGAGGCTCTGCGTCTGACTCACTCGGCGTATTCTTTGTCGGTTAACCATCTCTGCGGCCGTGCTCGTGACGGTCCTTTTTTGTGGCCGTCGCGCCCGGAGACCGGCGACGCCGACGAATCGCCGACCGGCACGGGGTGCGGCCGCGTTTCCTGGCTTCGGGCTTGTGCGCTGCGGTCATCGTTTCGGTTGGTGCGGTCACGCCGAAGCCGGCGGCTGGCTTCGGCGGCGACAGCGGCACCGACGGCCACTTCGGGGGCGACGACGGCGGCGGCACCAGCCTCGCCGACCGCTGCGCCGCTGGCCGCACGACCTGGCGCAGCGGCGGCCGCGCCGGCTGGGTTTGGCGCCGGGGGGGCCGGGTCGCGTGGCGGGCGCCGTCCAAGAGGGGCCGTGGATGGTCGCCCGCCAGGTGGTCGCCCGGGCGCGGGCTTACCGGTGAACGGAGTGTCGGCGGAACCGCCGGATTCGGCGTGTTCGCACCAGAGCTGCCGGACCAAGTACGCCCGTCGGGGTAATACGGGCACCACTCGTGCTCCAAAGTGGCGGGTGTCGGCGATGGCGAGTCGACGAAGGCGCGCATCCGCTGGCCGTACTTGTCGCACACGCCAAAGCTGCGAAGGTCAAACTTGCCCAGGTAGTAAAGCGCCACCACACGATCCGAAATGTGATCGAGAAACGCCGTCGGTCCGGGCAACGGTGAACGGCCGGGCGCGCTCCCGGCACTTGCCCTAATCGCAGCCATCGGGTTTGACTGGGCTCGTCAGGTGCCCCATACATGCCGGCCGGCCGAAGCCGACGCGCAGCGTCGACCGCAGGCCGATCCGGTCGGACGTGAAGAACGGGCTCCGGTCGATGTCCAGCGTCACGTCGTCCTGATCAGCTCGTCTCGTATTCGTCGTTTATGACCGTGAGACTACGAGAATTCATGGCAACCATGAGTAAGTAAGAGGCAATGTAATCGCTTGCCGCGCGGATAATTACGGGATTTATTGGCAACTACCGCGGGGCGTTAATCCGTTGGTCGTGGTTCGAGCCCGGCCGCCCCACGCCATAACGACCGACCGACGCTTCTGGTGAACGGAAACTCGCCTCACGGCATGCTTGTTAGCGTGCCACGATAGCGGTGTGGCGGGCATCAAACACTGGACGGCTGGCGCCGTATGTCGCCTCTGCGGACGCTGCGTCGCTGAGGGGTCGGCATGGCAAGACGATGATGGTCGCCGCTACAGCGCCCATTGGGACTGCTACCAACGCGCCGAACTGCAGCGCCGTGCTCGTGAGGCGGCACCGACGGCGTAGGAGCGCAGCATGCGTGGCCGAATCGGTGCCTACACGCAGTGGGCCAACACCGAGGACCGCTACGTGGCTACGCTTCCAGCGCACGAAGGCTTCTACGCGAAATTTGAGCGTGAAGTCGACCCTGACGCCACGCTGACACCAACGTGAACGTGCTAGGCGGGCCGAATTTGCGCGTAAAGCCCATATGCAGCACATGGCGCTGAAATCGGTGCAAGCACGGCGCCGGCGCAGGAGGATGCAATGACGACGATGGCGCCACGCGAACGTCGAAACGGCCAAGGGGCCGCGGCGAAAACGTCGACTCGCGAGCGGGCGATGATGTGTTGATGCGTGCGCAACTCAGGAATGAGTGGCTTGGTTGCGGCCGTGAGACGGTAGCCGGATTGGAGAGTCATCACTAACGATCGACCACGATACCGTTTACGTACATGGAAGTGCGCGACCCAAGTACCGATGATTAGTGGCTGCGACCCAATAGAAAGAAAGCGAGTTGCGGTGACAACTTCAGCCAAACTGAGGAAGGTGTTGATCACCGGCGCAGGTACGGGATTTGGGCACGAGGTCGCTATGCGACTCGCCGAGAAGGGTTTTGATGTCGTTGCCTGCGTTGAGATCTACGGTCAGGTTCAGACACTCAAGCGACAGGCGGCCGACCGCGGCGTCACACTGCAGGTCGAGAAACTCGACGTCACCAATGACGGCGACCGCCGCAAGGCGCTGGATTGGGATGTCGAGATCCTGGTCAACAACGCCGGCGTGGGCGAGGGCGGGGCGACCGTTGATATCCCCGCGGCCAATATTCGCAACGAGTGGGAGGTCAACCTCACCGGACCGCTGCTGCTGACTCAGGGGATCGCCAAGCAGATGGTCAAGCGCGGAGAGGGCCGCATCATTTGGGTCTCCTCCCGCGAGGGACTAAACGTCAACCCATTTACCGGCATCTATTCCGCCTCCAAGCACGCCGTCGAGGCCATCGCCGAGACAATGAAGCTCGAGTTGCAAGAATTTGGGATCGAGGTCGCCACGGTCAATCCTGGGCCTTTCCTGACCGGTTTCAACGACCGCATGTTTGAGACCTACAAGAGCTGGGAGGACGACCCGTCCCAGAGACTCTTCGACTACTCCAAGCTCGCGTTCCCCCGCTCGCAGTACGACCCCGAGGCGGTGTACGCCACCATGACCGCGGTCGCTGCCGGCGAGATCGACACCTACCGCAACCTCGAGCCCAAGTCGATGATCGAGGAGACCAAAAGTCTTATCGAGGCGCCGTGGCACAAAAAAACCACAGATGGGCTGGGCAGCCGCCCCGACCAGATCCAAAGTTCCTACGACATGGAGCCCGAGACCCCCATCTCGAAGGATTAGATGGGAGGCTGGGACCTTGACCAGCGCGCACGTGGGACTTGACACCCGCGTCAAACGACATCGACACATGGCACGGCACGACGGCTTCGCGTAAGTCCGCCTCTACCACCCACATGACCCGATCGGCTCACCGCACAGAGTAGGTCATTTTTATGGCGCCAAGATGGGGCCAACGGCTGAGACGAACTGGCCCAACGCATCTAAATGCCAGGCGTGGGTCTGGTCTGACCAGCGCAAACAATTCTCACGCGAGCGCAACTTGGCCTGAAAAGCGGAAGTTCGGCATCACCTTCGACTGCTAAGTCGCTTAGGCGATCAGGGTCGCTCAAACCTTCGACGCACGTTGTCACGGCGGTGTCATAACTCAGCTGCAACACGTAGGAACGGGCTGATACTGACATGTGTTGGAACCATTCCGATAGGTCAGCGGAGCACAGGGTGTGTGTCGACACCTCACGAACACGTGCCATACGGACTGTAAATCCGCTGTCCCGCCACGCGGCGACTTCACCGAGTTGCTGCGAGCCGACTCGATCTGCGCGGTAACATCGACCCGCGCATGGCCGGCTTTGACGTTACCTTGTCATCCGCGGCAATCTCAGGCCGATACTGTCGAGGCGATGTGGGCCGACACCGCTGAATTGGCGGCGCTGAACGTCGCGGCGCGGGAGTTCAGCCGGTACGGCCTATCCCATTGGGCGGTACTTGCAGTGTTCGCGATCGGGTCCGCTGCTCTGGTTTGGATCGGACGCCGCCAGAGCGAATCACAGGCCCGACTCCTCCGCCGTGTCTTAGCGGCTCTGACTGCGGCGATCTACGGTGCGGGGCGGGTGTATTTGCTGCTCCCACCGACCATCGCCGCTTCGGTGCCGCTGCGCCTAACCGATCTCGCGACCGTCGCAGCGGCCTACGCACTGTGGTCGCAGCGACATTGGGCCTTCGCACTCACCTACTACTGGGGCCTGATACTGAGCACACAGGCGTTGATCTCTCCGGTTCTCTATGCCCCAGACTTTCCCCACTACGAATTCCTCGCGTTCTGGGCGATCCACCTGCTCGTCGTATGGGCAGCCATCTATCTCACGTGGGGCCGAGGAATGCGGCCGCAGTGGCGCAGCTACCGCATCGCGGTCATCGCAACGCTGCTATGGGCGGCGGTGACCATCACGTTCAACAGAATCGCTGGAACTAACTACGGCTTCCTCAACAGAAAACCCGCCACCCCGACGCTGCTGGATGTACTGGGTCCATGGCCGCTCTACATACTGACCGCGGGCGTAATCATTGTCATCGTTTGGGCCCTCATGACCTGGCCGTGGGAGCGAAAACCACGACACGAAGACGAGCACCTTCCCTAATCAGGTGCGCCGGGAGTGTCCGATGAGGAAACACGACAGCGACGATCAACACGGATCGGGCACCGCCGAGCCGCAGGCCACCAGCCCAGCCAGCCCCGGTGACCAGACAACCGTGCCCGGCCCCGACGCGACTACCGCGATCAGCGCCGAGACCGACACCGCCACGCTGATCGAGCGCAGGCGGCTGACCGCAGTCGAGCGCCTCGATGAGATCACCGGCGTCGGCCAACGCGCCGCGCAGACGATCATCGCCGCACGATCGCGCTGGACATGACCCGCTTCCCCACACCCGAGCACCCGATCTCTTGGGCCAAGCTATGCCCACGCACCATCCAGTCCGGTCCCATCAGCCGCGGCGGCAAGACCGGCAAGGGCAGCCCCTACCTCAAGGGCCCGCTCGGCGAGGCCGCCGCCGCGCCTCCCGCACCGGTACCTTCCTCGGCGAACGCTACCGACGCATCGTCAAACGCCGCGGCAAACTCAAAGCCCTCGTTGCGGTCGCCCGCTCCATCCTGGTCATCGTCTGGCAGCTGCTTTCTAACCCCACCAGCCGATTCCACGACCTGGGCCCCGACTACCACACCAGCCGCGTGGCCACCGAGCGGAAGGTCCGCAACCATATCGCGCAACTGACCGCGATGGGATTCCACGTCACCCTCGAAGCCGCCGCGTAGCCCCAAATACACACCGCCGCAACCTACCCCGGCCCGCCAGCTGCGCCGAGTCTGTCACCTGCCCTACTCACCCTGGTAATTTTCCGGTCACCAGTGGTCCGGTTCGACAGACGACAACACGTCCAAGTACTCAACAGCGGGGATCAGCCGCCGCGGGCTCTGCCCTAGCATCGCGAGCCGGATGGCCAGCACTCGTTCGCGCATCCAGGCGTAGTCAGGGAGTATCTGCCAGAGGGGCCTGGGGTCGAAGCCCGGGTCATTCACTTGGTACTCGCCATTGTCGAGCCCCGACGGCCGGGTGAACGGGTCAGCGAACAAATATGTCTTGTCCGCCAGGTCGCCGCCGTAGTCCATCAGTATCCGCCGTACGTAATGCGGGCCCATGACGAAC
The DNA here is from genome assembly GCA_035515675.1 of Mycobacterium sp. Lineage (GTDB taxonomy): Bacteria > Actinomycetota > Actinomycetes > Mycobacteriales > Mycobacteriaceae > Mycobacterium. Next base: position 5,652 of record DATJBA010000250.1, read on the forward strand.
AGCGCATCGGCCCGGTCGCACAGGCCGCGGGTCAGTTGGGTGGGCCGATGTGCGGTTGCGTCGATGCCCCAGTGGGCAAGCAGCGCCATCGAGGTTGGTGCCGGCAGCTCGCCGACGTACACGCCTGCGGACAATGCCGGCGCGCCGCACAGGTGCTGGTATAGGTACGCCGCCAGCATCGACCGGCTGGCATTCGCATGGCACACGAACAGTGGATTCATGCGCTGCCTTCCGCCGCTCCTAGCACTATTGGCCCCACATCCTTAGCTAAGACAGTCAATCACTGGCAAATACACATTGGACGCATCCGCACGGAACCAAGCACTGACGTGGACATTTCGACCGGCTGGAGACACCAGACCACAGCCCAGCACAACGCGATTTCACACTGGCAGTATGTCGTCACAGGTTCGTGTCACGTTAGCTCCACCAGGCAATTATGTGCGCAAAGCGTGCCACGTCCTCCGGCCGCCGCGAACGACCGCCAAAACCATTGCCGCAACATAGGAGCAACCCGCTTGCAACGGGTGCTCCACGCGCCGCCGCTCGGCTGCTGGCTCGCCCGCGCGCAGCGCGATGTACAACGAGCCGCCAGGCCGAATGGTGATGGGCCCGACCTTGGGGACGACCGCGGGGTGCATCTTCACCGCGACGGCCTGGGGGCAGCATGAAAGCGCATTTAGGCTTGACAGCATGGTTCACGAGCTATAACCCCGAGAGCCCGGTCAACCCACCGAAGTAGGCGTACCCGATTTTGATCGCTGGCAAGATGCCTCGCCCCTGATCGCCCACAATTCGCTGAATCGGATAATGCTTTTATCGCTGAGGCAGCGGGCGGGAACGCACCAGGGTTGGCCACCAGAACCACGGCCCGAGGATTCTGAGGATGCACGGCACGACGAACGAACGCACGATCAGCGTGTCGAGCAGCAGGCCGATGCATACGGTGGAACCCACCTGACCGATGGCTCTGAGGTCGCTGGTAAGCATCGCCAGCATGGTGAACGCGAACACCAAACCCGCGGACGTCACCACGCCACCGGTGCTCCCGAGCGCGCGGATGAGACCGGTGTGAATTCCGGCGTGCAGCTCCTCTTTGACACGGAGGATCAGCAGTAGGTTGTAGTCGGAACCCACCGCCACCAGGATGATGAACGTGAGCGGCAATATCAACCAGTACAGCGGCAGGCCGATGAGGTGTTGCCAGACGAGTATGGAGAGCCCGAACGCTCCGGCGTACGAGAAGGCCACCGTGAGGGGGATGACCAAGGCGGCCATCAGACTTCTGGTCAGGAACAACATGATCAAGAAGATCAGCACGAAGGCGGCGATCCCCACGATAAGCAGATCGGACATCGCGTATTCCTTGATGTCCCTGTTGGTTGATCCCGAACCGCCGATATAGACTTTCGAGCCGGCCAGCGAGGTCTCTTTGAGCGCCACGGTTATCGCTGTGGGGAACTGCTCGACATGCTGCACGCCATCCGGGCCATTGGCGTCCCCCTCGTGGGTGACGATGAACCGAGCAGCCTGGCCGTCCGGCGACATCAGCAGCTGCATACCGGTCTTGACGTCTTCGTTGTCGAAACCTTCTCTGGGGATGTAGAAGAAGTCATCGCTGCGGGACTGGTCGAAGTCGAGCCCCACATTGACCTGGTCGAAGAATGTCTGGTCGGTCTGTGTGGACTGCAGAGACGCCTGGCCGTAGCTGCTGACTAAAAGAGCCGCTAACGCCTCCGAGTCATCGGCCGTGAGTTTCAGCTGCGTGATTATTTGCGGCACGATCCTGTCTATGGCCTCGAGCGAGACTGTGGTGTCCTTGATATCAGCGGCCAAGTGGTCGATGTTGTCGAGCGTATCGAATAGCGATCTAAATGCCCAGCAAATGGGAATATCGAAACAGTGCTTCTCCCAATAGAAATAGCTCTTGACCGGACGGAAGAAATCGTCGAAATTTGAGATTTCCTGATTCATCTCATCGGTGACCCGTTGCAGATCCTCGACGGTGAGAACCGTCTTATGCAATTCATCCGACAAGTTCTGGAAGTAGTCGATCTCTTTCCGCGTGACCGCGACGGTGTGCGTCGTGACCTGTGCCTGCTGGTTGGTATTAGCGTTTTGCTGCTGGTTGAACGGGAGCTGTTGGCCGTTCCCGCTGCCTTGTGTGGTGAATAGGTAGGGGATGGTGGCATGTTCTAGTGCGCGGCCCATGGGCCTGGTGATGCTTTGCACCATCGCGACCCCGGGAAGGCGCTCGAGGGCCTTGGCCGCCCGGTCTAGCGAGATAAAGTCAGCCGAGTTTCGCATATCGTGATCCGACTCGATCATCAGCATCTCGGAGAACAGCTTGCTCTTCGGGAAGTGCCGATCCGCCGCCGCGAAACCCTGATTGGCGGAGCCACTGGGCGGTTGGTACTGACGGTCGTCGTAGTTCTGCCGGTACGTCGGCACGAAGATCGCGCCGAGCACGACGGCAGCGGCACTGGCCGCGAGGATCGGCACCGGCCACCGGACCACGCTCGTCCCGATCCGCCGATACAGCTGCGCCTTGGCCTTGCTTTTCGGGTCGAAAAGCCCGAAAAGGCTGCCCACGGTCAAGAAAGCTGGGCCAAGCGTCAGCGCTGCCGTGATCGTGAACAGCATGGCGATCGCAACGGCCGGCCCCATGGTGTGGAAGTAGTTGAGTCGCGCGAAAGTCAAGCAGTAACACGCCCCCGCGATCGTCAGCCCCGAGCCAAGGATGACCGGCGTGACACTCTTATATGCGGTGTAAAACGCCTCCTCCCTGCCTTCGCCGTCGTGTCGCGCCTCGTGATAGCGGCCCATCAAGAAGATGCCGTAATCCGTCCCCGCTCCCAGGGTCAGCGCGACGACGATGTTCACCGCGAATGACGAGAGCTCGATGTACCCGAGATGCCCGAGGGTTGCGATAACCCCCTTCGCGACCAGCAACTCGAACAGGACGCCGGCCAACGGCACAAACAGGGTGACGATGGAGCGGTACACCAGCAGCAACATCCCGGTGATGAGGAAGATCGTCACGATCGTGATGTCGTTCAAGCTATTATTCGCAATAGCCACCGTGTCCTTGGCGAGCGGGGCCGCGCCGCTGACGTAGACCTTGAGCCCGGGCGGCGGCGTGTCCTTGGCGACGATATCCCGAACGGCACTAACGGACTCATTCGCTTGCATTTGGCCGATATCGCCCGCGAGACGCAACAGCACGTACGCGCACTTACCGTCGAGGCTCTGCGCCCCCGCCGCGGTGATCGGCTTGCCCCACAGATCCATCACGTACTGCACATGCTTTGGGTCTTGCTTGAACCGGCGCATCAACTCGTCGTAGAACTGATGGTCCACGTCGCCCAGTGGCCGGTTGGCTTCCAGCACGACCATGGCCAAGCTGGTCGAATTGGACTCGTGGAACTTCGCACCGATGGCCAGCAACGCCCGCTGCGACGGCGCGTAGTGCGGGACCACCGGCCCCGCGAGCTCTTCTGCGACCCTCTCTACTTGCGGCATGAAGGTGTTCGTCGACACGGCGAGAAGGGCCCAAAAGGCGATGATCGGTATGGCGAAGACGCGGACCATTCTGGGGACGAAGGGTCGTCTCGTCCGATCCTCCGCCCGATGCTCGCTCATGCGGATTTCACCAGGCAAAAGACGTGTGCATCCTGATGGGTATCGGACTGTTCAGCGCGGACAACGCCATTCACCCGCAGCCGGCAGCCGACTTGACCACCATGAACCTGCGCCGAGATGCTGCCGGACACCACGGTGAGTGTGGTCGCCTCCGTGTGCGACCACGGCAAGGTGGTGAGATTAACCTGATGCGGATGCCCGTCGGTGTCCACCCAGACGAGCATCCCCCCTTGCCCGACGGAGCCGAACAACTCATAGGTGAGCCGTTTGATACTGAACTCCGGCGGCGCTGCCGGTTCATTGACGGTGATGACAGGCGGGGGATTGGAAAACTCGTGCACCTTCCACATGGCCACTGCACCCAAACCGAGCGCAACGACGGCAACCAAAGGCATCCAGACACGCGCCAAGACGGTCCTGCCGACTGAACGAGGGCTCACTCGATCACCTCTCTCGCTCCCTCCCAGACCTTCGTGCAAGAGCCGACAACAGCCCGCGCCCATATATCAACTAGGTTGACATATGACCCGTGCGCAGACACGAACAACACTGGGCCGCAGCGCGAACACCAGGTGTGGGGACGTTATCACCTGCGGGTGCTGTCGGCAGCGCAGACGGGACACGTGCTTGTTTGCTAACGAATGCTGCCGGCTCGAGAATGACTCGATACAACGGTCGGTGGTCCACACCAGATGCCTTGTGTTCTTTCAAGACATCTTCCGCAGACGCCATTTCAACCTTGCGCTGCGGAGAATCTGAGTCGTGAAGTTCATGGAAGCCAAAATGGGGAACACCCCGAGAAATGTCCGCTCGGAGGGCGTCGCTCCATGCAAGTGGTAAAGACTGCCAAACACATAAAAACATCCCATCATGAATAGAGCACCGGGGATGCAGAACGTCATCAAGGAGCTACGAGTGGCAAGGATTTGCTTCGCATAATCCAGCTCATCTTGCGACATGGATTCGCGTTTGCGCACTTTACGAATAACCGCTTTGGCGCTGCCTATTTCGTCACTTATCGGAAGAGACGCTCGGTCCTCCAGCCGTTTTACGTATACAGCAGCAAGGGCAGTGAACACCAACGCCAGCACTAGGGCGAGTATTGTCAGATAACCATATAAAACCAAACTCATTATTCGAGTCCTTTGCTCCGCTGTCGAACTATCGAAGAGTCCTCAAAACGCTACCTCACACAGTTGGTTCTCTTGACCCGGATTTACCGATATCGATGCCAGCGCACCTGCTCACCACTACGTCCATCGCCTGACCTCCATCCGCCGGACCCTTCGAGCGGGTGGAACCCGGCAGGATCGCCGAACCAAACGACGCTGTCAGACGTGCTCAAAGCAAACAATTCGCGGTGCCGACCACGCCCCAAACTCAGTCTTTACTTCGGACTCCCAGCACCAAGAACATCCGAGCTCACCCCGCCCACCACGCACCGATTCTCACCCCTTCGCGGCGGTCGCCGGCCATGCAGGTCTTTACTGGCATCGAGATGTTGATCCCATTCCTGCGAGCCCGAGCCGATAAAGCATCGCAGCACGACAGGCTTCCACGCGCCGACCACGCAAATAGCACGCGTCAGCACCGGTCAGATTATGACTGCATCATCTTAAGATGGTGCTGCGCACTGCAGGGCGATTCAATTGCCTTACAGCACGGGTAAATTCGGGCACGTCTTGACGTATGGGATCCACGGCGACACCCACTCCCGCCATTGCGCGTGGCTCATGTTGCCGCCGAGTTTGGCGCACAACGCTTCTGTAACATCGGTTGGCGGAGGCTGCAGTTGCAGGTTTTCATCCCAGCGCCCGGACAACACCCTTGTGTCGTTGGCGTTGAACGCCACGGTGGAGACCCAGTTGTGGTCGCCCGGTGGCGGCACACCGATGGCTGGTGAGCGACGCTATCCCAAAACCGTACTGACCCACCGGTATCGCCCGACACCATCCAGGAATGGTGATGGGCAGAGGCGACGCTCAACACGGGGTTCTCATCCCCACTCATCACCGCCACCTGTTGTCTCGTCAGCACGTTCCACAGTCGTACGGTCCCGTCGTTGCTTCCCGAAATAACGCTCTGGCCGTCGGGGCTGAAGCTGACACTGTAGAGGGGGAACCCCGGTCGGCCCACCATCGCCGGTTCCGTCGGGCCAGGAGGGTCGATGTCCCACAGTTGGAGGCAGTTGTCTTCCTCTCCGGATGCTGAAACTGTAGTGACCGTGGGGGCTCAGCGCCACGCTGCGCACGGGCGTCACCGGACCGCCGGGGGCGAAGCATCGAGGATTATCAGTTGATCGCGCAGGCTGTTTGCCACCGTGCTGGCTGGCGCTGCGCCAAGCTTGTTCGCCGCCAGCAACTGTTGGAGCGCACGCACGTCACCGCCGGCCCGCCCCCCTTGCAGCATCTGCTCGGCCTCCTGCACCAGCCGCCCGGCGATCGCTGCCCGAGCCCACTCGAACACAACGAAACCCGCGACCACGGCGACGACGACCGCGATCGCCACCGCGCTGCGCACCAACGTCTTTCGGCGTCGCACCGATGAGACGCGCCGGTTTTCGGCCCCCGGCTGGCGGCAAAATATTCGGCCGTTTTGGCGACGCGATGGGCGAATTCGCGCTTCTCGGCCAAGCGCTCGGCGTCTGCGAGGCGGGTACCCGGCAACAGCCAATCGGGGTCACGGCCGCGTTTTTCCCAGGCATTGGCGTTGCGCTGCAGGTCCTCGGCGTTGAGGAGGTTCTGACGTTCTTCGTTCAGCCAGCCGGCGAGGTCGTCCCATTGGCGCAGCAGGCTTTCCAGTGCGACCTCGACCACGACATGGCCGCTGCGGGTGTCTTTGACCATGAGTCGTTGTGCGACAAGGTCGTCGATCAGCGGCCGGCTCTCCGGCGGCAGATCGTCGTAACGGGCCATCCGGCGCATCGGCTGGTCGTTGTCTGGATTGATCGTGACGAGCTCGGGGATGAATGCGGCCCGCAACAACCTCAATTGGTGCTGTCTGTCGCCTGGCCGGGCCAGAAGAACCTGCTCTATCTCGTTTTTGACGACATCACGCATGCCCCCCATCGCCTCGTAGTGGGCCAGGGTCAGCTGGCCGCCGTGCTCGTGCTCGTCGGCTTGGTCCGTCCAATCGGTATAAAGCCGGGCCAAGGTCAGCGACAGTAGCGGCAGCGTGTCGGCGCCGCCCGCGGCGTCCTCCAGCAGCCGCGTGACCAGATCCGGGGCGATGGTCAGCGGCCGGCCCGCCCGCGCCGCTGGCCCGGTGATCACCTTCTCGAACTGGGTGGGCGGCATCGGCTTGAGTTCGTCGAACAGCACTGTGGCGGGCACTGTCAGGTTGGTGAGCCGGGAAGGTGAGGTGGGGCAGGATCGACGATCGTGACCGCTGCAGGCTCGTCGTATAAAGGGTTCCGGTTTCCGCCCGAGATCATCAGTCATTGCGTCTGGCTGTACCACCGGTTCCCGTTGAGCTTCCGCGACGTGCAGGAGCTGATGCTCGAACGTGGTGTCGACTCCAACGAGGTCGACATGGCACTAGTGCCTCTTCCCGTGCCCGGCCGCTGCACGACCAGTGTCGTCGCCGACGAGGAAATCGTCCTGGCGGCACCCTCGGGCCATCCCCTAGCTCGACAGCCGTCAGTACGCATTCAGGATCTGGAGGGCGCGCGGATTGTTCACTTCTCGCCGGAGAATGGTCTCAGTGGGTGGCTGGATCGATCGCTTGCGGCAGCGGGGATTCACACCGAGACAGTGATGAGGACGGCGGTGACCTCCGCGGCGCCGCAGCTCGCCGCGGCGGGCTTGGGCGTCGCGGTATGCCCCGTGAGTGCAGTGAGTGCTGGATTTCCCGGCGCTGTCCGATCGTTCTCGCCCCGGTGGGTCAGACAACTTGGGGCAGTAACGCCCGCCACACCGGATCCGCTCACCGCACAGTTCATCGGCGACCTACGAACCCGAGGCGTGCATGTGTCTAGCGACGTGCGCGCTCAGCTGACAGACGCCGACTCGCCAGCGTGAAGGCGCGAAAGAAGGGAACTTCCTCTGAAAGACCTTCGCGACCCTCGAAGTAGTTGGGGTCGCTTCACCCCGATTCGAGATGTCAGGGTTGCGACGCGCACGTTGGAGTTGGTCGGGGTCGCGGCCTGCTTTGTGTTGCGGGGAAGTCTTGGTCGGCGTCACGCGGGTGAGTCGGTGGTGCGGGCCGCGCGTGTGGCGGGGAAGCGCGTGGCGACCGCGACACCTGAGGGGGTGTCGGCGACCAATCGTGCCAGCAAGCCGGTCGTCTGCTCGATTTGCTCGGTTGTGAGCCGCTCGGCGATGTGCGCACGTACCCCTCCGATCCGCAGCGTCGCCTCGACAGCCTGCTCACCCGCGGGTGTCAGGGTCAACATCACCACCCTTTTGTCGCCGACCCCTCGGCTGCGGTCGATGTGGCCGCGGCGGACCAGGCCGTCGACCAGCCGGCTCGGGCTGGCC
>DATJBA010000251.1:0-2844 GCA_035515675.1 Mycobacterium sp.
TGGAGCGGCGCAACAATCCGCGTAGTCGAGCGACCAGTTCCTCGAGGCTGAACGGCTTGGTCATGTAGTCGTCGGCGCCCGCGGTGAGGCCGGTGACCCGGTCCATCACCGAATCGCGTGCGGTGAGGAACAGCGTGGGGATGTAGGCGTCGGATTCGCGGATCCGCTGCAGAATCTGCAGCCCGTCCACGTCGGGAAGCATGATGTCGAGGACCAGCACGTCGGGGTCGACACTCTCGAACTTCGCTACGGCTTCGCGGCCGTTGTGGGCGATGTCGACAACCCAGCCTTCGTAATGCAGCGCCATCTTGACCAGGTTGGTCAGCGCGGGCTCGTCATCGACCAGCAAAACCCGGATCGGTGATCCATCGGCACGGTAGATCCGCGGCAGCTTTCCCAGAATGGCCTGGCGAGGCCGCTTGCTGCTCGCGTATCCCGACATTGCCGTCATGTTCCTACATTCTGGCAAAGCTGACATGCGGTTGTCACGGAGTTCATAGAGTTCTCAAATCTAAGCGCGTTCCCGGGCCTGCATCGGAGCCCGTACATATATGCGTTTTGTATGTGTTGCATCAGCCAACTTGAGATGGGCTGTTTCCCTAAAAATACTGGGATACATAGCCATTGATTTGAGAGCGCAGATCCAGTGGCGGCGGTAGCTCTGCAAATCATTGGTTTACAAGTCGATTTCATTAGTCGCGAGACGCTGATTTCCAGCCTTCGCCGTCGATGTCAAAAGACAGATGCATGACGGCTGAGGACAACGATGTCCTCGACTTCGTTAACGGGACGTTACTCAAAATTACGAATATCGGGAAAATCGATGTGTTTCGTAACAAAGCAGGTGCCAGCACCGTCGCCGATACTATCGGAGGCCGTCGACGAGTTGCAGGGCCTTGATTCTGCGGACTCTGTGACGGCGGCTGAACCTGCGCAATTTGCCGCGAATACCGTCGTCGGTGGCACGCTCATCGCGAAGGCCGCCTCATATCCGGTCGCCGCGCGCCCAGCTGTCGTCACTGGTCGCAGCAAAGGCCGCTCTCGGGCAGAACGCTCCTGTATTCGCGGCCACAGTGTTTCTCCGATGACTGCGCTCGTGTTGGCGGCAGCAATCGCGCTGTCGCCATTAGCGAATGATCCGACACAAGTCATTCGCCAGTGCATTTGGCATATCCATGTTGTCCTTTGCCGCTGGCGCGACGTGGACCCGCCACCGGTTCGCAAAGGAAAGGAGCCGACGACAACCGACTCCGATCCCGTCAACTGGGTGGCGCAGACGGCTTCCTATGAGATTTCGGTGAGCGCGGCGACACACTTCGCTTCGCCTGTCGGCCCCGGATCCGCGGCTGCCGAGGTCGTCAATGCACGTGCGATGTGACGGGTCCAGCAAACTTAACTAAGAGACAGGGGTAGCGATGGATTTCGGAGCATTGCCTCCAGAGGTCAACTCCGGGCGGATGTACATCGGTCCGGGGTCCACGACCCTGCTGGCCGCCTCCGCGGGATGGGAGTCGCTGGCTGCGGAGCTGCACGCTGCGGCCAGCGGCTACCAGGCGGTGATCTCAGGCCTCACTGACGAGTCGTGGCTGGGGCCGACATCGATGTCAATGGCGGCCGCGGTCACGCCCTACCTGTCGTGGATGAGGGCCATCGCGTTTCAATGCGAGCAGGCGGCCAGTCAGGCCACCGCTGCTGCGGCCGCCTACGAAACGGCGTATGCAATGACCGTGCCGCCACCGCTGGTCGCGGCCAATCGTGTTCAACTCGCGACGTTGATCGCGACCAACTTTCTGGGGCAGAACACGCCGGCGATCATGGCCACCGAGGCGGAGTACAGCGAAATGTGGGCCCAGGACGCGACGGCGATGTACAACTACGCAGCCGATTCAGCTTGCGCCGCAACGTTTTCGACGTTCGCGTCGCCGCCGCAGACGAGCAATCCCAGCGGGCTTGCCGGCCGGGTCGCCACGATCTCCCAGGCGGTGGCCGGCCAGGCTGGCGGCAATGTCCAGACGACGTCGGCGCAGCTGATTTCCTCGGTGCCCCAAGCCCTGCAGAGTTTGTCAACTCCCGCATCGTCATCGGCGGTGAGCAGCGCGGTGTCACTGGGATCGTCGGGGGTTTCCTCACCGATCAGCGCCCTGTCGAATCTGACCGATGCGTCGGGTAAAAGCGTGACCAAGAGCGCCGGCGCAGGGGCGGGGGTCCTGTCCGGCTTGACCTCAAGCCTTGCATCTGTGTTGGGCGGTAATACGGCCGGCCTGACTGACATGTTCGGAGTTGGTTCTGATGTGGCTGACTTAGGTGGCGACGCTGCGGGCTTGGGTGCCGACGGCGGTGGCCTTGGCATGGACGTGTACGGCCTGGGACTCGACTTCCAGGGCGCGGGTTCGATCATCGGGGCCGAGGGAGCCCCGGCCTTGGGAAGCCTCGGAGACGTGAATGGTTTAGGAAGCGTAGGGCCTGTGGCCGGCCTGGACTCCGGAGCATTCGCGGGGCTGGGTCAAGCAACCTCTCTGGGCACCTTGTCGGTGCCGCCGAGTTGGGCCGACGCCCTGTCGGTGGCGGCACCGATGCCCCAACTCGACGCCGGCGTCGTGCCGGGTGGGTTGGGCGCGACGCCGCCGGGCGTGACCGGCCCCGCCATCTCCAAGCTGCCACTGGGCGGCATGGTCGGGCGTGGGTCCGAGGGCGCAGTTCAGCGGATCGGGTTTCGATCCACGCTGATTCCGCGTTCGCCGGTAGCCGGGTAGCGCGACTAAGCGAGCCCAATGGGCTTGTATAACCTGACTTAGGACACGGTCTGGGTCGAATTTTGGCAGCGTGGCGGTGATCTGCGGTTTT
>DATJBA010000252.1:0-20652 GCA_035515675.1 Mycobacterium sp.
TTAGCCGTTGTTCGACGCGATCCGGCGGCGCGCGTAGTCCTTGAGCTCTGCTGAGAGCGCGTCTGCCGCCAACAACCGAGTAAGCAGCTCTGGTTCAGACATTCGGGCGCGAAAGACCAGCCCGATGGTCACGTCGTGGTCGGGGCGGTGATCGATTGTGATTGCGTCGCCGGCGCACACGGTTCCGGGCGAGATCACCCGTAAGTAAGCGCCGGGTTTCCCCGCCTGGGTGAAGGTTTTGATCCACTGGTTCAAATGCAGGAATGCCTGGAACGTCCGGCACGGCGTCCGGGGCGCGGAGACCTCGAGCACCAAGCCGTCGGCGCCGATGCGCCAACGTTCACCGATCCGCGCCCCAGTCACATCGATGTCCGAGGTGGTCAGATTCTCGCCGAACATTCCGTTGGTGAGTTTCCGCTGGAGCTGAATCTCCCACGCGTCGAGGTCTTCTCGCGCATACGCGTAGACGGCTTGGTCGTCACCACCGTGGGCTTTGCGGTTGCCGATGGTGTCGCCGACCAGTCCGCTGCCGAGACCACCATGCATTGGTCCTGGTGCCCGCACCACGACCGCCTCGGTTGTCGGCACTTTGTCGATGCCCGTCAGATTCGACTGCGCGTGCGGATCAGGATTCGTTCGGAAACGAGCCAAGTTGACCGACAAAACAGTCGCCACCCGCACCAGCGTAGCGCTGGGTTCGGTGCGCACCGCGGTCGTTTAACTTCGACCAGCAGGAAACCGCTCACTCACCTTTCCAGGCCGGATGGGTCGTCTCGCTCCCGTCACTCACCACGTTCGTTCCGCTCGCTCGGCTCCCAGGTCCAGCCGGCGATCTGCGGGTCATCCTCGCCGTGCTGACGGGTGTAGCTGCGCGCGGCAAGGCGGGCGTCCGTCATCCGCTGTCGAAGCACAGCGGCTCGGCTGGCCAGCCCGTCTACCCGGTCGATGACGTCTATGACCAGGTGGAAGCGATCCAGGTCGTTGAGCATCACCATGTCGAACGGCGTCGTCGTGGTGCCGCGCTCCTTGAACCCGCGCACGTGAATCTGGTGGTGATTGGTGCGCCGATAGGCAAGCCGGTGGATCAGCCAGGGATAACCGTGGTAGGCGAAAATGACCGGCTTGTCACGGGTGAACAAGGCGTCGAACTCCTTGTCCGGCAAGCCATGCGGGTGCTCGGATTCCGGTTGCAGGCGCATGACGTCGACCACGTTGACCACCCGCACAGCCAGGTCGGGCAGTTCGCGGCGCAGGATGTCGGCGGCGGCCAGGGTCTCCAGCGTCGGAATATCTCCCGCGCAGGCCAGCACCACATCCGGTTCGGCGGTTACGGTGCTCGCCCACTCCCAGATGCCCAGCCCGCGGGTGCAGTGCGCGACGGCCTCGTCCATGTCGAGGTAGGTCAGCGCGGGCTGCTTGCCGGCCACGATGACGTTGACGTAATCGCGGCTGCGCAGGCAATGGTCTGCCACCGACAGCAATGTGTTTGCGTCCGGCGGCAGGTAGACCCGCACCACCTCGGGCCGCTTGTTGGCGACCAGGTCGATGAATCCGGGATCTTGATGGGATGCGCCGTTGTGGTCTTGGCGCCAGACATGAGAGGTGAGCAGGTAGTTCAGCGACGCGATCGGTCGCCGCCACGGCAATTCCCGGCTGGTGGACAGCCATTTCGTGTGCTGATTGAACATCGAGTCCACGATGTGCACGAACGCCTCGTAGCAGTTGAACAGGCCATGGCGGCCCGTCAGCAGATAGCCCTCCAGCCAGCCCTGGCAGAGATGCTCAGACAGCACTTCCATCACCCGTCCGTCGGGCGAGAGATGGTCGTCGCCGGCCACTGTCTCGGCCAACCAGGTCCGGTCGGTCGCTTCGAACACGGCACTGAGCCGGTTCGACGCGGTTTCATCAGGGCCCATCAGGCGGAACCGGTCCGGGTTACGACGGATCACATCCCGCAGAAACGTGCCCAGCACCCGAGTGGCCTCGTGGGTTTCCGCGGCCGGCCGGGAGACCTGCACCGCGTAATCGCGGAAGTCCGGCAAATCGAGGTCGCGCAGCAGCAGGCCGCCGTTCGCGTGCGGGTTGGCGCTTATCCGGCGATCACCGCTGGGCGCACGCGCTCGCAGTTCGGCCCGCAACGTGCCGTTGCCATCGAAAAGCTCCTCGGGCCGGTAGCTGCGCAGCCATTCTTCAAGCTGCGCGCGGTGCTCGGGATTGTCGTGCGTGTCGGCGAGCGGAACCTGATGCGATCGCCAGGTGCCCTCGACCTTTTCGCCGTCGACCACCTTCGGCCCGGTCCAGCCCTTGGGTGTGCGCAGCACGATCATCGGCCAGACCGGCCGTTCGGTCTGTTCACCGCTGCGCGCCGCGCGCTGGATTGCCGCGATGTCGTTGAACGCGTCGTCGAACGCGGCGGCCAACTGTTGGTGCACGATTGCCGGGTCGTCCCCGGCGACCGTAATCGGCCGGTAGCCATAGCCGCGCAGCAGCGACTCCAGCTCTTGGTGCGGGATGCGGGCCAGCACAGTCGGGTTGGCGATCTTGTAGCCGTTGAGCTGCAGGATCGGTAACACCACGCCGTCGGTGACCGGGTTGAGGAACTTATTCGAGTGCCAGCTTGCGGCCAGCGGTCCGGTCTCGGCCTCACCATCGCCGATCACGCACGCGACCACCAGATCGGGGTTGTCGAACGCCGCGCCGTAGGCGTGCACCAAGGCATAGCCGAGTTCACCGCCTTCGTGGATGGAGCCCGGCGTCTGGGCGGCGACATGGCTGGGGATGCCGCCAGGGAAGGAGAACTGCCGGAACAACTTTCGCAATCCTTCGGCGTCCTCCTCGATGCCGGTGTACACCTCGCTGTAGGTGCCTTCCAGGTAGGCGTTGGCGACCAGTCCGGGACCACCGTGGCCCGGTCCGGTGATGTAGATGACGTTGGCGTCGCGGTTGCGAATGATCCGGTTCAAATGCGCGTAGATCAGGTTGAGCCCGGGCGTGGTGCCCCAGTGCCCCAGCAACCGCGGCTTAACGTGCTCCGGCGACAGCGGTTCGGTCAGCAGCGGGTTATCCAGCAGGTAGATCTGCCCGACCGACAGATAATTGGCGGCCCGCCAGTAGGCGTCGATCAGGGCGAGTTCGTCATCGGAAAGTACCGAGAGGATCGGAGTGAGGGTGTTTGTGCTCATCTGCCCGATTGTCCGTGCCTCGAATGAACAGCGCCCAAAGTGGTGCTCACTATTCGCCGCGAGCCCGGGCTTCGTAGGGCCTTGCGCTTGTCGACGTCGACCTCATTGGTGAAAACTTGCTCGCCGCCGAGGACGCGGTTCAGGCCCTCGGCCAGCGACTGCGGCATGAACTTCTGCGACGCGACCATGGCGCCAGCTGCCCTGGTGACCTTCACCCGCACCTCGTCGACGTCGCCGATCGCGACCTTGGCGCCCAAAATGTGCAGCGCGGTCGCGGTGGCCAGTCCGATTCCCCGTGCGCCGCCGGTGATCACGATCACTTTGTCACTTTGTCTAGGATCTTGTCGCGGACCTTCAGACCGATAGATGCCGTGTCTGCCATTTCGTCCTTCTCGGGTTTTGGCGGGTGTCAACGTGGCAATTTGGTAAGCACAGCACTCGACGTCAGACTGTGCAACAACCACGCTCACGTACGTGAATGGTCAGACAGGCGGAGTGCGTCGAAACTTGCGACGATCGCATATCTGCGTACCGGAGTCGGGCGTTTGCTGATGACCGCTGCCCGGGAGCGGCTGCGCCCGGTTGGTGTGACGGAAGCTCTGCTGTGGGTGCTGGACGGGAATGTCCGCGCGCGGCGGTTCTACGAACACGACGGGTGGAGGTCCGAAGGGGCATGCCGCACAGTGACTTTCGGCGATCTACTAGTGGAACAAGTGCGCTATCGACGCACTCTCGTCTAGTCCAGGTAGTGCGCGCACACATGTATGCACGGGTCTATCTGCCAACCTCTCCCCGCTGGTAGCCAGCGAATGGGATTCGAGGGGCCTAGACACTGTGGCCACCTTGGCGTCTTGCCCTGCGAGGGGATTTGGTTGTGCGCCTTTCTCGGTCGAGTTGTTGGGCTAGTCCGTCGATGATCAGCTCGAGGCCGAACGCGAATTCGTCTTCCAGTGGCACGGGGAGGTGGTCGGCGACGGTGACCGTGGCGGGAAACAGGTTGGGGTCCAAGCCGTGGAACTGTGCCGAGAGCCGCGCATCGTCTAGGTCAGCGGCGGTGGTGTGACCGGTCACCTGGATCACGAAGCCCAAAACGTAGCGGGCCAACGTCGCATAAGAGCGCGCCGCGAGCCGAGGGGGGAATCCATTGTTGAGCAGCAGCGCGATAAATCGTTCGCGTTGAGCCATCGCATTAGGACCGATCGGAAGCTCTTCGACAAGCAGCGGCGCGACGTTGCCATGCCGGCGCAGGGCGTCAAACATGGCTTGCGCGGCGGCTTTAATTGCCCGCTGCCAGCTCATCGCCGCCAGCCGCTCGGCGTCGAACTCCACCGCACCGAAAACCAGATCGACGACGTGGGCGATCACTTCGCCCCGGTTAGTGAAGTGCCGGTACAGCGTTGCCGTGCCGGAGTCCAGCCGCTGGGCGAGCGTGCGCATCGACAACGCGTCGGCGCCTTCCTCGTCGATGATCTGAAGAGCGGTCGCGACGATCTTGTCCACGGGGACAGCGGGTCGCCCAGGAGAACGTCGCGGTATCGCCTTGGCTGCCTCGCCACGCGTGGTCGTCACACCGGCAAGTATGGCCACTGTTGACAACCGGCGCAATATCGGCAACGCTGTATCCATTATAGCTCCCAGTTGGTGGGATTCACCGCCATAGCCCTGCTGCCACTCACTGTCGTGGCGCAGGGACCACACATCTAAGCAAAACGAAGGAGTTTCGTCCGAATGTTGCTGCCCCTCGCAACCGAGCCCTTCACGGCTCCTACCGACCGCGACATGCTCCCGTCGGAGCGGCGGGAATTCGTGCGCACCCACCGCACGTGTGTTTACGGCTACCGCCGCAAACACGACGGCCCGGCGATGTCGGTTGTGTACTACATACCCACCGATAGCGACGAACTTCTCGTGTCCACGATGGCAGGACGCGGCAAGGCCCGCGCCGTCGAACGCGATGGAAAAGTGAGCATTTGCGTGCTCGACGAGCGCTGGCCCTTCACCTATCTGCAGGTGTACGCCGATGCCGTGATCGAGCGCGACCGCGACCTGGTGGTCAATGTGGTGATGGCCGTCGCCGGGCGCATGTCGGGTCAGCAACTCGGCGAAGAAGCCCGCCCCTACGTCGAGGAAATGGCGATCAAGGAGGACCGAGTCGTCGTCCGCTGCCGGCCGTACGCCACGTTCGCGCAGCCGCCGCGTCACCTGCACCGCAACGATCAAGTAGAGCGGATCACCCATTGGCTGTCGTCGACCGTGCCCTGGGACGCTGCGGACCCGGCGTAACATCCATGGCGGTCAAAGCTGTCGAGCCAAAGCGATGAGGCGCACACTGCTACGCGGCGCGCAGGTGATCACCATGGCGCCGCATTGGCCGGACGCCGAACGCATCGACATCCTCGTTGAGGGCGACCGCATCGGGCAGCTCGGTGATGACCTTGACGGCGAGGATGCCGAAATCGTCGACCTTTCCGGCCGAATTGTCATGCCCGGCCTCGTCAACGCCCATCTGCATACCTGGCAGACAGCCTTACGGTGCGCGGGGCCGATTGGACCCTGCTGGAATACCTGAGCCGCATCCACGGCGACATAGCTGCGCACTACACCGCCGGGGACATCCATATCGCCAATCTCGTCGGTGCCCTGAACCAAATCAACTGCGGTACAACCACGCTCGGCGACTGGCGTCATAACAACCCCACCCCCGAGCACACCGACGCGGCCGTCGAGGCACTGCACAGATCCGGTATCCGTGCAGTTTTCCTCCACGGCACCCGCGGTACCCGGCGAAATCCTCACCACCGCACGGATTGCGCTGGCTCATCAGCGCGGCCTCGACCACGATCACAGCCGACAAGTAACCGGCATCCTGTCCACAATGACCTCGATCACCAGCAAGCAAGCGTTATCGTGGGCGACTGTCGAGGGAGCACGAGCACTCGGCCTCGTCGAGCATGTCGGCCAGATTCAGCCAAGCATGCAAACCGACCTCATCGTCGTCGACGCCACCGCGCTCAACCTGTGGCCGTCGCACGATCCGATCGCCGCAGCGCTACACGCCAGCCTCGCCAACATCGAAGCCGTGATGCTCGCCGGGCAATGGCGCAAGCGCGACCACCGTCTTGCCGACGTGGATCTCGATGACCTTAAGGACAGACTGCTCGAATCGCGCCGGCGTCTTGTCCCACACAGAGACCGCTGACATCGCCCGCCGCCGCTTGACAGCAGAGCTAGCCGACACCGCGGGCCGGGATTCCGGACGGTGATTCAGCTCAGGGTAAGCCACGCCAGGCTGGCGCCGCCGGCCAGGGCACAGTAGATGGCGAACGGTGTGAGAGTGCGGGTCTGGAAGTACTGCGTGAGATAGCGCACGGCAAGGTAGGCGCACACGAACGAGGCGATGCTGCCGGCCAGGACCTGGCCGTGGATCCCGGTTCCGAGAGGCCCAAATAGATCTGGGATCTTGTATACCCCGGCGGCCAGAATGATTGGCGTCGCCAGCAAGAAGGAGAAGCGGGCGGCGTCTTCGTGCGATAGGCCCCGCCACAGGCCGGCGACAATGGTGATGCCGGAGCGGCTGATGCCGGGGAGCAGGGCAAGGATTTGAGCGGAACCGATCAGCACACCGCGGCGCACGGGTAGCTGGGCAAGCCGATCGTCGATGGCCTCGCCGGTGTGTACCGGCGGCTGGTCGGCCGGTGTGGGGTGGTCTCGGCTGGCAGCCGGGGAGACGCGGCGGCGCAGGACTTCGCCGGCGTAGAGGGCCGCGCCGTTGAGGAGCAGGAATACCGCCGCCGGGATGGGTTTGCCCAGTGTGGTGCGGAACAGTTGTTCGAGGGCCAGCCCGGCCAGGCCCACCGGGATGGTGGCCGCCACGATCAGCCAGGCGAGCCGCTCGTCGGGAGTCTGGATTCGGCGATATCGCGCCGATGAGACGAATCCAGCCACGATGCGTAACCAGTCACGCCAGAAGAACACCAACAGGGCGGCGGCAGTGGCGACATGGAGGCCGACGATGAACGCCAGGTAGGGCGATTCGGGGGTGGAGACGTTCAAGTCCCGGGCCCATTGCCCGCCAACCAGCGCCGGCACCAACACCGAGTGCCCGAGGCTGGAGACGGGGAATAGTTCGGTGACGCCCTGGAACGCGCCGACTACCACGGCCTCGACGTAGCTCAAGTGCGCGCTCATAGGTTGGGTAGCGTTCCCAGGTTCAGCCGCAGACGCTGGCCCCGCACCGCTGTCATCACCGCCAACCACACCCGGCCCGTCGTGTCGCGCTGGACGTCGTCGGACAAGTTGTCGGCCACGATCCGACCAGACCTCTTTGGCTTGGGCCGCTTTCCAGCGAACACCTTGCGGCACTGGCGAGCCAGCCACGCGTCGCGCAGCCAGCCGCTGCACTTCGCCAGGCGCAACAACCGCTTGCGTTCCTGCTCGTCATCGCCGGCGCGAACATAAATCTTGCGCTGGACCGCGCCGGACAGCTCGGCCTGCTGCCCGGCCCCGATCTTATCCACGGTGTCCTCGACGGTGGCCCGCCATAGCCGTTGCGGCACCGCGAAACCATCCGCACAGCGCTGTGCCATCAACCGGTCCCGGACCTCACGCCTGGACAAGTGCGCGGTCTTAGCCCCACAAAACCGCTCCCACACCAGGGCGCGGACACCGTCAAGCGCGACACCCATGCGATTGAACGTGACCCGTTGGCCGGTGTCCAACCGGCCGATCACCGCCAGCCGCCGCGTCACCACCCCGCTGGTCATGCCAGGACCCTATCAACCGACACCGACAAGGCGGCTCGATTGGCCTTGAGCTGCTTTTCCTAGCGGCGCAACCCATCCAGCCGGCCCGAGAACACGCCCAGCGCAGAACTGTTCCATCGCCGCCACCTGCGACGCCAAGTCATCACGCTGCCCAGCCGACGACACCCGGCTATACACCACCACCCGCCGCGGCGACGACGCGAAACCGGGCCGCAACACCGACAAAACATCAGCCTCGTGAAATACCGCTGCCCAGACGCTGTGCGTGACGGACTGATCAGTCCTTCACGCTCGCACCGCCGCACCATTCCGGCAGACCTTCCCACCCGCTGCGCAAACTCCGATCCGCGCAATAACTTGCTCACAATGACAACTAATGCACAACAGTGAGTAAAAAATAAGTGACTAGTAGCTCGCTCCGTCGGATGGTCTCGACAACCAGATCTGTAGGTACGACCTCGCGGATCGGCCTGTGACGATAGCCGACGCCATCATCACCAAGACATACCTGATCCGGTTTGCACCGAATCAGCCTGCACGGCTGAGTTTTGGCTAGGAGCTCGCCGGGAGCTGGGTCCCGAAGGGCTCGAGGCCTGTACCGGACGCTGAAATTGATCCACCGTACCGGCCCGGCCTAACGCCGAACGTGACGCTGGGCGAAACTGGGCCGCCATCGACGGCCCACCTCGTCGCCACGATAGGTTCGAGCCATGACCGTCGACCCCAGGACACCGGTGTTGATCGGCTACGGACAGGTCAACCACCGCGACGAAATCGACCCCGAAAAGCCGTCCGTCGAACCGGTCGACCTGATGGCCGCCGCGGCCCGGCAAGCTGCGGATTCCCGGGTGATCGAGGCCGTGGATTCCATCCGCGTGGTGAGCGTGTTGTCGGCACGCTACCGCGATCCCGGACTGCTGCTCGGCCAGCGGATCGGCGCCGCCGACTTCACCACTTTGTACAGCCCCGTCGGCGGCAACGTGCCGCAGCCGCTGGTCAACCAGGCCTGTCTGGACATCCAGCGGGGCCGGGCCGGCGTGGTGCTGCTTGTCGGCGCCGAAACCTGGCGCACCAGAACAGGGCTGAAGGCCAAAGGCGGCAAACTCGTGTGGACAGTTCAGGACGACTCCGTCCCGATGGCCAAGGTCACCGACGACGACGTCCCGATGGCCGGTGACGCGGAGATCAGGATCGGGCTGGGCCGGCCGGCCTACGTCTACTCGCTGTTCGAACAGGCGCTGCGCGTCGCAAACGGCGAGTCAATCGAGGACCATCTCGAGCGCGTCGGCGAGCTGTGGGCACGCTTCAACGCCGTCGCGGTCGACAATCCGCACGCATGGATCCGCAAACCCGTGACCGCCGAGGAAATCTGGCAACCCGGCCCGCAGAATCGGATGATCAGCTGGCCGTACACCAAGTTGATGAACTCCAACAACATGGTCGACCAGGGCGCCGCGCTGATCCTGACCTCGGTCGAGCAGGCGACACGCCTGGGGATCCCCGCTGAACGTTGGGTTTACCCGCACGCGGGCACCGGCGCGCATGACACCCCTGCCATCGCCGAGCGTGATGAGCTGCACCGGTCTACGGCCATCCGGATCGCCGGCGCACGGGTGCTAGAGCTGGCCGGTCTGGGTATCGACGACGTCGACTACGTCGACCTGTACTCCTGTTTTCCCTCCGCCGTTCAAGTCGCGGCGGCCGAACTGGGACTAAGCGCCGATGACCCCGCGCGCCCGCTCACCGTCACCGGCGGGCTGACGTTCGCGGGCGGCCCGTGGAGCAACTACGTGTTGCATTCCATTGCCACCATGGCCGAACTGCTGGTGGCCAATCCCGGACGGCGCGCCCTGATCACCGCCAACGGCGGCTACCTGACCAAACACAGCTTCGGCGTCTACGGTACCGAGCCCCCGGCTGAATTCCGTTGGGAAGACATGCAACCGGCAGTAGATCGACAGCCGACCCGGGACGGCTTGGTCGAGTGGGAAGGCGTCGGCACCGTCGAAGCATGGACGACACCGTTCAACCGCGAGGGACAACCGGAGAAGGCCTTCCTGGCTGTGCGCACGTCCGACGGGTCGCGCACCCTGGCGGTGATCGCCGACCCCGCTACAGCCGAAGTAACCGTGCGTGAAGATATCGGTGGCGCCAAGGTTGCCGTCACCGCAGACGGCAGCGCGACGCTGCAGTAGCCGACGGGAGCATCGCTGCAGGCCAGAGCGCCGTGGGTGAGTAACGGTCGCGTAAGTCGTAACGAGTTGCCTATTGTCAAAGGTGGACGTTGGGGAGGAGCCCGGGTGCAGATCCTGGTTACCGACGCCACCGGCGCAGTCGGGCGGCTGGTCGTACGGCAGCTGATCGCTGCTGGGCACACCGTCAGCGGCATCGCTGAGCGCCCGCACGCCTGCCTCGACGCAGGCGTCGAGTTTGTTTGCGCGTCGCTCAGTGACCCCATCCTGCAAGCTCTGGCCGACGAAGCCGACGCGGTGATCCACCTGGCTCCGGTCGACCCAACCGCACCTGGCAGCGCGGACATCAACGGAGTCGCGCATGTGACCCACGCAGCCGCCCGTGCAGGTGCCCGGCTGCTGTTCGTGTCCCAAGCCGCAGGTCGGCCTGACCTGTATCGGCCGGCCGAGGCACTGGTGTCCACGGGTTGGGGGCCGAGTTTGGTCATCCGGATTGCGCCACCGGTCGGCCGCCAGCTCGACTGGATGGTGTGCCGTACCGTGGCCACGCTGCTGCGCACCAAGGTCTCCGCGCAGCCGATGCGAGTGCTGCACATCGACGACCTGGTCCGCTTCCTGGTTTGGTCGCTCAACACCGACCGCACCGGTGTCGTCGACCTGGCCACCCCGGACACCACCAACGTGATCACCGCGTGGCGGCTGCTGCGATCCGTCGACCCGCGCTCCCGGCTGCGTCGGGTTCGCAGCTGGTCACAGTTGATTCCGGAAATGGACATCGCTGCGGCGCAAGAGGATTGGATGTTCGAGTTCGGCTGGCAGGCGGTCGAGGCAGTTGCCGACACCGCGCGTGGACTCGTCGGCCGCCGACTCGACGCCGCGGGCGCGACCAGCCACGGGGGTCCACTGGCGCTCCCGGTGGAGATTCTCCCGAGCCCCGCGCCGTCCGACGAGTTGCACAGCGCGGCACCAGAGGGCATGGAGGGTCAGTTCGACGACCGGATCGATCCCCGGTTCCCGGTCTTCAGTGCGACCGGCCTCGCCGAGGCACTGCCCGGACCACTGACCCCGATAACGCTGGATGTCCAGTTGAGCGGGCTGCGCACAGCCAGCCGGGTGATGGGTCAGGTGCTCGCACTTGGCGGCGTGGTAGGCGACGAATGGGGCAGCAGGGCGATCGCAGTGTTCGGTCATCGCCCCTACGTCGGGGTGTCGGCCAACGTTCTCGCCGCCACCCAGCTGCCCGGCTGGGACCAGCGGGCCGTTACCCAAAGCGCCCTGGGCGAGCAGCCGGAGGTCGGGGAGCTTTTGCCGTTCGGCCGCCCTCGGCTTGCCGAGGGAGCGCTCGGGTCAGTCGCCAAGGCGGTTGTCGCCGGACGATCACTGGCCCTATTGCGCCATCTCAGGTCCGACACGCGTGCCTACAGTGCCGCCGCGGAGACAGAACACCTGGACGCCGCTCAGCTCGCCTTGCTGCCGGATGCCAGTTTGGAAGTTCGGGTTCGGCTGTTGCGGGACCGGATCCACCAAGGCTGGATCCTCACGGCGCTGTGGTTGATCGACGCCGGCGTCACCGCGGCGGCGCTGGAGCACAACCGGGCGGGGTCCAGCGTGTCCGGGGTGGGCATGATCATGGAAAGCGGCCGCCGCACCGCAGCAGAGACCGCAGAGTTGGCGGCGGTGTTACGCGGTGACCCGCCGTTGTGTGCGCTGGCCGCCGAAGGCAACCTCGCCAGTATCCGCGCGTTTTCTCCGAACACCGCAGCCGCCCTCGATGCCGCTGTCACCCGGATCGGGCACCGTGGGCCGGGGGAAGCCGAGCTGGCCAGCCCGATGTTCGGCGATGATCCGGCGATGTTGCTGATGGCAGTCGCGGAAGTCGCCGTTGCCGCTGCCGCGCCCACCGAGCCGGCGCCACCGGCGACGCTGGCCCGGCGGCTGACCGCCAACGCCCGCGATTGGCGGGAGCTGGCCCACGACACCACCATCCGGTTCACCCATGAGCTCCGGATGACGTTGCGCGAGCTGGGATCTCGACGGGTTGCGGCGGACCTGATCGACGTTGTCGACGATGTGTACTACCTGACCTGCGACGAACTGATCACCATGCCGGACGACGCTCGGCTGCGGATCAAGCGCAGGCGCGCCGAACGGGAACGCTTGCAGGCACACCGCCCACCCGACGTCATCGACCGAACTTGGACTCAGGTCGGCCGAAGCCCTAATCGCCCAGGATCGCAACCGGTGGCTGACTAACGGCTCAACTCAGCAAGTCGGCCAGTGACGATTGAGGATCTGTCAGCTTGTCGACGTCGACGGGAGTCTTGGACCGGATCAAGGCTTTGACGTCATCAAGCACATCCCAGATGTTGACGTTCATCCCGGCCAGCACCCGATTGTCGCTGTCGAGCCAAAATGCGACGAATTCACGGCCGGTAACGTCACCGCGGAACACCACCCGCTCAAAGCTGGGTGCGTGCCCGACATACTCCATTCCGAGGTCGTACTGATCGGTGAAGAAGTAGGGCAGCTCAGCGTATTCGCCCGGGTTGCCGAGCATTCCGGCCGTTGCCGCCGCAGGTTGCTTGAGCGCATTTGCCCAATGCTCGGTGCGGATCCGGCTACCGAACAGCGGGTGCTGCGCGGCGGCGATGTCGCCGACCGCGTAGATGTCGGGATCGCTGGTGCGTAGCGACGCATCGACCAGCACCCCGCCATCGCCCATGGACAGCCCGGCGTGTTCGGCGAGTTCGATGTTCGGCTTGGCGCCGATGGCAACCAGTACGGTATCAGCGGCAACCGTCGACCCGTCACCCATCCACAAGCCGGTGGCCTTGCCTTCGGAGGTGGTGATCTCCTCGACCTGGGTCTGTAGTCGTAGGTCCACACCGTGATCGCGGTGCAGGGTGGCAAACACTTCGCCGACTGTTTCTCCGAGTGCGGCCATCAGTGGTTGTTTGGCCGTCTCGACGACGGTGACGTTGACGCCGCGCTGACGGGCAGCGGCGGCCACTTCCAGGCCGATCCAGCCGGCGCCCACCACCGCGAGCGAAGATCCCTCGGTCAGAACAGCATTCAGTGCCACAGCGTCATCGTAGGTGCGCAGGTAGTGGACTCCGTCGGCATCGGAGCCAAGTATCTGTGGGCGCCGCGACGCGGACCCAGTCGCCAGCAGCAGCTTGTCGTAGGCCACGTTGGTGTCGTCGGGAAGTCCGACGGTGTGTGCCGCGGGGTCCAAGGACGACACCCGCGAGCCGAGTCTCAGGTCGACGTTGTGGTCGCGGTACCAGTCGGAGTTCTGCACGGTGAAGTCGATCAGCGACTTCTTCCCGGCCAGATAGTCCTTGGAAAGCGGAGGTCGCTCGTAGGGCAGGTGTTTCTCCTCGGCAAACAAAATGATCCTGCCGTCGAAGTCGTTGTCGCGCAAGGATTCTACCGCTTTGGCCCCGGCAAGTCCGCCGCCGACGATGACGAATGTAGTCAAGCTGGCCATGACTGCTGCTCCATTCTGTTGTGGTGGTGATACACCAACCGGAGACAGGCCCCATTAGGCCCTATCCAGCCTACCCGGCCCGGCTCAGCCCAAAAGTCTGCGCAAAAAGATCGCGTTGCGGACGGCATGGCCGTTCTGGTCATTGTTGAAGTACATCCACACATCCCTGCCGTCGCCGTCCCATCCGGCGATCAGACCCGCCCACCGCCGCAGGTCCTGTTCCGGGTACGAGCCCGCATACATCGCGTCCGGATCGGGCCCGTGCATCCGTACATACACTAGGTCGGTGGTGGCCTGCGGAATGCACGGCAGACCTGCACCGCTCATCACGACATAGGCGGCGCGTCGGCGTTCCAGCAGCGCGTACACCGCCGGGTCGTTCCACGAGGGATGCCGCAGCTCGACAGCGACCCGGATGCACGCCGGCATGCTGCTCAAGAAGAAATCCAGGCGCGCGTCGTCGCGGTGCTGCTCAGGATGCAGTTGAACCAGCAGCACCCCGCTGCGATCACCCAGCACATCCCAACAGCGTTCGAAGCGCTCGATCCACGGTTTAGGCGCGGCCAGCCGACGATAGTGGGTCAACCCGCGATGCGCCTTGACCGACATCATGAACCCGTCCGGCAGCTGATCGCGCCATCCGGCGAAGGTCGAATCCGTCGGCCACCGATAGAAACTGGCATTCAGCTCGACGGTGTCGAAAACCTCGGCGTAGCGGGCCAACCGGCGCGCGGACGGCAGACCGGGCGGGTAGAGCACATTTGTCCAATGGTCATACGACCAGCCGGATGTGCCGATCCGCACGGTCACGCCAGCGCTCAATTGATGACTTGGCGTCGCACGTCGTCGTCCAGCGCCGTCCGCACCAAGGCGGCGGCCAGGCAAGCGTTGGCAGGCGGGGCGAGGTTGCCAAGGGCTGCCGGGTCGGTGGGCAAGCCCAGTTGCTTGGCCGCGGCGACGGCGCGATCGTCGAAATACGGCCGTACCCAAGTCCAGACGTCTTGAACTTCGCGCAGGTAGATGTCGGCGCCGGTGTTACCGATTCCGTTGAACTCCTTGAGCATGCGTTTAGCAGCGCGGACATCGTGGCCACTGCGCCGGGCGAGTTTCCGCAGATCACCGGAGTACTCGTCACGCACGCGCTGGGCCACGTCGGTGAGCCGGGTGGCTGAGCTCTCGTCGTAACGGACGTAGTGGGCGCGGCCGAACGCGCTGATCATGGTGCTCCGATCGGATGCCAGCACGGCTTTCGGCGTACGCAGGCCCGTTTTGAACAGCTCACGCGCGGCGTGCACAGCCGTCGTCGCAGCGATCGGCTTGCTGGCCAGCATGCACAGCACCAGCAGCTGAAACAACGGCATGGGCTTGTCGCTCATCCGGATTCCCGCATCAGCCGCGTACGTGGTGCCAGCGACCTCCAACAGTTTTCGTACTATCTGTTCGGGCTCGTCCATAACGCACGCGTACCCAGTCGTCCGTCATTTCGGCGGCAGGCCGCGCGCGTAGCCCACTGAGCGGCTGACCCAGCTCCCAAGCTGGCGTTTGGTTTGCATGCCGGCGGCGTCAACGCGTAACCACCCGCGGAATTCCCGGCCTGCCATCACCATGGGACTGACGTGGGCACGTGTCAGCAGCTTGTCGGTGTCCTCCGGCGGCACCCGCACCAGCAGGCCGCCCTGGCCGCTGGCGGCCACCGACATGTTGCCGTTGATCAGGAACGCGAGACCGCCGAACATGCGTTTCGTATCGACGCCCTGCTCGGAGGCCAGCAGTTCGCGGATCCGGTTGACCAGGTCTTCGTCATAGGCCATGCCCAGACCGTACGCCGTTGTCAGTCCAGATCCACCCGAATGGTCAGCAGGTCGGTGCCCATCGCGCGTACACCGGCGCTGTTGAGCCGGGGCAGGCTCCGCAGCCGCTGCCTCGGATCATCGTTAGGCAGCAGGTGAGCAGTTCCGTTACGCCACTGACCGTTGATGCGTACCCGAACAGCCGGGTTCGCCTCGATATTGCGGACGTAATCCGAATGCCCGCCATGTTCGGAAACCATCCAGAACCGGTTGTCCACCACGCGCCCGCCGACCGCGGTGCGCCGTGGCTGCCCGCTCTTGCGGCCGATGGTTTCGAGCATGGTCACCGGCAACTGCCGGCCGATCGGATTAACGACTAGCCGTTGAACGGGATGAACTAACCGCCGTTTCAGGTTCACGGCTCCATTCAACGCCGAGCGTGACGCCAATGTCACGTTCAGCGCCGAATGTGACGCTAGCCTCACGCTCGTTGGGGATCAGGCGGCGAGGGTAGCAGTGTCAGCAGCCGGCCCAAGCGCTTGCATGACGATCTCGGCGACGTCGGTCATCGGCCTCACGTCCAGTGCCTCGAGCACCTCAGCGGGCACATCGTCCAAATCCGGCTCGTTGCGCGACGGAATGAAAACCGTTGACAAACCGGCACGTTGGGCGGCCAGCAGCTTCTGCTTCACGCCGCCGATCGGCAATACCCGCCCATTCAGCGTGACCTCGCCGGTCATGCCGACGTCGGAGCGGACCTGTCGACCGGTGGCCATCGACACCAGCGCGGTCACCATCGTGACACCGGCCGACGGGCCGTCCTTCGGCACCGCGCCGGCGGGCACGTGCACGTGGATGCGTCGGTCCAGCGCCTTCGGGTCGACGCCCAGTTGCTGGGCGTGTGAGCGCACGTAGGACAGCGCGATCTGCGCCGATTCCTTCATCACGTCGCCCAACTGACCCGTCAGTTGCAAACCCGGCTCGCCATCGGTTGCCCCGGCTTCGATGTAGAGCACGTCGCCGCCCAGGCCCGTGACGGCCAGGCCGGTGGCCACGCCGGGCACCGCCGTACGTTCGGCCGACTCAGGGGTAAACCGCGGCCGACCCAGGTAATCAACCAGATCGGGCTCGTCGATGGTCTTCGGCCCCGGGTCCTCAACGAGCTTTGTCGTCACCTTGCGCAACGCCTTGGCCAGCAGCCGCTCGAACTGCCGCACACCCGGCTCGCGGGTGTAGTCGGCGGCGATCTTGCGCAGCGCGGCGTCGGTGACGGTCACCTCGTCGTCGCTCAGCGCCGCCCGCTCCCGTTGCCGTGGCAGCAGGTAGTCACGGGCGATCGCGACCTTGTCGTCTTCGGTGTAGCCGTCGATCTGCACCAGCTCCATCCGGTCGAGCAACGCCGACGGGATGTTCTCAGTCACGTTGGCAGTGGCCAGAAAAACCACATCGGATAGGTCGAGGTCCAGATCCAGGTAGTGGTCGCGGAACGTGTGGTTCTGCGCGGGGTCGAGCACCTCGAGCAGCGCCGCGCTCGGGTCGCCGCGATAGTCGGAACCGACTTTGTCGATTTCGTCCAGCAGCACAACGGGATTCATCGACCCCGCCTCGCCGATCGCGCGCACGATCCGGCCCGGCAGCGCGCCCACGTAGGTGCGCCGGTGCCCGCGGATCTCGGCCTCGTCGCGCACACCGCCCAGGGCGACGCGAACGAACTTGCGGCCCAGCGCCCTGGCCACGCTCTCACCCAGCGACGTCTTGCCGACACCAGGAGGGCCGGCCAGCACCATCACGGCGCCGGAGCCGCGGCCGCCGACGACCTGTAGCCCGCGCTGGGCGCGGCGGGTACGCACGGCCAGGTATTCGACGATGCGGTCCTTGACGTCCTGAAGCCCATGGTGGTCGGCATCCAGGATTTCCCGCGCAGCCTTCAGATCGGTCGAATCCTCGGTCTTGACGTTCCATGGCAGGTCGAGCACGGTATCCAGCCAGGTACGAATCCAGCCGCTTTCCGGGCTTTGGTCGCTGGTCCGTTCGAGCTTGCCGACCTCGCGCAGCGCGGCGTCGCGTACCTTCTCAGGCAAGGCAGCGGCCTCGACGCGGGCCCGGTAGTCGTCTGACCCGTCGGGTTCCCCCTCGCCAAGTTCCTTGCGGATGGCGGCCAGCTGTTGGCGCAGAAGGAATTCCTTCTGCGTCTTCTCCATGCCCTCGCGCACGTCCTCGGCGATCTTGTCGTTGACCTCGACTTCGGCCAGGTGGCCGCTGGTCCAGTCGATCAGCACGCGCAGCCGCTCGGCGACATCCACGGTCTCCAGCAGCTGCCGCTTCTGCACATCAGTCAGGTAGGACGCATACCCAGACGTGTCCGCTAACGCCGACGGATCGGTCAGGCTGTTGACGTAGTCGACGATCTGCCAGGCCTCGCGCCGCTGCAGCATGGCCAGCAGCAACTTCTTGTACTCCGCCGCCAGAGTCTTGACTTCGTCGGTCGCCGCCGTTTCGGGGACCTCGGTCACCTCGACCCACAACGCCGCACCGGGCCCAGAAGCTCCCGCTCCGATGTGTGCCCTGCGCTCACCGCGCACGACGGCGGCGGTGCCACCGCCAGCGATGCGTCCGACCTGCAGAATCCTCGCGATCACGCCGTGCGACGGATAACGGTCCTCCAGCCGGGGGGCGATCAGCAGCTGCCCTGATTCACTGGCCTGCGCAGCGTCGATTGCCGCCCGCGCAGCGTCGTCCAGCGCAATCGGCACCACCATTCCGGGCAGCACGACGGTGTCTGTGACAAACAACACCGGCACTGACTTGGCTTCAGCCATCAATCCTCCAAAAACTTGAGTCTGATGCGCTTAACCCAGCTGGCCGCCGGTTTGTTCCCGCCGGGACAGGACTGCTCTCCACGCCCCTTCTGGATTGCGAGATCTCTTGTCGGTTTCCGAAATTAATGTCGGTGGCGTGTCG
Organism: Mycobacterium sp.; assembly: GCA_035515675.1. Lineage (GTDB taxonomy): Bacteria > Actinomycetota > Actinomycetes > Mycobacteriales > Mycobacteriaceae > Mycobacterium. The sequence goes on from DATJBA010000252.1 coordinate 18,379, forward strand.
GAAATCCAGATTACGTGTCGGTGGTCGGCACTTGGGTTGTGAGCGACGAGTTGGCCGCCACCGAGGTTGGGTACGTCGCCGAGGATGGCGTGCCGGTGGTGACGACCTTGGCAGAAGTGGCTGTCAATCGGGTCGCGAGTGGTTTGCCGTGTCGGCGTGTGCGGAGTCGCGCAGGTGCTCGTCATTATTCTGGGTTGTTCTGGTCTGCGACGAACCCCGGGCATGTGGGGTATGAGGGTCGGCTTGAGCTGAATAGGTTGTGGCTGGCCGACTTCGAAACCGAAGCCGTGGCATCGACGAGACCGCTGCGGAGATTAAAGCCGCGTTGCGGAAACCCCAACTGCGCCAACCACTTCTGGTCGAGACCGCGATGGGCAAACGGACGCTAGCCCTGCTGGCGGCCCTCGACTCGACCGGTGCTCGCGTGCTAGCTGAGATCGGCGACGACCGCACCCGATTCGCCGACGCCCACGCGTTGAAGGCCTACACCGGATCCGCACCCATCACCCGGGCCTGCGGACGCTCCATCTGCATCACCCACCGCCACATCAAAAACAACCGACTCGCCACCAAAGGTTGGATCTGGGCCTTCGCCGCGGCCACCAACTGCCCCGCCGCGCGCCAGCACTACCGGCGCCGGGGAGAACATGGCGAACCGCCACGTCGCCGCCACCCGGCACCTGTTCAACAAACTCCTCGGCCAGCTCTATCACTGCTTGCAAAATCGAGAGCTGTTCGATGAAGATCGAGCGTTTCGACAAGCGATCGCTGCGACTACCGCCTAAGTCTCCGCGGCGGAGCTGCGGAAGCAGTTGAGGGCGGTGAGAATGCACCTTACCGGCACTGGCTACGTCAAGACCGCTGGCCGTTCGGCGATCTGGTCAGCAAAGTCGACGCTACTGGTTGAGGCCGGTGCTCAATCCGATCAGATCGCACGCGCCAAGATCAAGCGCGCATGGCGGGGACCACATCACCACGCCATGCACTCTTGACTTTTAGCGCGCTCGGAGGTCTGTAACGGTGTCACCCACGTTGGCTCTTGCTGGATTCGGTCGTCTTGGTGAGGCGGTGTAGTTCGCCGTGGATGACGGCGAGCGCTTGTTCGAGCTTTTTTCCGGCTTTGAGTTCGGCGAGTTTTGGGCTTGACCCCATTTCCAAATGGGGTCAAGCCCAGATCGAAGTAATTACGTTGCCTGTCGTCTACCAGGCATGTAGCATCGCTTTGCTATAAACATGGCGACCCACGGCGGTGCATCTGGATCGAGGAGCCACGGGCGGGCGCGCCGTCTTCGAACCCCCAGTCGCTTAGCGAGTGACGGCGCTGCCGGCGCGTGAATGGCCGCGCATCCGTTGCAGCCGTGCTCGCCGCCCATGATTGGTACGTGGAGCAACCCGAGCAGCGGAGGTTCGCCATGCCCGACCCCCTGGCCGCGTTGGGCATAACCAACGTGGGGAACGTATACCACAACATGTGCACGCCGGCGCTGTACGAGGAGGCGGTGCGCCGCCGTGAGGGTTGGGTGGCTCATCTCGGCCCGCTCGTCGTGCGCACTGGCAAGTACACGGGTCGCTCCGCGGAGGACAAGTTCGTCGTGCGTGACGCCACCAGCGAGGGCACGGTCTGGTGGGGCAAGTACAACCAGCCGATCGAGCCGGACCGGTTCGAGCGCCTCAAGCGCCGAATGCAGGCGTACCTGCAAGGTCGCGACGTATTCATCCAGGACTGCTGCGCCGGCGCCGATACCGAGTACCGCCTGCGCGTGCGCGTCGTCACCGAGCATGCCTGGCACAACATGTTCGCTCGCAACATGTTCCTGCACGAGTTCGACACCGACACTATCGAGAACTTCCAGCCCGACCTGACCGTGTTGCAGTGCCCCGACTTCGAGGCCATTCCCGAGGTAGACGGCACGAACAGTGAGGTGTTCATTCTCGTCAACCTGGGCGAGCGTCTTGTCATGATCGGCGGCACGAGCTACGCAGGAGAGATCAAGAAATCGGTGTTCTCAGTGATGAACTACTTCCTTCCTGAGCGAGGCGTGCTCCCGATGCACTGCTCCGCCAGCGTGGGCGAGGCCGGCGATACCGCCGTGTTCTTCGGGCTCTCCGGCACCGGGAAGACCACGCTGTCGGCCGACCCGCTGCGCAAGCTCATCGGTGACGACGAGCACGGGTGGAGCGAGCGAGGCGTGTTCAACTTCGAAGGCGGCTGCTACGCCAAGGTGATCAAACTGAATCCTCAAGCGGAGCCGGAGATCTACGCGACCACACGGA
>DATJBA010000253.1:0-4068 GCA_035515675.1 Mycobacterium sp.
ATTGCGTGGAGACCCCTGCCCACAAGCTACGGCGCCACATGTCTTTATTCAAGCGGACGGCGACCCACCTGGTGCGATGAGCTGAAGTGAGCCCAAGACCCGGCCGATCAACCGCGGGCTGGTTCATGCGCTCGACGGTGCAATAGATGGTCAAGCGGGCGACACCGAATAGTTCGGCCAGCTCGCCGCGTCGCTTCATGGCGTCGGTGACTTTGCTGGAGTACTTGGTTTGCCAAAACAGAACCTCTTGGATGGCGTCGCGCCTGCTAAAACGCTATCTCCGGAGGTCAGAGGTGATTTCTGAGCCGCCCACACCTCAACCGCACCCTGTCCTGAGATTCGCTGGCTTCGGCCAGCCCGCCAGCGCTGCAGACACGGGCACCGGTCGCACATGACCACGGTCAGGTGGTCGAGCTGCGGATCTCCGCCGTCGTGAACGCCGGGGTGGGCTTGCACAGCGCGTCGGCCGGGTTGGCCATCAACTCCTCGGCCGCGTTGGTCGGCATCGCCCACATCAGCGCAACGGGACGGTCGACAGGGGCGGATCGGGCCCGTCCATGCTTCGCCATAGCCGCCCGCGTGTTAGCTTGGCTCGGCGGCCGGGCGCCGCGGGGGCGTTATCACGGTGCTTAAGAACCGCGGTTGCCCCCATCGCAGTGGCAGACTGCTTGGCTTGACCGCGCCGCCCTGTGTGAAGATGAAGCTCGGAGTGAAGCCACGTTCTAATTCGAAATCCGGTACGGCGCGCAACCATTCGGCCGCAATCACCCTCAGTTCCATGCGGGCCAGGGCCTTGCCCAGGCATCGGTGGACGCCGCCCCCGAAGCTCCAGTGTGGCTTGGGACGGATCTTTCCGTCGTCGGTCACGGTCACCGATGACTTTTCGCTGTCGTCAAGATTGGTCGACGCCAGGCATAGGGCCACCACAGAGCCCGCCGGTATCTTGACGTTGGCGATGGTCACTTCTTTCGTGGTGAAGCGTCCGATGAACGGAAACGGCGTCTCGAGTCGCAGGAGTTCCTCAACGAACGCCCCGATCTGATCGGGGTTGTCGCGAAGCAGGGAAACAAGCTGGGGGTTGCGAGCCAGGTGAAATAGCGCTGACCCGATGGCTGCCTGAATGGCATCCTGGGCAGAACAAAGAAGGGAATAAAGCCCGATCACTTCGTCTTCGGTGAGGGGGTCGTCGCCCGTGAGCAGCTGCGCCGCAAGAGCCGGTCGCTCATCGCTTGCGATCGCCTCGACAAGATAGGTGAGTAGTTCAGATGCGGCCGACGACCCGGGTATATCCCAGTTAACGGCCTCCGCCCAAGCGGCCAGCTTGTCTCGGTCGTCCAACGGAAGCCCGCATAGTGTCGTCAACGCCCCGAACGGGAACGGGTCGGCGATGTCGCTGATCGCATCACATGCACCGTTGGCCGCGACAGCGTTGATGAGCGCTGACGCCTGCTCCCGCAGTGCGGGCAGAAGCTCATCCACCGCGTGAGGGCTGAAGTAGGGTTGCAGAATTCGGCGGAAGCGCGTGTGCTCAGGCGGATCGTATGCGAGCGGGACCGGGATCGGGAATGATTTCACCCCGGCGCCGGATGCCGCGGGCGGCTTCCTGCGTGAGGTGAATGTGGCGTAGTTACGCAGCGCTGCGAGCACGTCTTCGCGGCGGGTCACGTAGTAATAACCGCTTAGATCGAGAAACACAGCACTCTCCTGCAGCGCGCGCCAATGGGCCCTGGGTTCTTTTGCGATGAGGGACCTACTGTCGTCCACGAACGGGGGCGGCGGGGGGGCGAAGCGGCTCACCTAAGCCACCGCCGCGCGGCTGGATTGATCGCGCTCATGGCCCGATGGTAGATCCATCGGGAAAGCCCCCACCATCCTGGCGCTGTTCGCGACGGAGGCGTCGGCGAGCTGGGCGGAGCAGCGCTTGAGCCTAGTATCGGCCAGAGCCTTCACGGTGGATGCGGCCCCACGACCGGCGTGCCCTGCGTGCCATGTCGAGTTCTCTCGGTCCGCTGTGAGGGGCGCTGGCGGGGTCGATCCCCGCACCCTAAACGCACCCTCCCCGCGTCAATTGGAGCACTTGCTGCACTTGCTGTCACTAGCTGCACTGGCCCGTTTGCGCTGGTCAGATCCAGTTTACGCTGGTATCGGGTTTGCTGGGGTCGGGCCGCACGACAGTTTCACTTCTGCCGGGTCGCTGCGCGGCTCTAGGGCCGGGCCCGGATCGATGAGCTGTCGAACAGGCTTGTCGGACAACGGCATTGAGGCCAGAACGGGGCGCAGCGCCGCCGCGGCCAGCAAGCCCGGTGTGACGATGTCCTCGGGTGAGCAGCTGGAAGCGGCCACGGTGGTGTGGTGTGCCGGCATGGGGGCCAGCTCCCCGACCGCGCACCAACCAATGGCACGCGACCGACCCTCCCGAGCACACCCGCTACCGCAAAATCCCCACCCGGCACGGATTGAACTGACCGTCATTGTCGACGAGTGGCTCAACCAGATCCCCGACTTCGAACTGCCACAGGGCTACACCCCCGACATCAAATTCCCGTCGAAGACTTTTGCGCTCAAGTCGCTACCGTTGAGCTGGGGCTGACCCGGTCACCTCCGGGCCGACCCGGCTCAACCTCGGCAACTGCTCGTTAAAATTCCCCACCTGATGGCCGGGTCAGTGTATCGGATGGCGGCTGCCCGGGGTGGTGCGTCGGAGGGTTTCAGCGGCGGCGTGGTGGTCGCGTAGTCGGTAGGGCTCGCCGTCGAGGTTCACCAACGGAACGCAAACCGTCTTGGGTTGACAGCGCAGCCGGATGTGGTGACGGTTTGGCTGTTGGGCTTGTTGGGCCGGTCGCGTGGGGATCCAGTGCGATGCGCAGCCGGATCTGGACGTGCCAGCCGGTGACTCGGACGTCTTCGATGAGTAGGCGCGGCAGCTGCTCGTGCGGGTGGATGCTCATCGACCGGCCGTCGGCGGCGGTGCACCGCTGCCGCAGTGGCCGAGCAGCTGCTGTTCTTCGACCACAACACCCCGCTGGGCACACCTACCCCGAACCCGAAGCCGTACATAACTGTGCTGCCACCCTCCGACGACACAATCACGGTTCAATACCAATGGCAGGTCGGCAACGATCAGCCGTGCTGTCCCACCGGCATCGGCACGGTGAAGTTCCACGTCGGATCAGACGGCAAGCTGCGGGCGCTCGACAGGATCCCGAATCAATAGCGTTCGCGCACAATAACTTCCGATATTTCGGGGACATACAGCGATCGTGGCCGACCGTTCTCGTTGCGTGAAAAGCTCAGGCCCACAGGAGTCCTACAGGAGTTCTTCAGGAGTTTCAGGTTGTGCAATGAATGCCTCGTGGGCGCAAGCCTGGCAGCCTGGAAGGACGGTCCCGCTGGTACCGGTGTAAGGAGGGTGATGGGACAGCAGGCGCCGTTGCACGGCGAGGGGTCGCCACACGTCCCCGGTCTAATAACGGCATCGACCGTCCTTCGGGGGGATTCGCAGGCGGACATCTTCCGGCTGGCCAGGCGCGTGGGTCGGTCGCGTCACATCTCTCATTGGGACGCCGAGGATATGGCGGCCTGGGAAGCCGGTAACAAGACCATCGCGCGGCGCAACCTGCTGTGGTCGGTTGTGATCGTGCACCTCGGCTACTCGATATGGTCGCTGTGGCCGGTGCTGGCACTGTTCATGCCTAGGGATGTGTACGGTTTTTCAGCCGGTGACAAGCTTCTGCTCGGTACTACCGCCACCCTGGTCGGGGCGTGCCTACGACCGACCTATGCGGTGGCCACCGCGACCTTCGGGGGGCGCAACTTGGCCATGTTCTCGGCGTTCGTGCTGCTGATCCCGACCATTGGCGCGATGGTGCTGTTGGCTCATCCGGGGCTGCCGCTGTGGCCGTACCTGGTTTGCGCGGCACTAAGTGGAATGGGCGGCGGTAATTTCGCGGCCTCGGCGAGCAACGCGAACGCTTTCTACCCGCATCGACTCAAGGGCTCAGCACTGGGACTTGCCGGTGGGATCGGCAATCTCGGGGTACCGCTGATGCAGATAGTCGGCCTGCTGGT
>DATJBA010000254.1:0-6251 GCA_035515675.1 Mycobacterium sp.
CAGCGTCGGCTGACCCATGATGCCGGCTACACCGCGATCCAGCAGATCCCCGGCATCGGGCCGGTGCTGGCGGCGGTGTTCGTCGCCGAGATCGGGGACGTGCACCGCTTCGCCGGCCCCGCCCAGTTGACCTGCTGGGCCGGGCTGACGCCGTCGCACCACGAATCCGACACCACGGTGCGCCGCGGCCGGATCACCAAACAAGGCTCGCGCCTGGTGCGGTGGGCGGCCATCGAATCGGTGAAAACTCTGCCGAAGACCAGCCTTATCGGCGGCATCCGCGAACAGGTCGCTCATCGCCGCGGCAACCGCAACATCGGCGCGGTGGCCGCGGCCCGAAGACAGCTCGAACTCGTCTTCTACGGGCTGCGCGATCACCACATCCGGGCCTTGCACCGCTCACCGCGCGCGGCGTGAGCACATGGTTCACGGTCGGCGCGGATCGTGCGGGTCATGACCCCCGAAACCGGCGAGGTCGCCCCCTTTGATTGATCCCGACCGACCGTCCCCTGCGAACCGCTTCATGCCACCCGCGCGTGGCGAAGGAATGACCGGCAGCCCCATAGCCTGCCCCGCACCGGGAAACCGGCCCTGAAGACGACAACGACCCACCACCCGAACAAACCCGAAAGCAGCACCAGCCTTTTCGATCTCCCTGCCCTGAACAGCATGCGCCGAACGGCGTCGCCGTCAAGGCCCTTACGGCCGCTACGCGGTCGGGCTCCGCCCGAACCTTGACCCCGACGCCTACTTCGACGCGCCCGGCCAGGACAAGGAAGCTCGCAAAATGAGCCAAAACAACACAGCCGTGGGTCTTGACCGGCCCCGCTCCTTCAGGAATGACCTGGGGACATAAAGCACCCCGCAAGGTGGCCCTCGAAAGGCTGCTCGTCGGCGGCGAGGACGATCTGGTGCAGACTCTGACGGACAACGATCCCGACGTATCCATCCGACGGTGGGCATACAAACAACTCAGCGACAAAGTCACCCAGCGCAGCCTGTTCGACTGACGAGGCCATGCCTATCGGCCGTGGCTGAGCCGAGACCATCGATGCTGGATGTGTTGACTGGTCGCTAGGGGTGCTGCGCGTTGACAGAGGTTAGATTCCCGACTGGTGATTATGTCAGGTGGCTCTGTCGTTTGGGTCGTAGTCATCAGCAAAATGCCTGGTAAACCCACCGAAGGTGGCATGGGGGCCTGTTTGAGAAATCTGAGTTGTCTCAGGTGCCTGTGCCTGAACTCTCTGCTCAAAAGTCTGGGCCCTGGGCGACAAACAACTGCCCGACGGAACCGTGGTGTGGATCCGTGCGTTCCCCGGGTGACCACACCTACGTCACCACTACTGATTCGCAAGGCAACCAACAGAATGCTGCGCGGCGCAAGGCACGCCTGATTGAGACATCGCATCGACGGCATAGCAATCCGATAACATCGCTCCATGCCGCGGCGGCGCAATAGGCGGAGGGGGACTCCGAAACGTGCTCGCCGCTCCGTTGACAATGTCGACGCGAAGCAATTCGACAATCCCGACTGGGTGTGGGTGGGCGATCGGCGGATGTTCGTCGTCGGATATACACCCGGCGGGGCACCGTTCGGGTGCTTCGAGGACGAACTCGATGATCTCGGGTAGCTCGACGGCGCGGCGGGGTCGCGCGGTGCTGTTCCCTGGTCAGCCTGGCAGCGCGCCGCACGAAAAGAGGAATTGAATGCTCGTCCTTTCACGGCTTCTGGTCCATGTCGGGCAGTTTGCGGCTGTGGGCGGACATCCGGTATGGCGCGTCCGTCGGCTATCTTGCCGAGCTGGCCGCTTTCGCGCGTGAGGTGGTCAAGGCAGCCGTTCAGGTAGGGGCCGGCCCAAGCACTCCACAACGAGGTCCACGTGCCCATCCAGCACATCGTTGACCGTGACCGGGTTGACCCGCACCAGACGTGATGCCATGACGACCTCCGCAACCAGACGCTATGAAAGCCGAGCATGCACCCAAACAGGAACGAGATCGATCACCTGCGCAGGCACCTCGGCGGTATCAGGCGGGTTAGGCGCTAAGGACCGGGGTCTGGCCCAGGGGCAGATCGCAACAACAGCATCCTGAACCTCATCCGTGCCACTTTCGCGTGTCGCACGGCGTCGGTGGGGATGCGTGCCGGACCGGATCGCTACAGTGCGGGCATGCAGTCACTGCTGTACCCGCTGATTGACCTCGAGGACCTCCACTCCCGGCTGGGCCCCCACAACTATCGCGGCGGCCTGGACTACGCGCGCGAGGGGCAGGTGGTCCGTTGCCTGTGGAACCCCGACGACAGCACCCTGGCCGGCACCGTTCGTGGTCAGCAGGGCGATAGCCACACCACCTCCGTGCTGCTGTCGCCAGATGTCGACGACACCTGGACCCTCGTTATCGGGCAGTGCAGCTGCCGACTTCGGGTGAACTGCGAGCATGTCACAGCAACCGTCATCGCGGCTAGCGGGATCACGACGACACCCGCCCAACAGGCGCCGCCATCCCCCTCCGCGTGGCGGCATTCGCTGGAAGCCCTGTTTCCCATGGCTTCGCCGAGCGACGCGCTCGCCACGCCGCTAGCGCTTGAGCTGACCCTCTCCGCGAACGGCCGGACTGCGACGCTGGACGCGCGTCTGGTGCGCCCCGGCAAGCGCGGCGGCTGGGTTGGGGGCGATCTGAGCTGGAGCAAGCTGAGCACGCGGGGCCTCTATGGTTACCCCAAGGCCCATGTTGAGCTACTCCAAACCCTCTACGCGGCCTACCGGAACTCAGCCTCGAATTCTGGGGGCTACTACAGCTATGGGTATGGGGACGCGAAAACGATCTCCCTCCTGAAGTTCGAGTCGTCGCAGTTATGGCCACTGCTGGACGAGGCGCGACGAATCGGTGTACGGGTGGTGCAGGCGGGGAGCCAACACGATGTGCCGCCCTATACCACGGCGCAGCTGTGTCTCGACGTCAAGGCCGACGGGTCGGGCGATCTCGTTGTCACGCCGGTGCTTCAGGTCGACGGAGCCACCGCACGGCCGGCCGCATTCATCGGATCGTCGGGCCATGGCGTGGTTTACCACAACCCCGGGCTGCGGCTGGCGCGACTGGAAAAGCCGGCATCGAAGGCGTTGCAGAAGCTGGCGCTGGAGGACAAACCCCTAGCGATACCCGCCGACCAAGCGGAACGGTTCGCGGCCGAGTACTATCCAAGGCTGCGGCGCATCGCGACCATCACGTCCGCGGACGAGTCGTTCACGCCGCCGGCGATCGTCGGACCAACCTTGGTGCTGCGCACGGACTACCAGGACGCGCACGAGCTACTGTTGGCGTGGGAATGGGCATATCGGCTGGGCGACAGTGACTTTCGCGAGCCTGTCGATTCGGCGGTCGATCTCGGCCACCGCGACTTTGACGCGGAGAACAAGCTCGCTTCGACCATCGATGCGCCGTTGGAGCGATTCGGGCTCCGCTCCCCCGATGGCACACTCGTTGCCCGCACGCAATTGTCCGGCCTGGACACCATGCGGTTCGTCACCGAACTTCAGCCACTGCTCGCCGGGCTTGCCGATGTTGTCGTGGAGTCGACCGGCAACTCGATCGAGTACAGGGAGGCGGGCGGTTCCCTTGTCATCGGTGTGACTGCGGACGCGGTCCCCGGCGAGACCGACTGGTTCGACCTCGGTGTCACGATCAGCGTTGAGGGCAGACAGGTTCCGTTCGTTACCGTGTTCACCGCGCTCGCGTCCGGGGAATCGCACTTGCTGCTTGCCGACGGCGCCTACTTCGCGCTAGACAAGCCGGAGCTGGCCAAGCTGCGCGAGCTGATCGACGAGGCCCGCGCGCTGACCGACTCCGATGACGGTCCGCCCCGGATCAGCCGGTTTCAAGCCGGGCTATTCGACGAACTCGCTGAAATCGGAGTGGTCACCCGCCAAGCCAAGGAATGGCGGCGCCAAGCCAACGGGCTGCGCGCACTGCAAGGTGTGACGCCCGTGGCAGTGCCCAGCACCCTGCATGCTGACCTGCGCGCATATCAGGCTGACGGGTTCTCGTGGCTGGCGACCCTGCACGCCCATGGGCTCGGCGGGATACTTGCCGACGACATGGGCCTCGGCAAGACCATTCAGTCGCTTGCGCTGATTTGTCATGTGCGCCAACAGAGTTCGCGCCAGGCACCGTTCTTGGTGGTAGCGCCGTCGAGTGTGGTCGGGAACTGGGTCGCCGAGACCGAGCGGTTCGCGCCTGAACTGTCGGTGGTCGCGATCACCGATACCCTCCGCCGCTCCGGCGCTGATCTCGACGAGCTGGTCGCGGCCACCGACATCGTCGTCACCACCTACACGCTGTTCCGGCTCGACTTCGAGAATTACGTCACCCGGGCCTGGTCTGGGCTGATCCTGGACGAAGCCCAGTACGTTAAGAACCGCCACGCCAAGACCTACCAGTGCGCACGGAAACTGGCGGCGCCGGTCAAGCTCGCGATCACCGGCACACCAATGGAGAACAACCTTATGGAGCTCTGGTCCCTGCTGTCGATCACCGCCCCCGGGTTGTTTCCCAACCCGACGAAGTTCGCCGACTACTACGCCAAGCCCATCGAAAAGACCGGCGATCCCGAGCTGCTCACCCTGTTCCGTCGCCGGATCAAACCGCTGGTGAAGCGCCGCACCAAGGAGCTAGTGGCCGCCGAGCTGCCCGCCAAGCAAGAACAAATCCTCGATATCGACCTGCCGCCGCGCCACCGCACGCTCTACGACAAGCGACTTCAACGAGAACGCCAGAAGGTGCTCGGCCTGCTCGACGACATGCAACGCAACCGATTCACCATCCTGAAATCCCTGACCGTGTTACGCCAGATGGCACTGCACCCTGGGCTCGTCGACCCTGCTCATGACACGCTGGCCTGCGCGAAGATCGATGTGCTCGCGGAGCACCTGCGCGACATCGCCGACTCCGGTCACCGCGCGCTTGTCTTCAGCCAGTTCACCCGCTTCCTCGGCAGGGTCCGCGACCGCCTCGACAGCGAGGGAATCGACTACTGCTACCTTGACGGGCGAACTCGCGACCGCCCCAAGGAGATCAAGCGATTCAAGGACGGGGATGCGCTGGCCTTCCTCATCAGCCTAAAGGCGGGTGGGTTCGGGCTGAACCTCACCGAGGCCGACTATTGCTTCCTGCTGGACCCGTGGTGGAACCCGGCCACCGAGGCCCAGGCCATCGACCGCACCCACCGAATCGGCCAGACACACAACGTCATGGTCTACCGGCTCATCGCCCGCCACACCATTGAAGAGAAAGTCGTCGAGCTGAACACCCGCAAAGCCAGGCTGTTCGCCAGTGTCATCGACGACGGCAACACCTTCGGCTCCGCTCTTACCGCCGACGACATCCGCGGACTACTCGCCTAATCGGCCCTGAACTCATATAGGTGTCATGAAATGCAAAGTGACGCGCCGGTAGGTTGTTGTTGGCGGGCTTAGCGTTTGGGTTCGTGCGTCAGGAGTGGTCGACCGAGGATCTGATCGGGTCGTCGACGCTCGTCGGCAGCGACTGGCAGCTGGTGAGAAGAAGTCCGGGGCCAAGCGATCGCAGTCTGCTCTACCCGGACCTGCCGCGCCACATAATCACTTCGGCAGTGGGTATCGCGGAACGACCGGTGCGGAAACCGGTCCCGCTCGGTGCGGTGACCGGCCTCAGGATAAGCATCTCGTTTACGGTGAGCATGTCCGGGCATGAAATGAACCCCGCCGATCGGGATCCGGATCTGATCCGTGCGGGGGGCCACCCGTGAGGGCGGCCCCTACCGCGACGCCACAGCTTCAGGAAGTGGCAGTACATCGCTTGCGTTTGAAGGGCTGTGACCTGCTCCTCGGGGATCTTGATGCCCTTCGGCTACTTAGCTTTGTGGAGTTCAGCGCGGACGGTGAGCCCGGTGCTGGTGGACGGAAAACGAAGGCGCCAGGGGATAGATTCCCGACTTGTCTCCAACCTCACCTTCGCCTGCGGCCCGCACCACCGGCTGCTCAAACCCGGCGCGTCCGTCGGCGCGTTTTCGGGTCGCTAAAAAATACTTAATTTTCAGGCCACCGGGTCACCGGGACGATAGGCTAGACTTGACCTTGAGGCACTGAAAACCCTTGTGCCACACAGGCATTGAGGATGGATGGACATGAGACCCAGGGCTTGACCCGCCGCCCGGCGGGCTACCCGATTGAGGAGTCCGCATGTCCACCGACACCCATCCCGCGTCACCGAAC
>DATJBA010000255.1:0-6604 GCA_035515675.1 Mycobacterium sp.
GACGGCGAGCCCCAGCCCGGGATGATCCTGTTCGCGACCATATGGGGCGCCCTTCATGCACGCTATGCCGACCCCCGCATCCGGGCCAACATCACTGACAACTCACGCTTGCCACGCCACCACAGCGCCCGGCAGACCTCGCCAGTATCACGACTTTTCACGTGGGTAGCAGTGGCGCGGGGGTTTCTTTTACGCCTCAACTATTTCGTCTGCGTGACGAGCTTGAGTCGAACCTGTTGCGCCCCAAAAAGACGCGGCTTTCAGTCCTTGAGCCTTTTGGCGTCCTCGGCCTTCAGCCCGCCGAACTGGTTGCGCCAGCGGTGATACGTCGCCTCGGACACACCGAGCTCCCGGTGACCGGACCCATGAACTGATCCACGGCGAACGAGAGTCGTTCATTGGTGGGTACAGCTGGTGTAGACGGTATGGGGGCTAGCTGAGGCCGAAAACCTCGTGCTGCAAATCGGTTCGTGGGTCTGGTTCGCGCGCGTGAGGATGCCCGCGCCGACTTGATGCGGACCCGGCATCGGTTATCCAACAGTGCGGCAAACATTCCCTAGCGCCGTCAGCGAGTCGCGCTCTTGGCGCACCGCCGCTCGGCGACAGCACGACGTGCCTTACGCAGCTGCTGACGAATCGTCTCGGGATCATCGTCACTGTCGATGTCGACAGCGGTGGCTGCCAGCGCTTCGTACTGGCGATTACGTCGCTCATCGCGATAGGCGAGAACATCATCGAGAAGCAGCCGATGCCGATTCCCAATCCGCTCGGCTGGCAGCACGCCGTTAGTGATCAGGCGAACCACCGTGGGGCGGCTAACACCAAGGAGATCGGCAGCCTGTTGAGTGGTCAGCTTCATCGTCTGCGGTGCGATGGTCACGGCCTTGCCCGCATGCAGTGCGGCCACCACCTTGGTCAACGCCTGGTGCACCGACGCTGGCAGCTCAATGCGGTCGTGTTCATCGAGCCCGACGAGGGCGTAACTCGGCGAAGCGGCGGCCCCTCGGAGGCGTTCATGGGCAGCAAGGAACCCAACAACGAGCGCAAGCTCCCCAGGCTCTTCGGGGACGAATGTCGCTGCCTCTACTGCTTCTGCACTCACTGTCCATCCCAACCCGGACTATCCGAACATACTTTCGGAACGTTCGAATAATACCGCCGTTGGCAACGGAAAGCGCCCGTCGGATGTGCGCATAAACACCAGGGTGTCGGCAAAGTCGTGAAGTGAGGGTTTGACCTGCGATGTTGCGTGTGTGACACGCGGGACTGGTGTGGTTACGGGACGGACGCGGCAGGGCACGGGATGATCACAGCTTCCACACCAGTCACATCCCAGGAAGCCCCGCCGTGCCCGTTGTTCCATCATCGCCCATCCTGTCCGTTGTTGACGATTCCGACCCGCTGTTGGGTGAGTTGGCCGACGTCCCCGCCGCGTCCGACGGTTTGCTGCAGTTGATTGCCAAGGTGCCCGACCCGCGCAAGGCGCGTGGGAAACGCCACGCGCTGCCCGGGGTGCTGGCGATCACGTTGACGGCCACCCTGGCCGGTGCGCGCTGGTTTGTCGCGATCGCCGCATGGGCCGCCGACGTCGCACCCAGTGTGCTGGCGCGGCTCGGTGTCGCCAACGCGGTGCCCTGGGAGTCGACGATCCGGCGCTGCCTGCAGAAGCTGGCTCCCGACCTGCTGGATGCGGTGCGTACCACCACGATCGACGGGCGGCGGGTGATCGCCTTCAACGGCAAGACGTGGCGCGGCGCGCGCGATGCGGCCGGCGACCTGGTGCACCTGCTGGCCGGGCTGTGCCAGGCCACCAACACCGTGCTCGCCCAACTCGCCGTCGGCGCCAAGACTAACGAGATTCCCATGCTGCCAACACTTGTGGACACGATCGACATCACCGACGCGGTCATCACCGCCGACGCGCTGCACTGCCAGCGCGACACCGCCGAGGCCATCGTCGCCGCCGGCGGCCACCACATCCTCACCGTGAAAGCCAACCAGCCTCAGCTGCGCACCCAACTCAAGGAGCTTCCGTGCAAACAGATCCCGCGGCCGACCGCGACACCGAACACGGCCACGGCCGCAGCACCACACGCGTCCTGAAAGCCACCAAGATCGCCGCCGGCATCGGATTCCCCCACGCCCGACCGGTGTTGCAACTGACGCACCGTCACCGACCGCACCACGACGCGCAAACACACCCAGACCCTCTACGCCATCAGCTCCCTGGCGGTCACCGACACCGCACCCAACCAGTTAGCCAGATGGTTACCCGGCCACCGGTCGATATAAAACCGGCTGCGCTGGGTGCGCGACGTCACCTACGCCGAAGACCACTGCCAAAACCACACCGGCGCCGGCCCCCAGGTCATGGCCACCCTACACCGCCATCAGCCCGCTCCGCCTCGACGGCCACCATCACATCGCAAAAGCCCTGCGCCACAACGCCCGAAACCCTCACCGACCCATCAAACTACTACTGACCTGATGAAACACGACTTTGCCGAGGCCTTGCCCCTAGCCGCTTCTTGACCAGTAGAAATACTTACGGTCATCGCGCCCTCCTCGATGAGGCGTTGTTAGTCGATCCCATCACTCGCGGGCGCCATGTCAATAGGGGGACAAAGAAACCGCCATCGAAGGGCTTTGTTCGCTGCTGTCACCTGGGTCGCTGCTGTCACCTGGGTCGCTGCTGTCACGTGGCGAAAATCCGGTCCCAGAGGTCTTTTGGCCCTGTTGCCGGGCTTACCGGGAGCGCAGACTTTCTTCACTCTTCGCGGTGCGGGTCTGGAGTTGGCTGAAGCACGCAACCGCGTGGTTAACACGGTCGCGATTTTCGTGGTCTAGGCTCAGGCCATCTCGACGCGACCGTCTGGATGGCAAGGAGGGTGCCCGATGAGCGATCAGGTGCTGGTCATCAATTCCGGATCGTCGTCGATCAAATACCAGTTCGTGGATCCGGTGTCGGGAACCGCGGTGGCTTCTGGTCTGGTTGAGCGGATCGGCGAAGCCGAGGGCCGTGTTCAGCATCACTACGACGGCAATACGCTCGAGCATTGCGGGCCGATCGTTGACCATACCGATGGATTCGGCCTGGCCTATGCGATGTTCGCCAAATCGGGCCTCGGCGCTGATGAATCGCCGATCAAGGCGGTCGGGCACAGAGTCGTGCACGGCGGCAGGCTGTTTCACGCCCCGACACTGATCAACGATGCCGTGCTCGCGGAGATCGAGCGACTCTCCGAACTCGCGCCGCTGCACAACCCCCCCAATGCGATTGGTATCGCCGTCACGCGCAAGCAGTTTCCCAACGTGCCGCACGTTGCGGTGTTCGACACGGGTTTCTTCCACTCGCTGCCGGGTGCGGCCGCGACGTACGCGATCAGCCACGACATCGCCGAGGCCTGGGGCGTGCGCCGTTACGGTTTTCACGGCACGTCGCATGAGTACGTGTCCAGGGAGGCGGCCCATTTCCTCGATCGTGATTTCGGCGAATTGAAGACCATCGTGTTGCACCTGGGCAACGGCGCGTCAGCGTCGGCGGTCAGGAAAGGCCACGCGGTCGAGACCTCCATGGGGCTGACGCCGCTGGAGGGGCTGGTGATGGGTACTAGGGGCGGGGACATCGACCCCGGGATTCTGACGCACCTGAACCGCGCGGCCGGGATGGATTTCGAACAGCTGGACCGGATGCTCAACAAGATGTCCGGCCTCAAAGGCATGTGCGGCGTCAACGACTTCCGCGAACTGTTCAGCCTCATCGAATCGGACGATGCGGGTGCCAAACTTGCCTACGAGGTGTACGTCCACCGGATCCGCAAATACGTCGGCGCCTACCTGGCCGTCCTAGGCGGGGCTGACGCCATCGTCTTCACCGCCGGAGTCGGCGAGAACGTGGCCGCTGTGCGCGAGGACGCGCTTTCCGATCTCGACTCGCTCGGCATCCAGGTTGACCCGCTACGCAACCAGTCCCCGCAGCGCGGTCCGCGGGTCATCTCGTCGGACGACTCACGCGTCGCGGTGCTCGTGATCCCCACCAACGAGGAACTGGCGATCGCCCGCGCCGCCTGGCAATTCGTGTGACTTGTTAGCGCAAGACGCACGGCGGTACTGACGCGATCCACCAGCAAGTGTCGTCATCGCCAAGCGGACACAACCTGATATGGATATCGCCACACAGGTGCTCGCCGATCACATCGGGGGGAAGCGGCGGATACGGCGCGTCAGCCCTGCTCATTCCCTTACGCCAGTGGCCCTTGATGGCCGGCGTCCAGCCCGATCGGCCGTCGCGGCGATTCTCCCAGCGCACCGCATGAACATCGGTGCGGCAACGGAACAGTTCGAAGTAGAACCGGACCTTATCCGCGGGACTCGACGCCATGCTCACCCGGAGATTCCGGCGCGCCGGTGAGCATCGCCTGATCACTAGCAGCCGCGCGAACCTGCTCCTCGCTTAACTGAAGCAAACGCCGCAACCGCGCACTGTCCGCACGGAGAATATCGAGCTCACCAGGAAAGGGCTCGTTCGCGGAAACTACTGTTTCACACCTCCAAATCGACTTAGGCTGACCGCGTCAGATTGCCGCGCGGCGTCCCTTCGACACCGGAGCGTACTTGTCCGCTGGTCAAGTGCATCGCGAGGTCGAGCCTTTACTGGTCGGCAAGTGCTTTGCGGTCGACAAGGATCAACGCCGAGGTGGCGCGGGAAATCATTGCAGCGCAGGCGATTACGGTCTTGCCAGAGCCGGGTGGTGCGACCAGGACACTGGTGTCTTGCTCAACAAGTTGCCGTACCGCAGCGCTTTGTTCGGGTCTGAGTTGAGTTGAACAAGTGAATTCGTGACGATCGCCGCCGCAGCGTTTATCGTCGCTCCGCAACGTGCTTCCGGCCGAGTCGACCAGGTCTGTCAGAAGCGCGTGTAGGCCGCGAGGAAGGACGAGATCGCCCTCGGCGGTCTCGTCGTAGCTGTAGAGGAACCGCAGCGTGTCCCAGGTGCTGTGTCGTGCGTGCTGACGGGCATCGAACTCGGGATTACGAATGGAGGCTGCATGATTGAGGACCGAGATCATGGCCGGCCCGAGATCGTTGGCCGTCAGGGTGATTCGCGATGCGAACGTTGCCCGGATGATCGCTGCGGGCCTGGGTACGATTTTCGACGATGTAGGTAGGTGCAGCTTCCGTACACGATGTGGATGAACACCACTGCTTGCCGCGTGTCGAGTTCGGCCCATAGCGGCTCGAAATCTGGGTCGCCCAGGCAACGACCTTGTGCGTTCGACCGACCGCCCCGACCGTGCGATACCGTTGGTAGATCCCTAAGCCCCCGAATGATGGTCTGTTTGCTAAGCGACTTACGACCTCTTGAGGGGGTCGTAATGCCCTGGTCGGGGGCGGTATCCGGAGAGTACTCTCGGCAGGTTCGGAGTATTTGAGCGGCCGGACCAAACGGAGACAACCTCGCTAAGGGAGTACACAGATGTTAAACAGCGTAACGGTCCACAACAACCGGGTCCCTCAGCAGCGCGCGCAGGATGCCGGGCTGTTAAAGCAGTCAGGTGTGCACAAGCTCGTCGTCGCAGACCGCGACGGCAACTGCTTGGCGTTCGTATTGGTTTGGGACAGCTTCGACTATGACGCTGAGACCGACACCTATGTGTGCGTTGCCGACAGCGATGGCAGAGAACTCATGACCATGTACACCGCCGGTGAAATTAAGTCAGCACCTGGTGCGAACATGTATGTTGTAACTGCACCGGATGGGTTCAGTGACCGCAGGGCGTTGCAAGCCCTGTGAGCTACCGGACACCGGGCAAGCTCCAACCTTGAGCGTTCCTTAGTTTCGAGTCTCGTGGGAACACTTCCCGCAGTTTGATGCTCTGACGTGACCCTTCGCGGTCGGCTTGCGGGCGCGGGGCTCGTACTGCAACTGATCCCTGTCTCCAGCCCGCTCGCCGAACCGGGGCGTGGACGATAATCTGCAGTCCTTTAGCCGCATCATCCGCCGACCAGGGGTCCGCCGGTGAACGCGGCGTGTCGCTTCTGTTAATGGGTTCGCTGACATGCGCGGAGACAGGGGTTAAGCACATCAGAACTTCTTCGATACGCGAACAAACGGCGGCGAAACCACCAACTGAAGTCCAGCGGGTTGGTGCATAAGAGTGACGTCCGGGTCAATCGCCTTGGTAAACCAAGCGGTGGGTCGCGCCTGCAGTTCACTGTTGCGTCAACCGATCGTCCGGTTCATCCTGTCGTAAACGCTTCCGTGGGCGCGGATTCCGGCCGAGCGTGTCCATCGGTGCCGGCGGTGCTTCTCGGGGTAGGTAGCCCAGTCAAGGTGGTAGTGAGATTTTGGCTTTGATTGATGCCGCGGATGTCGGTGTGAAAGTTCCGTCTACCGCCGCCCCCGGTCAAGCGGACGCGAGGCGCCACCAGTCGCGAGCAGATGCTCCGGCAGCTGGTGGCCGAGCAATGCTTGAAATCTGTGGATTTGCCCGGGAAGGGGCGTACCTTCCCGAGTGGTCAGTGAAGGTTCCAAGCTAGGCCGGCGTTGGCGCGTCGGCCGGGAAGGTACGACCCATGCTCAACGTAGTCCTTGATTCGGCG
>DATJBA010000256.1:0-49615 GCA_035515675.1 Mycobacterium sp.
ACTCAGCCGACCGGGTGGCCTCCGTAAGGCGCGCACCGCACTCGCCGCAGAATTTAGCTGTCGGGCTCGACTGCGCGCCGCAGGAGCCGCAGGTCAGCCGGGTCGTGGCCAGCCGACCGCCACCATCCCCGCTGGGGTCCACGCCAGTATCTTTTCACCGTTGGTCAACGATGTCCCGTCGTATCGCCCTGCGATTTCCGGCACAAGGTTTTGGGAACCTCGTATCTCGTCCTGATTGAGACAACGACTTGGCTTCGCCAGTACTCAGGGGCCGACTTCGCTTAACGACCGCGTCGCCGCACCCGCGAGAACCGGTTTTTCCGCGTGGGCTGCATAAAGTAGATCATCCGGTCGTTGCAGTGCAGGTGAGCAAGCTCCGGTGGGCATCTCCACATAAAACTGCCCATCGACCCCGCCGTACTGGTGGATACACGTGTACGGCGCTAATTCATCGCGATGTCGCGGTGCTCGATGAGGTCGCGCACGCCGGCGGCGCCGAGTCGCTCTCGGAACGCCTGCACGGTGTAGCCGACGACGGTCGCATTGGTGCGGGCGCGCACCGTGGCCGAGCGTGGCATACCGAACAGTGGTCCGATCTCGCCGAAGTAGTCGCCGGGCGTGACGACCTTGCACAGCTCTTCACCGCCAGCCGCCAGTGTGCGTACGATTTCGAGTTCACCTTCGGACACCATGTAGATCAGGTCCCCTATGCTGCCCTGCTCGAACAGCACGGAACCGCTTGTAAGACCGAACGTTTCGGGCTCACGGTGGATGGAGATGACCTGCGGCACCATCTCGACGACGTGGTCGGCGAGCGGGAGGATTCGGGTGTCATGCGTGGCGACCACGACAACCCGCTCACCCGTCGCCAACTCCCGGATCAGCCGCAGCACCTCTTCTACCTGGATGAAGTCCAGGTGCGCCGTGGGTTCGTCGGCAAGGATCAACGGCGGGTCCAACGCGATGGCGCGGGCGACCGCCACCCGTTGCTGCTGACCGCCGCTCAGGTCGCCGGGTCGGTGTCTCATCCGGTCCTGCAGTCCGACGCGCGTCAGTAGCTCCTCGGCGCGCTCTTGCGCCGCGCGACGCGACCGTCCGGCTGCCCGCAGCGGCACCATCACGTTCTCGAGCGCGGTGAGACTGGCCACGAGGTTGAACGCCTGGAATACGATGCCCACGGTGTCGCGCCGGTGCGCGGCAAGTCCTCGGCGGTCCAGCGCGGTGATCTCGACGTCGCCGAACTCGATGCGGCCGGCGGTCGGGGTGAGAATGCCGCCGAGACACGACAGCAGCGTGGTTTTTCCGCATCCGCTGGGGCCCAGCAGGATCACCAGCGATCCCTCGGTGACCTCCAGGTCCAGGCCGTCGATCGGGCGGACCGCGTACCCGCCGCTGGAGTATTCGACGGCGAGATCGTTAATGCGCAGACCACCCACGGCTCACGGGCCTCCGAACGCCAGCGCCGGGTCCACGGTCACCGCGCGCCGCAATCCCGCGACGCTGGCCAGCAGACCGATCGCCACAGCGATCACCGGAAGCAACGCGAAGGCCGAGGTGGGCACCACCACGCGCATCGGGAACGTCGGACCGAGCCCCAGCGAGAGCACCCCGCCGAGCACCGCCGCGACCACCGCCACGATCACCGCCTGCAGCGCCAGGCCGGCGAACACCGAGCGAGTGGCGACACCGACCGCTTTGAATACCGCGAAGTCGCGGGTCCGCTCCAGCGCGGACAGGTAGATCAGCGATCCCACGATCAGCGCCGCGACCACCCACAGCAGAATCGCCAGGTACGAGATCGCCAGGTAGGCCCCGTGCAACGGGCGCATGAGGTCGTCAACCGCGGCGCCGCGACCCACGATGTGGTAACCGTCGGGTATCTCCGCGGGTGTGCCTCGCAAGCCGACGGCGGAAATTAGCGGCTGCCCCGAAAACAGCATTTGCTGCGCCCCTGCGACGGTGAGGAATACGTTGGCCTGGCCGGCGAGCGAGGTGGATTTGTCGACGAGTCCGACGATCCGCACTACGTGCGAGCCGATCTCGATGTCGTCGCCGACAGCGTGCCGCAGGGTGTTCGATATCGCGATCTCGCCAGGGCTCGATGGTGCCCGCCCCGCCGCCATGGTCGGCATCCCCGGTCCGTATTCGGGCACGCCGAACACCATCACCAGCTCCGGTGAACGGCCGCCCTGCAGTACCGCGCGGCTGAAGATCAGTGGGATCGCCGATTCGACGCCCGGAAGCCTGGCGACAGCCTGTGCTTCTGCCGCGGGGAACATCGTCGAACCCAGAAATGGGCCCACTGCGCCCGCCTTGATGAGGTAGGTGTCGATGCCCAGCGAATCGACCGTATCCCGAGCCTCGACGCGAAAACCGTTGGACAGGCCGGTGAGGACCAGGGTCATTGCGAACACAATGCCGGTGCCGATGATCGCAATGACGAAGCGTCGCCGTCGCCATTGCAGATCGCGCAACGCGGCTATCAGCACGGGGACCCGCTCCGATCCATGGTCGCTACATTAACGACCGCACCGGCCGCATGCTGCTGATTCGGTGACACTGGTGCACGGCCTGCACGACATCGACGCTCGCGCATTGCAAAGGCGGCACCTTTGCCGTAGACACCCTCGGCGACACCGGTAGGCGCAGCGGTCTATAGCTTCGGCCCGCTGTGTGAGGAATCTTCAGGACATGAAAGCCTGCCCTAATCCCCTGGCAGATTGAGCAGCGCAACCCGACTAGCGCCACCTTACGCCAAGTTCGGCAAGCACGTTCGCTCTCGGTTAAGCGATGTAATCGCCTGGGGGAGGGACCAATTCGCGAGCATAAGCGCAACTCCGCGTGATAGGGTATTTGCCCTCACTGATCCCGAGCTCACGCGCGACCCGCGCAATAGGTTTGCCGGTCTGCCGCACGATCCGAGCCGCGTCCTCCTTAAATTGCTCGTCGAACTTCCACCATGCCCGTTGACCGAGCCCGAACGCGTGCTGTTTTGCCGGCTGGCAAGCCGGCTGTCAGGCGTCGATCGCCATCGGCCCTCGCAAGTTGTCTCACCGTGATCACGCGCCGGTTTGTCTCCAGAATTGCTCTGTTCCCTCAGCGGCTCCGGCACGGGTCGCACTGTGTCGTGGGTCGGTGATACTTTCCGACAAACGTCGATGGGTCGAACGGATAGCTATTCCTTGAGGCTCTCGCCCGCTATAAATTTCCCACATATGAGTTGATTCATGCTCACTCATGCACCAGCAGTTCACCCGGAGCAAGAACCGTAGGCCATTCATCGGTCAGCTGGGTTTGGATCGCGTGATTGACCTGCGCTTGCAGCATTCCTGTTATCTGCTGGTCTAACGCCGACCATGCGTTATCGAAACCAGCCTGAATGGCTGCAATTTCTTCAGGGTTTTCTGTTAGCGATAGGGTGCCGGAACGAAGCTGCTCTACAAACTCGCGATATTTCGCTGTGACGGCATCGATAGCTCTGGAAAATTCGGGTAGAAATATTTGCAACATGGCTTCGCCCAGCGAGACCTTGTTGGCCAGTCGGTAGCCGTGAGGAACAGAATGGCCATTTTGGTCCTGGACGAAGACATCGATTTGCAGATCGGATATAGAATCATTGCTCCAGTTGTCGATGCGCACATTCCAGAGAGTCCGACTGAAGGCTGTTCCTGGGAAGATGGCCGGAATGACCCGGCGGGCTTGGGCGGCTAATCGATCGTCTTCGGCCTCTTTGAATGCATTAATCTGAGCTTCGTGCCGCCGGCGTTCGTTCTCGGCCTGGTTTACGCGGTCGGCGCGTTCCTGCTGCGACTTGAACCACTGGAACCAGAAGGTGCCTATCGCGACGAGAACGCCCGCCGCGCCGAAAACCGTCGCCCAAGCTACGGCGATCTGCAAGGCGTGCGGCACCGGGTTGGGTTCTGCGACGACATTCGCTCCGGCAATGACACTTGCAACAACGCTCATCGGTGGTGACCCTAGCGTAGGACACAGACATCTAGACTGCGCCGGGCCGACTCGACGCCGGTCGTGTTAGTGGCGCCTTTCGGGCGCGCCAGCGTGTTTGCTCCCCGATCTCCCAAGCCCGTACAGACGGAAATCAGCCGTGCTGGCCGGTGCGCAAGCGGCGCGGGAGGGGCTTCCCCGCCGGGCGTGTGCCGGTGGTCGGACCCGCTCTACGGGCTGGGCGCAGCCGATGGTGCTGGAACCACAGCCGCATTTCCATACATGCAATCATGAAGCTCCTGACTACCCGGGGCGAAGTCGAAGCCGCAGTTGCAGTCGTGAGCGTCCTTGGGCGGGAGCGCATCGCAATAGGGGCTGCTAGCCGAGGCCGAGGGTGCGGTCCACATCACAGCTGCGGCCAGGGCTGCGGTGGCCATCAATACTCTCGTCTTCATGTTGGGATTCCCTTTCTCTGGCAGACGACGGTACTCTGCCGCCGCTGGTTACAGCGGTGACAGCATTTGTAGCAGTGCGCTAACCGAATAGTAGGGTTTTCGCGAGAGATGGCCGACCAGTCGGCGGCAGCCGAGATATCGCGGCCTGCTTCACACCGGGCCTGCTGACACGTCTCGATGCGTAGCGCCCAGTGTCGGGCGGCTTCGAATACTGCGGCGATCTTCGCGGGGTCTTGGTTGTCGAGCGCATACCACGCCGGGGTGCCAACCATGGGCCAGGATTCGACTACGGCCAGTGTCGGTGCCACGTATTCGTGAACGTCCCACCAGCTCACCTGCTGCGAGGAAACGATCCTGTCGGCCAGTCCAGCTACGATCGTCGCATCTGTTCGCTTGGCGGCGGCGGATTCTGTGGTAGCCCCGGTTATAGCGACCGGGGCTGCTTCGTCAAGAGACATTCATTGCACCGCCGTTTCGGCTGGCCTCCAAGTACGCGATGACATCGGCTCGCAGGTAGCGCACACGCCGGCCGATCTTCACGTATGGCAGACCACGACGTTGGTAGCGGTCCTGGGCGAGCGCGTCCTCGGTTGTGTGGATCGCCTGCGCAATTTGCGCAGGGGTGGAGATCTCGGGCAGTTCGCTGAGCGTCAGCGGTTCCATCGAGGGTTCCTTTCGCCTCAGAACCTACAGAATAAGGATGCTTGAGCACATAGAAGCACTGATTCTCAGACCTTTCAAGTTGTCCAAATTTGTGTATACTCACGACGTGAGATCAGCAATGAGCCTCAGTGAAGTAGCGGGCCGGGGCGCCCGGTCGATCAGGCGAAACGCCGGCGCCACACTTGAGGAGGTCGCGCGAGCCGCGCGGCATTACGGCCTGAAGTGGCCCGCGAGCAAGGTGAATGACTTCGAGTCGGGACGGGTAAGCCCGAGCCTTCCGACCCTGTACGCGGTCACGGCGGCCCTGGCCGATGCAACCGAACAAGAAGTCATGATCGCCGACCTGTTCACCATGAAGGGTCGGGTGGCCATCAACGAGCGGCTGACCGTCGACGTGTCGAAGGTTGCGGCGGCGCTGTCCGGCGCCTCCGTGGCGGCCACGGTCTCCGAGCTGACCGGCGAACGTGAACGCCTCGCGGCGGCGGCAGCCGAGTTGAAGGCCAGGCAGGAGTCGTGGCCGCCGGCATTCCGGCGGATCAAGTCCGGCGTCTACCGCGCGGTCTATCCGAAACTGTCCGATTCCGACCTGCGGGTGGCGAGATCCCTTGGAGTCGACCGCAGCACGGCGGCGGCTGCGATGGCAGCGACATGGGGCAAGACATTCGTCGCTCGACGCGATGAACTCGCCGGCCCAGATGCCAACGCGCAGAAGCGCGGCCGAATCTCGCGTGAACTCAAGGCCCAATTACAGGAGGCAATCGGTGGCCACGATCGGTAAGTACCAAATAGCCAGCGGCACAACGCTTTACCGGGTGCGCTACCGCACACCCGACGATCGGCAGACCGACAAGCGCGGGTTCACGACCAAACGCGACGCCGAGCGATTCGCCGCGACCGTCGAAGTGTCGAAACTGCGCGGCGAGTACGTGGCACCCCGCAATGCCAAGGTGACACTCGGGGAACTTGGGCCGGGGTGGCCAGATCGCCAGCGCGGCCACCTGTCGCTATCGGTGACATCAGGCCGACCGCCGTGCAGCAGTGGATCTCCGAACTGGGTCGCGGCACGGCCGATGTCAAGCCGGTCGATGCCAGTGTGGTGAAGCGGACCCACCACGTCTTCTCACGAATATTGGCCGACGCGATACGCGACAACCTCATTGCGCGCAACCCGGCGGCCGGAGCCAAGCTGCCCGCACCAGCCGCAAGCGCCCGGTCTACCTGACCCACACACAGGTAAATACCTTGGCAGGGAGGTCCGCCGAGCATGAGGGTCTGGTGCTGACGCTGGCCTACACCGGGCTGCCGTGGGGCGAAGTCGTCGCTCTGCGGGTGCGCGATCTCGACCTGCTGCGCAAGCGCGCACCATCTCCGAGAACGCTGTCCAGTCGGGCAAGCAGATACACGTCGGCACCCAGGCAACGAGCCGTAGCCCGCTATCGCTTCGCAGCGAAGTACGAGCCTTCCAGCCCGATCACTTCGCCGGTCAAAACTTTACTGTGAGGTCCGGCGCAATTCCGCACAGGCGCGCCGAACGACTCTGCGTGTCTAGGAGATTTTTGGAAATCCTCTCGGCGTGTCGCCAAACTACCCACGCGGTCGGGCGTGTCGCAGCCCGTGCCGGGATGTCTGGCCACCCTCACCAAGCGACCGCACCCGCGAGGAAATGTGGGCACGGGGCTTGACCCGGCTGACCGAAATATTTGCCGGCCTGCCGCGCGGGCCCAATCATTACACCCCTTGACCTGCGCGTTTAGAAGTCCCAATCTTCGTCTTCGGTGACGACGGCCTTGCCGATCACGTACGACGACCCCGAGCCGGAGAAGAAGTCGTGGTTCTCGTCGGCGTTGGGCGACAACGCCGAAAGGATGGCCGGGTTCACGTCGGTCTCGTCGCGCGGGAACAGCGACTCGTAGCCAAGGTTCATCAGCGCCTTGTTGGCGTTGTAGCGCAAGAACTTCTTGACGTCTTCGGTCAGCCCGACTTCGTCGTAGAGATCCTGGGTGTATTCCACCTCGTTGTCGTGGAGCTCGAAGAGCAGGTCGTAGGTGTAGTCCTTCAGTTCGGCACGCTTGGCGTCATCGACCAGCGCCAAGCCGCGCTGGTATTTGTAGCCGATGTAGTAGCCGTGGACGGCCTCGTCACGGATGATCAACCGGATCATGTCGGCGGTGTTGGTCAGCTTGGCCCGGCTCGACCAGTACATCGGCAGATAGAACCCGGAGTAAAACAGGAAACTCTCCAGCAGTGTGGAGGCCACCTTGCGCTTCAGCGGTTCGTCGCCCCGGTAGTACTGCATCACGATCTCGGCTTTGCGCTGCAGGTTGGGGTTCTCCTCCGACCAGCGGAAGGCGTCGTCGATCTCAGCAGTCGAGCACAGCGTGGAGAAGATCGAGCTGTAGCTCTTGGCGTGGACCGACTCCATGAACGCGATGTTGGTGAGGACGGCTTCCTCGTGCGGGGTCAGCGCATCAGGAATCAGGCTGACCGCCCCGACCGTGCCCTGGATGGTGTCCAGCAGCGTCAGCCCGGTGAACACCCGCATGGTCAGCTGCTTCTCGGCAGGGGTCAGCGTTCCCCACGACGGAAGATCGTTGGACACCGGCACCTTCTCGGGCAGCCAGAAATTTCCGGTCAGCCGGTCCCAGACCTCGGCGTCCTTGTCGTCCTGTAGCCGGTTCCAGTTGATCGCCGAAACGCGGTCAATCAGCTTCATTTTTTCGCCTCCCCAGAGCCCACTTCACCAGGTGGTTTGTCTGCGGTGCTCACAGTTCAAACACTACCCCTGGGGTGCGACAAGCTGGCGCAACACAACAAGTTGTGTTTTGCGTGTCGTGCAGCCGGGCGGCCTAGTTTGCCGCAGCGAGCACCGAGTGGTTGGCGCGCGAGCCGGTGCCGACCCCGAGGAACTGGTACTCCTCAGGTTTGACCGAGCGCGTCGCCAGCCGGTACTGCCAGGTGTAGCCGCCCCAGAGCACCGTGTTCTTGCCATGCTCGTCGAGATACCAGCTGCTGCAGCCGCCGGTGTTCCACACCGAGTGGGCGAGCTTGTGTTGCAGCTCATCGTTGAACCTGTCCTGCGCGGCACGGGTCGGGGCCAGCGCTTGGGCTCCCAGCTTGTCACAGGTCGCGATCGCGTCGGCGACGTAGTGGATCTGGGATTCGATCATGAACACCATGGAGTTGTGCCCGAGCCCGGTGTTGGGTCCCAGCAGGATGAACAGGTTGGGCATGCCGGCGATGGTGATCCCGCGGTGAGCGCCGATGCCTTCGCGGTTCCAGCGGTCGACCAGGTCCTCTCCGTGCCGCCCCTTGATCTGGAGGTAGGTGTAGGAGTCGGTGACGTGGAAGCCAGTGCCATAGACGATCACGTCGACCTTCCGCTCGGTGCCGTCGGCGGTGACGATCCCGTCGGGCGTGATCCGGGTGACGCGGTCGGTGACCAGTTCGGTCTTCGGGTCCGCCACCGCGGGGTAATAGGTAGAGGAGTTCAGGATTCGCTTGCAACCGATGCGGTAGTGCGGGGTCAGCTTGCGACGCAGCTCGCGATCCTTGATCGAGCGGCGAATGTTGTATTTGGCGTAGGCCTCGATGAACCTCAGCGTGTTCGGCCGCTTGGTCATGCCGAAAGCCAGCGCCTCTTGCGCCCAGTAGATACCGGCGCGCAGCAAGGCCCGCAGCCCTGGGACATTGGTCAGAGCCTGCCGCACCACCGGTGGGATTTCTTCGTTGGTGCGCGGCACCACCCACGGCGGGGTGCGTTGGTAGAGCTTGAGTTCGGCGACCTGCCCGACGATTTCCGGCACGATCTGGATCGCGCTGGCGCCGGTTCCGATCACCGCCACCCGCTTGCCGGTCAGGTCGACGCTGTGGTCCCACTGCGCGGAATGGAAAGCGGGGCCAGTGAATTCGTCGCGACCCTCGATGTCGGGGATGGACGGGATGTGCAGCGCCCCGGCCCCGGAGATCAGGAACTGGGCGACGTATTCCCGGCCGTCGGCGGTGAACACGTGCCAGCGGTACTCGGTGTCGTCCCAGTGCCCGCGATCGACCAGCGAGTTGAACACAATGTAACGGCGCAGCCCGTATTTCTCGGTGATGCCCTTGAGGTAGTCCAAGATCTCGTCCCAATACGAGAACAGGTGCGTCCAGTCCGGCTTGGGCTCGAAGGAGAACGAGTACAGGTGCGACGCGATGTCGCACGCGCAGCCGGGGTAGGTGTTGTCCCGCCACGTACCGCCAATGTCGTCGGCCTTCTCCAGGATGACGAAGTCCACACCCTGCTGCTGCAGCTTGATAGCCATACCCAGACCGGAGAATCCCGTCCCGATGATGATGGCCCGGGTGTGCACCGGCTGGTGGACTTCGGGCCCCGGCTCCGGTTTGGCTTCTGGTTGGGTCATGGCGTTGGTCATGGTGGTCCTTCTCTTGAGATCAGCTCGGGCGTTAGCTGGCGCAGCTTTGGCCGTCGGTACCCAGCTCGCAAATACCCAGTACCCAGGGTATCGGATAGAACAAGTGTTATCGATGGCCGCGGCGATGTCAACGCCGTCATTGCTCAGCTCACAGCACGGTTGCTTGGCACCGCGTCGTGGATCGGCTGGTCGGGATCCATCGCGATGCCGAGTGTCTCGGCCGTGCCGACGATGACTGCCATCATGATGGTCGTCAGATGAGCGATGAATTGCTCACGCGGCATGCGTCGCGGGCTGTCGGGGTCGGGGCCCAACCACCATTCGGTGGCCGACGCGGCCGATCCGAAGGCCGCGTGTGCGGCCAGTTCGAACGCCGCGTGGTCCAGCTCCATCTCCCGCAGCTCGTTGTCGAACATGTCGGCCATGGCCAACGTGATCTCACGGCCTTCGTTGAGGATCCGGACGGTCGACTGGGGGGTAGCCGCCGAGCGGCCCTGAATGAAGACACGCAGCACGTTGGGGTGCTTGTCGACGAGGGTGACGTACTCCTCGACACTGCGCCGGATAACCTCGCGGGCCGAGTCGGTTTTCAAGTCGATCGACGGGAAGATCGCCGCCCACAGCATGTCGCGCAGATGCTCCCCGATCGCTTGGAACAGATCGGACTTGTCGTGGAAGTGCCGGTAGATCTTAGGCTTGGCGGTGCCGGCCTCTTCGGCGATTTCCCGCACACTCAGTTCGGGCCCCAGGCGGTCGATAGCCCGAAACGCCGCCTCGATTATTTCGCCACGCACCTTCTTGCGGTGTTCGCGCCAGCGTTCGCTGCGCGCGTCGACCTTCACCCCGGGCTTCATGCCGGGGTGCGGTCGGGGAATTCTCACCACGTTAAGCACTGTACCGCGCTGTGCCGTTGACCTGGGCAGACTGGGGTGCGAGACCACATCTATCGAGGTGCTCCCCGACTGCGATATTCGCCCAACGTGAACTCAGTGCGAAAATTCTGCCGATTTTTCGCAGTAGATTCACGCTCGGTGAGCGGGTCGGGGCAGGCTCTTACTGTAACCGGATGGCACTCCGCGGTCGATGAACCGAAGGATTTGGTCTGGGCGGTGACCCGGCCAAAAGGCGTGCATCGCCCACGTCGCGCCGGCGTCGTGAAGCGGACCAAGTTCTGTCCCGCGTTCGCTCACGACGGCTATGTCGAAGCCATTCGGGCTTCCTCGAACGCTGACCACGCCGTCACGAATGCGCTTGATGCCATCCGGTTCAGCGCCGAGGGGAAAATGCCGTCATAGCGAGCCGCCCGCACGATCGGCGACCCATCAATGCGTTCGGTTCCGAACCAGATAGGTATGCGGTTTTTGGACAGGACCAGGAGTAACACGCACGACATCAACAGTGACGTCTCCTCTGTGGCAGACGATCTCGTGTGGCAGACCATCTCGCCCGCCCACAAATCGGTTAGCACAGCCGTGCCTTCCTCCAGCACTCGGGCGCGTCGACGTGCATTGGTGGTCTCGCCGAACGCCGAGAGTTCGCGTCCCCTATCGCCGCCGATCCCCAGTCCCGGGATCAGTCGCCCATTGCTGAGTCGATCCAATGTCACTGTTTCGCGCGCCGGCATGATCACCCGTCGCCGCGGCAGCGGAGTGACCATCGCGCCCAATCGGATTCGCTGCGTCACGGTGGCTATCGCCGCCAGCACAATCCAGGGATCGGCTAAATCCCACTCTCCCGAAATAGGGCTGAGGACAGGATTCCATACGAACAGGCCGTCCCAGCCACGCTGATCGGCGGCTTGGGCAATTTCCATGATGAGTTGCGGATCAGAGAGGGCGCCAACCAACGGCAGATAGATCGCGTGGCGCACGTCACCACCGTAATAGCAACGGCGTCATACACAGTTCCGCTATCCGTGCACACTCGACACGGCGTTACAGCATGCAGGACACGCAGCCCTCGACCTCGGTGCCTTCCAGCGCCATCTGACGCAGCCGGATGTAGTACAGCGTCTTGATTCCCTTGCGCCAGGCGTAGATCTGCGCCTTGTTCACGTCGCGGGTGGTGGCGGTGTCCTTGAAGAACAACGTCAGCGAAAGCCCTTGGTCTACGTGCTGGGTGGCCGCGGCGTAGGTGTCGATGATCTTCTCGTAACCGATCTCGTAGGCGTCCTGGTAGTACTGCAGGTTGTCGTTGGTCATGTAGGGCGCCGGGTAGTAGACCCGGCCGATCTTGCCTTCCTTGCGGATCTCGACCTTCGACACGATGGGGTGGATCGAGCTCGTCGAATGGTTGATGTAGGAGATCGACCCGGTCGGCGGCACCGCCTGCAGGTTCTGGTTGTAGATGCCGTGCGCCTGCACCGACTCCTTGAGCCGTCGCCAGTCGTCCCGGGTCGGGACGCGGATCTGTGCATCGGCGAAGAGCTGACGCACCTTCTCGGTCTTCGGCTCCCATACCTGGTCGGTGTACTTGTCGAAGAACTCCCCCGACGCGTACTTGGACCGCTCGAAACCGTTGAAGTGGGTACCGCGTTCGATCGCGATGCGGTTCGACGCCCGCAGTGCGTGGAACAACACCGTGTAGAAGTAAATGTTGGTGAAGTCGATGCCTTCCTCGGAACCGTAGAAGATGCCCTCACGGGCCAGATAGCCGTGCAGGTTCATCTGCCCCAGCCCGATCGCGTGAGAATCGTTGTTGCCCTGCTCGATCGAGGGCACCGACCAGATGTGCGTCTGGTCGCTCACCGCGGTCAGCGCGCGGATAGCCACCTCGATCGTCTGGGCGAAGTCCGGCGAGTCCATCGTCTTGGCGATGTTCAACGACCCCAGGTTGCACGAAATGTCTTTGCCCACTTTGGCATACGACAAATCATCGTTGAACAGCGACGGTGTGGACACCTGCAGGATCTCCGAGCACAAATTCGAATGTGTGATCTTGCCTTCGATGGGATTGGCCCGGTTCACCGTGTCCTCGAACATGATGTACGGATAGCCGGACTCGAACTGCAACTCGGCCAGCGTCTGGAAGAACTCCCGCGCTTTGATCTTGGTCTTGCGGATACGCGCGTCATCGAGCATCTCGTAGTACTTCTCAGTCACCGAGATGTTGGCGAACGGCGCGCCGTAGACCCGTTCGACGTCGTAGGGCGAGAACAGGTACATGTCGTCGTTGCGCTTGGCCAGCTCGAAGGTGATGTCGGGGATCACCACCCCCAGGCTCAGCGTCTTGATCCGGATCTTCTCGTCGGCGTTCTCCCGCTTGGTGTCCAGGAAGCGGTAGATGTCGGGGTGATGGGCGTGCAGGTACACCGCGCCAGCGCCCTGGCGCGCCCCCAGCTGGTTGGCGTAGGAGAACGAATCCTCCAGCAGCTTCATGATCGGGATGACACCCGAGGACTGGTCCTCGATGTTCTTGATCGGCGCACCATGCTCACGAATGTTGGTCAGCAGCAACGCAACTCCCCCACCGCGCTTGGACAGCTGCAGTGCGGAGTTGATCGATCGCCCGATCGACTCCATGTTGTCCTCGATGCGCAGTAAAAAGCAGTTGTGGACGACCGTGCCACGAATCGTGTAGGTATGCGTGCCTTCGACGTGAAGGTTGTACACCTTCTCCGGAACTTGCTGCGTGCGCTTCAGTTCGCGGATTCCGTACACGTGCCGCCCATGCACGACCTGGGAAGTCTTGCACGACGATCCTTTTCGGCCCACGTAGTTATGCAGGTTCTTGCCGACATCGAAAATGAACTCTTCATTGGTGCCGGGTAGGCCGGGGACGAACAGCTGCCCGGTCACATTGCCTGCTTGATTGACGTACTGGCGGACTCTGGACACAACTCCCAACCGGCGCGCAATGAGCTGCACCTGATCGATCAATTCAGGGTTCACGAGGTCGAGCACCATCCCGCCGGTGGTGCAACACCCGTCCCCGCGGAACAACCCTGCTAACAGTCCGCGGTGAAACTCTTCATCGGCTGTCAAGACGTCGTGTGACAATCGCTTCGAGCGGTATCCCGTTCCGGCCATGGAAAGGAACAGCGACGACACGACCATGCTGTTGCACACCAGGCGAACCGACTGGTCGGAAACGCTCTGGTTGACAGCGAGATCGGCCGCGAACACTCGCTTGAACGCCGCGGCCAACTCCTGCTGGTACTCGAGTTCGTGGGTGCCGACCGTAAAGTGAATACCGTTGGGGATCGAGCCATCCGACCCCGATCGCTTGGACACGTGGCCTTCGGATACGTACCAGCCCAAGATAAGACCGAGGTCGTACGACTCCTCGACATAGCGGTTCACCGAGACGAAGCGCATGCGGTGACGCTGTTTGCTGCGGTGCTTCGCGTCGGAGTTCACCTTACGAATGAGCCCGTCAACCTCTTCGTACAAACCTGAGCCGACGTACTCCATCAAGTCATATACGCGCCGCTCGCGTCCCTCAAGCGGTGCTGCTGTCACGATGAAGTCTGTGGCGTGAACGTCTTCGGCAGCTAGCCATACAAATCCATTGAACGGATCGGCACCATCGCCTTCAATGAGACTCTCGACCTCGCGCGTTGTCCACACGAGGATCGGATGCTCCCGAGTGCATCGGATCGGTTCTTTATGCCCGAAGTGTGAGATCGACACCAGCGTTTGGTCGTTGGGGTTCTCGACAACGGATTCGACTAGGGCAAAGGAACCGTCGTGCGAGAGCACCCGGTCACCGGGCTGCAAAGTCTCGATCGCCTTCGGCCCTTTAGGCGTATCCACCGGCGTTCCGGCTGGAAAGCAGCTGACCGGTTCGCCGCGCTGCTTCTTGCCCGAGTTCAAAAACGTCGGGGTGGCCGGCTGGAACCGGCCGTCGATGATCTCGTCGACGAGCTTCTCGGCCAGCGCGGTGTCACCGGCCGCCAGGGTGAGTGCGACCATGCACACCCGGTCCTCGAAGCGCTCCAGATAGCGCTGGCCGTCGAAGGTCTTCAGCGTGTAGGAGGTGTAGTACTTGAACGCGCCGAGAAACGTGGGGAACCGGAACTTCTTGGCGTAGGCACGGTCCAGCAGCGCCTTGACGAAGTTGCGTGAGTACTGGTCGAGAACCTCACGCTCGTAGTAGTTCTCCCGGATCAGGTAGTCGAGCTTCTCGTCCTGATTGTGGAAGAAGACGGTGTTCTGGTTGACGTGCTGCAGGAAGTACTGGCGCGCCGCGAGCACGTCCTTGTCGAACTGGATCTTGCCGTCTGCGTCATACAGATTCAGCATGGCGTTCAGCGCGTGGTAGTCAAGTTCGGCCGGGCTCCCGGAAAAATGGGGGTGCGCGCCGGAGGTTACCGGCTCTGCAGTGACGGTTGGTGGCACGTCTGTTCCTTCCAGAAGTCAGCCCAGAAACTAGCCAAGCCCCCGCGGACGGCGGCGACGTCGTCTTCGGTACCCATCAGTTCGAAGCGGTAAAGGTACGGAACGCCGCACTTGCGGGAGACCACATTGCCCGCGTAAGCGAATTCGGCACCGAAGTTGTTGTTGCCCGCGGCGATGACACCGCGGATCAACGACCGGTTGTGTTCGTTGTTCAAAAACGCGATGACCTGTTTGGGGACATAGTCACCGGTTGTGTTGTCCGGGATCTCCGGGTTGCGCCGGCCGCCGCCGTAGGTGGGCAAGATCAGCACGTACGGCTCGTCGACCTGGATACGGCCATGCAACGGTATGCGCGTGGCGAGAACGCCCAACTTCTGCACGAAGCGGTGGGTGTTCTCCGACACGCTGGAGAAATACACCAGGTTGCGCGACTGCACCGCAACCTCCTTACTTATCGTCTGCCGCTAGGCGCTCAGCGCGGCACCGGCAAGCGTCTTGATCCGATCGGGCCTGAAGCCGGACCAGTGGTCGTCTCCTGCCACCACGACGGGAGCCTGCAGATAGCCCAGCGCCATCACGTAGTCGCGCGCCTCTGGATCCAGGCTGATGTCGACCTTGTCGTAGACGAAGCCCTGCTTGTCCAGCGCCTTGTAGGTGGCGGTGCATTGCACGCATGCGGGCTTGGTGTACACGGTGATGTTCATCGAATGCCGCTCCTTTGCGGAAGCTGGGGAACTTGTTACGTACTGGCAACTGCTTGGGTACTACGTCTTCGCTACGTTCAGCGGCCCGTCAAGCCCCCGGATTCCCGTTGTGCGACTGTCAGGTCTAACGACCTGGCTTCGAACCTTCAAGCCGATTCCGGGAGGCTCACCAGGCCCGGCTGGCTTGGTGACCCAGGGATCTGCCGGTGCTCGAAACACTACACCTAGTGGCTGACAAGATCTCAAGATACAAGATGTTCTGAATAACAATTTTGAAATTCCCTGGTCGTAAGCACTGTCGTGGACATCCGCTCGGCATGTCGCAGATCACAAACCCCGCCGAAGGCGTCCTACGCACTGGTATATCACCCACCACCGACAGCGCCGGTGCGCTCTTCTCGCCTGCCCGCCACAGCAAAGCCGCCAGACCTGACTGGCGGCTTTGACTATTTATTACTTCTCACAACACCGCTGGTCGCCGGCGAGCGGCTTGTTAGCTAGCGCCAAATTCAGCTGACCTCGGCGGCGAGCTTGCCGACGATGTCACGCACATTCTGCGTGAGCTCGGCGTGCTCCGCGGGAGCCTTGCCTTCCAAGGTTTTAAACGGCACCGAGAGTTTGATCGCCTCGACCACGCGAGCACCGGCAATTCCGAATGACTTGCGGGTCTCGTCGTGCGCCCATACCCCGCCGTACCGGCCGAAGGACCCTCCGATGACCGCCAACGGCTTGTCCTTCAACGCGCCGTTGCCGAACGGGCGAGATAACCAGTCGATCGCGTTCTTGACGACCGCCGGAATGCTGCCGTTGTACTCCGGGGTGACCACCAGAGCGGCATCCGCGTCGGCCGCTGCGGCGCGCAATGCCGCTACCGGGGCAGGCGCATGCTCGACGTCGTTGTTGACCGCTGGGTCGATTTCCTCGTTGTAGAACGGCAGCTCCCCCAGCCCCTCGAACACCGTGACGGTGACGCCGTCTGGCGCAACCGCTGCCGCCAGCTCGGCGATCTTGCGGTTGATCGACGCCGCACGCAGACTGCCGACTAACGCCAACACTTTGATGTCGGACTTGACCTCAGGCACTGTTGCATTCCCTTCGGTTGTTGGTCTATATGTTCCCACGGCTAAACCGGACCGTGGTCCGATTTATTCCGGCTCGCGTTAAAGTGCAGGGATGAGCGGTGTCGAGCGGTTGGGCGAGTTGCCCGTGTCGGCTCCTCGAGAGCCTCACCAAGAGCGGGGTGACGCGGCGCGTAACCGCGCGCTCTTGCTGGAGGCGGCCCGCCGACTGGTCGCCAGGCGCGGCGCGGACGCCGTCACCATGGACGACGTCGCCGCGGCCGCCGGCGTCGGCAAAGGCACACTGTTCCGCCGGTTCGGCAGCCGGGCCGGCCTGATGATGGTGCTGCTCGACGAGGATGAACGGGCCAGTCAGCAGGCGTTTCTGTTCGGCCCGCCGCCGCTGGGCCCCGATGCGCCGCCACTGGATCGGCTGGTGGCATTCGGCCGCGAGCGGATGCGCTTCGTCCACGCCCACCACGCACTGCTGTCGGCGGCCAACCGCGATCCACTGACCCGCCACGTCGGAGCGGCCGCGGTACAGCGCACGCATGTACGCGTGCTGCTGCAGTCGGCAAAGACCACCGGCGATCTCGATGTCCAGACCGACGCGCTGCTGGCACTGCTCGACGTGGATTACGTGGAGCATCAACTGAACGAAGGCGGTCACACCCTGCAGACATTGGGCGATGCCTGGGAGAGTCTGGCGCGCAAGCTGTGCGGAAGGTGATAAACCCCTATGTCCGAGCCCGTGCCGCCACCGCGCTGGGTCCTGCAC
This sequence comes from Mycobacterium sp., assembly GCA_035515675.1. Lineage (GTDB taxonomy): Bacteria > Actinomycetota > Actinomycetes > Mycobacteriales > Mycobacteriaceae > Mycobacterium. Next base: position 17,355 of record DATJBA010000256.1, read on the forward strand.
GTCGACCTCGACCAGTTTTTGGCGTCGGTCGAATTACGCCGCTACCCCGAACTGGCCGGGCTGCCGGTCATCGTCGGCGGCAACGGTGATCCGACCGAACCGCGCAAAGTCGTCACCTGCGCCTCGTATGAGGCCCGCGAATTCGGTATACACGCGGGCATGCCGTTGCGCGCCGCCGCCCGCCACTGCCCCGGCGCCACATTTTTACGGTCAGATCCAGCCGCCTACGACGCGGCGTCCGAACGGGTGATGGGGTTGTTGCGCGACCTGGGACAGCCGGTCGAGGTGTGGGGCTGGGACGAGGCTTTTATCGACGCGTCAGCCGGGGATGGGGCCGACGACCCGGTGGAACTCGCCGAACAGATCCGCACCGTCATCTCGTCGGAAACCGGGCTGTCCTGCTCGGTCGGCATCAGCGACAACAAACAGCGCGCCAAGGTCGCCACCGGCTTCGCGAAACCGGACGGCATCTTTGTGCTCACCGATGCGAACTGGATGAGTCTGATGGCTGACCGTCCGGTCGACGCACTGTGGGGTGTGGGTCCCAAGACAGCGAAAAAGCTTGCAACCCTCGGGGTAACCACCGTCTGGGAGCTTGCCCACAGCGATGCCGAGCTGCTGAAGTCCACGTTCGGCCCGCGCACCGGTCTGTGGCTGCTGCTGCTCGCCAAGGGCGGCGGTGACGCGCAAGTCAGCGCGCAACCGTGGATTCCGCGCTCCCGCAGCCACGTCGTCACCTTTCCGCGCGACCTCACCGACCGGGCCGAGATGGACTCGGCGGTAACAGAATTGGCCCAGCGCGCACTCGACGAGGTCGTGGCGTCGGCGCGGATCGTCACCCGGGTGGCGGTTACCGTGCGAACCGCGACGTTTTACACCCGCACCAAGATCCGCAAGCTGGCTGCGCCCAGCACCGATCCCGACACCATCACCGCTGCCGCCTTGGCGGTCTTGGACCTATTCGAGCTGGACCGCCCGGTCCGGTTACTCGGGGTGCGACTCGAACTGGCCATGCCGGAGTAGTTTCAGCGCGGCACCGGGCTGGGCCGAAGTGCGTGCGTGAAGACCACGTTGACCCGGCGCATCACCACGCTGTAGGGCCACCACGCCAGCCGTTTGAACGCATACAGCGCCCGAATGTCGGGCGAGGTGTAGATAAGGTATCGGTTCTTTGCGACCCCGGCCAAGATCTTCTCGGCTGCCTTTTCCGGCGATACGGCATGACCACTGAAGCGGTCCACCCAGCGGGCGACCCTGGGATCCTCGCGGTCAACGCCGGCGATCTCGACCGTGTCGACCAATGGGGTCTTCACCGCGCCCGGCACCACGACCGACACCCCGATGCGGTGCCGGGCCAGGTCGAACCGCAGCACCTCGGAAAGGCCGCGTAATCCGTACTTGCTGGCGCTGTAGGCGGCATGCCAGGGCAGCGCGACCAGCCCGGCCACCGACGACACATTGACCAGATGCCCACCCCGGCCGGCCGCCATCATCGGCGGGACGAACGTCTCGATGACGTGGATCGGACCCATCAGGTTGATTGCGACCATCTTGCTCCACTGCTCGTGGGTCAGCCGGTCGACGGTGCCCCAGGCTGATACTCCGGCGATGTTGCACACGACGTCCATGCTCGGATGCTTGCCGTGAATGTCGGCGGCGAACGCCGCCACGCTGTGATAGTCGGCGATGTCCAGAGCCCGATGTTCAGCTACCTGTGCGCCCAGCGCGCGGGCGTCGGCCACGGTCAGCTCGAGACCGTCCGGGTTGCGGTCAGTCAGATAGAGCTCGGCACCCTGGGCGGCCAGCCGCAACGCGGTGGCGCGGCCAATGCCGCTGGCCGCTCCGGTGACAAGACACCGCTTCCCCGCGAAATACCGCCCGGATGCCCTCTGCGCCATGGCCGTGACGATACCGGCGGTAACGACTGCCCCCTACCTGTGGCCGCCCCCCCAGAGCGAGTTCAGCCACAACTGCTCGAGGACTCGCACACGGCGGTCCGGGTCGTTGTCTCGGCCGACGAGGACAGGGTCGCCGGTCAGCATCAGCGCGGTGGTGCCCGCCAAGGTGCGCACCAGGGTCGGGATGTCGTCGCTGATCGGATTCGCGGTCCCGGCCTTCATCTCGGCCTCGACGACGGCGACGATCTGGCGCAGCACCACGTCGAACTGCTGCTCGAGGATGTCGCGAATCTCAATATCGGTGTGGCGGGCGGCATTGCAGGCCGTCATCACCGGGTCGTTGTGCGCGTAGACAGCCGCCGCGCTGCCGACCATCCGCTTGGCGAACTGCTCTGGCGACTCGCCCGGCCGACGGGGGGCGAAATACTGCGTGCGTTCTTCGAGTTCTTCAGTGGCCTCGGCCAGGATCTGGGCGAGCACCGAGTACTTGGAGTCGAAGTAGAAGTAGAAACCGGACCGGGCCACCCCGGCTCGGAGGCTGATGGTGCTGACGGACAGCTCCGCGAACGGTTTTTCCTGCAGTAGTTCACGCACCGCCCGCAGGATCGCTTGTCGCTGCTTGTCACCGCGCCGTCGCATGGCCGGCTCGCGCGGCTCCGGATTGGCGGCATGGCTGCTCACCCCCTGACCTTGCACCACGCCGCCCAAAAAGCAAACTTGACAGCCGTCAAGTTTGTCCCGAAGGATATTTGATTTAGTGACCGCTGTCACCCGTCCCGGGTCCGCAAAGGAGCGTTTATGGCCGCCACCATCAGCACCCCGCACTATCTGCTCGACCAGGCGCGGCGCCGGTTCACCCCGACGCTCAACACCATCCCCGGGATGGGCGCGATAGAGAAGCGCCTACTCGCCCACAATTGGGAGACGAAGGTACTGGCCGAACCACCCGCCGGCAGCGGCCTCAAGCCCGTCCTGGGCTATTCCGGCGTTCCCATTCTCGGCCAGATCATCGAGTTCTTCCGGGAAGGCCCGGACTATCCGCTGTTCCTGTACCAGTCCCGAGGGCCGGTGATTTACCTCGACTCACCGATCATGCCGGCGGTTACCGCTTTGGGACCCGACGCCACCCAGGCCGTTTTCTCCAACAAGAACAAGGACTTTTCGCAAAAGGGCTGGCACCCGCTGATCGGCCCGTTCTTCAACCGCGGACTGATGATGCTCGACTTCGACGAGCACATGTACCACCGGCGCATCATGCAGGAGGCCTTCACCCGTACGCGTCTGACCGGCTACGTCGAGCACATCGACCGGGTGGCGACGGACATCGTCGCCAACTGGCCGACCGACGATGCGCGGTTCCTGTTCCACCCGGCGATGAAGGAGCTCACCCTCGACGTCGCGTCAACGGTGTTCATGGGGCATGAGCCGGGTACCGACCACGACCTGGTCACCAAGGTGAATCAGGCCTTCACGACGACGACCCGCGCGGGCGGCGCGATTGTGCGCCACCCGATTCCGCCGTTCAAGTGGTGGCGCGGCCTGCGGGCCCGGGAGGTACTCGAGGACTACTTCGTCGACCGCGTCAGGGAACGCCGCAACGCCAGCGGCACCGACATGCTCACCGTGCTGTGCCATACCGAGGACGAGGACGGCAACAGCTTCACCGACGAGGACATCGTCAACCATATGATCTTCCTGATGATGGCCGCCCACGACACGTCCACGTCGACGACCACCACGATGGTTTACAACATCGCCGCGCACCCGGAGTGGCAAGAGCGGGCACGCGAAGAGTCAGCCCGGCTCGGCGACGGACCGCTGGACATCGAGGCGCTGGAGAAGCTGGAAACGCTCGAATTGGTCATGAACGAGTCGCTGCGAATGGTGACGCCGTTGCCGTTCAACATGCGTCAGGCCGTTCGTGATACAGAGCTGCTGGGCTACTACATACCGGCCGGGACCAACCTGACGATCTGGCCCGGGATGAATCACCGGCTGCCTGAATTGTGGACCGAGCCGGACAAGTTCGACCCGAAGCGCTTCGCCGAACCCCGCTCGGAGCACAAGAAGCACCGGTATGCCTTCGCACCGTTCGGCGGCGGCGCGCACAAGTGCATCGGCATGGTGTTCGGGCAGCTGGAGGTCAAGACCGTCGTGCACCGGCTGCTGCGCCGCTACCGGCTCGAGCTGATCCGGCCGGGCTACCAGCCACGCTGGGACTACGGCGGCATGCCGATACCGATGGACGGCATGCCCATCGTGCTGCGCCCGCTCTGAACTTGCTGCGGCTAGGTAGCGCTTTCCTCGCCGAGCAGCCGGTTAGCGCATGCGATCACCGCGCGCAGCGCAGATTGCGTCGGATCCGCCGATAAACCCATTGCCCACTCGGCGCGGGTTCCGTTGGTGCCGCAGATAAAGGTGGCGGTGCTTCCACCAGATCGCATCTGATGGAATTTCAGGGTCTCGATCGTGATCCCGCGCTCGTGCGGCATCGCGGTGAGAGCGGCGATCGGCCCGCTGGCGGCAGCGGTCGAGGTGCTGATGCGGTCGCCGACGGTGATCATGGCGCGGAAGTTGCGTGCTTGTGGACCGAACCGCAAGGCGGGCCACGCAGGGTCGGTGCATGACCAGTGCCCTAGCCGGAGCGGACCGGCAGTGTGACCGTAGGTCGCGACGAAGCTCTCCCACGACATTGCGCCAGCCTGCTCCCGCAAACCGCGCGGCAACGCGGCACCGAAGTGGTGGCCGAACCACGCGGCGGCGCTGCACTGGCGCGCCGAGACTAGACGCCACGCGCCGGCAATGCAAATATTTGCGCGCACCATCGCGTTGCCCTGTGCGCAGCTCTTTGCTAGCACTTCACCCATTCGGCCCCGGTGACGGATCAAACCGAAGATATGCCTGGATCGTCGTACCGGTTGTCGTGGTGTGTGTGCGCACTAGGTCCGATACGGCGTTGACCAGAAACAGTCCGCGGCTGGCGGCGCCGCTGGGGCCAGGCTGAAGCCGTCCCACCAGCGGGTCATCGAACCGTCCACTGTCGCGCGCCTCACAGACGAGATATTCATCGTTGCGCCAAAAGGCCAGCCGGCAGGCGCCGTCGGCGTACATCAAGCTGTTGGTGGCCAGCTCGGTAGCGATCAATTGCAGATCCTCGATGCCATCCTGGGACAGTCCAACCCAGCCCGCGTAGTTGAAGGCGAAAGAACGCGCGAGACGGAGGTCCGCGGCCTTCCTGACCGTGTAGGTGACGGCCCCCGGATTCGCGGGTAACGGCCGGTTGCAGCGCGCCAGCGCGTCATCCGGCGCGTACTCGCTGCTGCGATGCAGCGAACCACATCGCCACAGCAGGGGGTGGGTCGTGCGGGCGCCCGACAGAACGCCCTCATCCAGCTGATTTGCGTTGTAGAGGCACAAGCCGGTCACGTGGTGGCCTTCGAAAGCTTCGTTGACCAACGCCTCATGCTCTACGCAGGCGAGAAACTCATCCTCGCTGCGGCCGGGCCAGACAACTTCACTAATGATCCGCACCCGTCGATCGGGGTGTTCATCGGCGAAGGAGCCCTCCATTGCCAGAAATCGGCTCGGGTTGCGGGCGACCTCAGTGATGTCGGCCATTCGCAATCCGGTCAATTTGTCGTCTGCGCCGGGTAGGGCGTCACGCAGCAATGCCAGGTTGCCGGCAGGTACTGCGACCAGCACCGGCTCGTCCATCGCCAAACCGTCGACTACGAAGCGCACCACGAAGTCCAGGCACTCCTGCCGGGAGTGGTAAAGCACCGCGGAATGAACGAACCCCGGTTGCTCGGTTTCCGTGCCCCCTGTCATTCCGGCGCTCTCGCTTTCGATCACTGTTGCCAACCCCCTGCTGGACCGGCCGCGCACTTTCCCCATCCCCATACCCCCGAAAGGCCTTCGCTATACGCACAACAGATCACCACCCGCTTACCGGACGCAGGCGTACTCGGTGCTGCTAGAGCCACCAGGAGGCCGCAGCGTCCAGATGACGCCGGATGCGGTATCGGGCCAGGCTGTCGTCACCGGCCGCGATCGCCTCGAGAATCCGCAGGTGAGCGCGCTCGACGGCGACGACGTCATCCCAGGTCGGAAGCGCCTGCCCGATGCTGGACCAGTGCCGGCGAAACAACTCGACGATGATCCGGAGGAACAGGTCCAGCAGCGCGTTGCCGGCCAGTTGCGCCAGTCCGACGTGGAACCGAAACTCCTCGACAGCGGCCTTGCGCACGTCGCCGGCGGTTCCTTGAGGGTTATCATCCAACAGCGGCCGGCTAGCGTCGAGAAAGGCCGCCACCTCGGATTCGGTGCGTCGCTTGACGACTTTGGCGACGTTGTCGATTTCTATGGCATCCCGGACGCAGCGTAAGTCTTCACGGCTCGGCTTGCGGTACTGCAGATAGAGCGCGATGGTGTCAATGCTGGCCTGCGGCTGAGGTTTTGTGACGATCAGCCCTCCGCCGGGTCCACGGCGCATTTGCGCGACCGAGTGATATTCGAGCAGCCGTACCGCTTCGCGCAACACCGCGCGGCTCACCCGGTAGCGTTCCAGCAGCGCCGTCTCGGTTCCGAAGACCGAACCGACCTGCCAGCCGCTGCCGGCGATTTCGTCGCCGATGGTGGCCGCCAGCACCTCAGCTAACTTGCCGCGGGGTGCTTCGGGGTCGAACCGCGGCTCGCGTGCCCTGCTGGCTGCAACGCCACGACGTGTCAGGCCGTTTCGGCCCGCATCGTCGCCGGGGTAATGTGCCTGCAGCCAGGCGGTCACTGCTTCCACGTGTCGCTCGCTGAGCGTCTTGGCCCGCGCTGAATCACCCGCGGTGACAGCGGCAACGATTTGCCACTGGTCGTTGTGCATATGGTCGATCGCCTCGACGGCTTCGGTTGCCGAGTCCGTCCGCGCCTTGCGGGCGTATCGCGCGGTGAGCCTCATCAAAACGTCGATAAACAGTTGCAGGACAGGATTTTTCGACTGCTCTGCGAGCGCGATGTGGAATTCGTCCCGCGGCGGCGGCAGACCTGGCTTCCAGTTCTCCTCTGCGCGCAGAACCGCTCGTAGCCGACCGATGCCGGCTTCGTCGATGTGTTCCGCGGCAAGAGAGGCCGCCAACGGCTCGAGCACCAGGCGCGCGTTGAGCAAGTCGCCCAGTGTGGCGCCCAGGTACTCGAGATAGATGACGACGGCGCGGGTCGCGGGGCCCGCATTGGGTTCGCAGATCAGCAGCCCGCCATTGGGTCCGCGCCGCATCCGGGCGACCTGATGGTGCTCGACGAGGCGAACCGCCTCTCGCAGCACCGATCGGCTCACGCGAAAGCGTTGTTGCAGAGCGTGTTCGGAACCCAGCGATGCGCCGATGGGCCAGCCGCGGCCAACGATGTCTGCCTCGATGCGGCGGGCAATCGTCGAAGCTAATTTATTCGCTCGGCCGGTGTACGGCTCGGGGCTAAGTTGAGACTCGATTACGCACTCCCACACGCTATCTCAGCATGCGAGCAACATGCATCCCGCGACGGGACCGCCGCCCACGGAAACCACGGCGACCTCGGGACGCTGTGACACCTGCCGCTCCCCCGCTTCGCCGCGCAACTGCAGACACCCTTCGTGCAGCGCCCAGTAGCCGTGCATGCGCCCCGCCGAGAGTTGGCCGCCGTAGGTGTTCAGCGGCAGCCCACCGTCGCGGGCGATCCGCACCCCGCCCTCGACGAACGGGCCGCCCTCACCGTCGCCGCATATGCCAAGGGCTTCCAGCCACGCGATGGTGAGAAACGTGAAACCGTCGTACAACTCGGCGAGGTCGAGGTCGGCCGGCGTCAACTGCGTCCGCGACCACATCTGCGCCGAAGCATCTGACATAGCCATCTTGGGGTAGTCCTCGCGGTGAAACCAGCCACCGGCGCCGTCGGACCCCCCGATCGCCTCCACCGACACCGCCCGGTGCGGGCAGTCGCGAGCGTACTCCGCATTCGATACCACCACCGCGATCGAGCCATCGATGGGGACATCGCAGTCCAGCAGCCCGAACGGTGTCGACACCAGCCGCGCGCCCAGGTAGTCGGTCATCGTCATCGGGTCGCGGTAGACCGCAAGGGGATTCAATGCGGCGTTACGCCTGCCGTTAAGCGCCAGCCAGCCCAACTGTTCTTTGGTGGTGCCGTACAGCTCCATGTGGCGACGACAGTTCAGCGCCAGCCAGTTCGCAGCGGAATAAGCGTGGGCCGCAATCAGATCGGTGATGTCGTCCATCGGCCCGACAGCGGGCCGCGGGGCGCCCTCGGGCGTGTCCAGCATCCGCGCAAGTGGCGAGGCGGGCGCATTCTCTTGCGGTTTCACCGGGACTGTGCCACCAAGCATTTGTACCGTCCGGTACACCAAGACATGGCGGACGCGTCGCTCGGCGACGGCACGGCACGCCGACATCACCGGACTCAGCAGGCCTCCGGTGCCGAATCCGGTTCCGCAGTCGGCCGCGTCGATCTGCAGTGTTGTGTTGACCTCGTCGGCCGGGGTATCGCCCAGGGTCGCGATCCCGTCGATGTCGCCCGCCCCCAGGCCGGCGTCGTCGATGGCGGCCCGGACCGCCTCCATGGTCAGCTCCAGCCCCGCAATTCCGGTGCGACGGCCGATCCGCGAGATGCCGATGCCGGACAAGATCGCGTCTTTCTCGAAATACGTCACGTGCACCGCCGTAAGACCAACCCGCCATACCACACTGGACTAATAGAGTGTACTGTATTGGTCGTGCCGGCCGAGCCGAAATCCCCGCTGCTCATCGAATATTGCAAGGATTGCGCACGCTGGGTGCATCCCGCGACCGGCGAATGTCGCGACTGTGGCAGCCCGCTGGCCGCGCGGCCAGTTTCCGGACGCGGCACAGTATTCACCTACACGGTCAACTACCACCCGTACCACCAGGAGATCCCGGTCCCGTACGTGATCGCCATCGTCGAGCTCGCCGAGCAGAGGGGGCTGCGGGTGGCCGCCAATATCGTTGGCTGCGAACCAGATTCAGTGACGTGCGGGATGCCCGTCGATATCCGACCGGAGTGGGGCAGCGGCGGCGCGCCGTTGTTCGCACCGGCCTAATGTGCGCGGGAGATCGCCGGGCTAGCTGATCAGCGGGTCGCGCGGCATGCCGAGAAGCCGCTCGGCGATCTGGTTGCGGGTCACCTCCGAGGTGCCGCCGGCGATCGCCATGCCGCGAGCGCCCATGATCAACCGGCCGACCACCGCGCCGGGACCGTCGAGCAGCGCAATCTCGGGCCCCAGCAGCGTCGCCGAGATCGCCCCGCCCTCAACCATGTGCTCGGCCAGCTTTAGTTTGGTGACGTTGCCTTCCGGCCCCGGACCCGCTCCTTCGACGCTGCGCGCGGCGCGGCGCAGGTTCAGCAGCCGCAGCGCGTGATCCTCGGCAAGGAAGAACCCCACCCGAATTTCCGCGCCCGCCAACCGATCCGACCGCCGCTGAGCCAGCTGCACCAGCTTGGCCGCCAATCCCTCGTAGAACGACCCGCTGCCGCCGATGCTGACCCGTTCGTTGCCCAGCGTCGCCCGTGCGACCGTCCACCCGGAGTTAGGCGCCCCGACGACGTCCTCGTCGGGAACGAACACGTCGTTGAAGAACACCTCGTTGAATTCCGAGCCCCCAGTGATCTGGCGCAACGGCCGCACCTCGACCCCGGGTGCCTTCATGTCGACGATCACCGTGGTAATGCCGGCGTGCTTGGGGGCGTCGGGGTCGGTCCGCACCGTGGCCAGGCCGCGGCGGCAGTACTGTGCGCCGCTGGTCCACACCTTCTGCCCGTTGATCTTCCAGCCGCCCTCGACCCGGGTGGCGCGGGTTTTGACGGATGCGGCATCCGACCCGGCGTCGGGCTCGGAGAAAAGCTGGCACCAGATCTCGTCTTGACGCAGCGCCTTCTCCACGAATCTTTCGATTTGCCAGGGAGTTCCGTGCTCGATCAGGGTCAGGATCACCCATCCGGTGATCGAATAGTCGGGGCGCTTGATGCCTGCCGCGCGGAACTCTTCCTCGATCACCAGCTGCTCCACCGCGTCGGCGGCGCGGCCCCACGGTTTGGGCCAGTGCGGCATGACGTAGCCGGTTTCGATCAGCGTGTCGCGTTGGGCCTTGTTGTCCAGGGCGGCGATCTCCGCGGCGTCGGCACGGATTTGGGTGCGCAGTTCGTCGGCTTCCGGTGGCAGGTCCAGGCTGTTCTCCCGGGTAGCGCCGGCCGCGGTGCGCTCGAAGACATCCCGGGCCGGCGCGTCACCGCCGAACAGTGCCGCGAGCACCAGCGCCCGGCGCAGGTGCAGATGCGCGTCGTGTTCCCAGGTGAAGCCGATGCCGCCGTGTACCTGAATGTTGAGTTCGGCATTGCGCGTATAGGCCGGGAACGCCAGTCCCGCCGCCACCGCAGCGGCCAGCCGGAATTGCTCCTCGTCCTCGGATGCCGCCCGTGAGGCATCCCATACCGCGGCGGTCGCCGACTCGGCGGCCACCAACATGTTCGCGCAATGATGCTTCACCGCTTGGAAAGTGGCGATGGTGCGGCCGAATTGCTGGCGCACCTTGGCATAGTCGACGGCCGCGTCGACGCAGTCGGACGCCCCACCCACCGCCTCAGCGGCCAGCAACGTCCGCGCCTGGGCCAGGGCCGATTCCCGCGCCCCCGGCAAGATGTCGTCGGCGGCGACGCTCACGTTTTGTAAGCGGACGCGTCCGGAACGCCGGGTCGGATCGAGGTTGTCGGGCGTGTGGACCGACACACCGGAGCGGCCGCGTTCCACCAGCAGAACGTCGTCGCCGGCGGCGATCAGCAGCAGCTCGGCGAGCCCGGCGCCCAACACGATTCCGGCCTCGCCGTCGGCGATGCCGTCGTTGACCTGCACCTGGCTGCCCAGGCCGATGCCCGCGGTGACGGTTCCGTCGATCAGCCCTGGCAGCAGCCGCGACTTTTGATCAGCGGTCCCGTCTTGGGCGATCACCGCCGACGCGATCACGGTCGGTACGAACGGTCCCGGCGCCACCGCGCGACCGAGCTCTTCGATCACCACCACGAGTTCGGGCAACCCGTAGCCTGAGCCGCCGTGTTCTTCGTCGACGTGCAGGCCGAGCCAGCCGAGCTCGACCAAGTTCTGCCAGAATCCAGGGCGGCCCTCGTCTGTGGCGTTGAGTAGCGATCGTGCCGCCCAGCGCGCTTTCTGCGAAGTCAAAAACGCGCGGGCTAGGTCGGCGAGTTCGCGATGGTCGTCGGTCAGTGCGATACCCATGGGGCCCTCCTCGCGCCGCTACCCGGCCCGTATCGTCCCCGGGCTGGTGCTGGGGCTAACTGCCTGCCCCGCTCCGCGGGGGAGCGGGGCGGCTGCCTAAAGAGTGTACTTAATGCAAGGAGGGCGTCCGCAGGGGTGTCTACTTGGGCGCGAAGCGCTGTCCGGCGTCCAGCCGTATGCATTGGCCGTTGAGCATCGGGTTGTCCACGATGGCCGCCGCCAGCTTCGCGTACTCGATGGGCCGGCCCATCCGCTTGGGGAAGGCCGCGTCTTTGACCAGCGCAGCCGCCATCTCGTCGGGAACCATCGCGGTCAGCCCGGTCAGGAACAGGCTCGGTGCAATGGCCAGCACCCGGATCCCCATCGACCCGAGGTCACGAGCCATGGTCAGGCACATTCCGGCGATCGCGGCCTTGGCGGCGGTGTAGGCGACCTGACCGATCTGGCCCTCGAAGGCCGCGATCGACGCGGTGTTGATGATGACGCCCCGCTCTTCGTCCTCGGGCTCGTTCTTGCTCATGTGCGCGGCCGCCAGCCGGCTGATGTTGAAGGTAGCGATGAGGTTGAGATCGATCACAGATTGGAAGGATTCGAGGTCATGGGGACCGGACTTGCTCAGTGTCCGCTTGGCGATACCGCCGCCCGCGGTGGTCACCACAACGTGCAGGCCACCCAGCTTGTCGACCGCGGTCTGCAGCGTCTCCTCGGTCCCGGTGAAGTCGGTGACGTCGACCGGATAGAACGCACCGCCCAGGCCCTCGGCGACGGTCTTACCGTCGGAACCCTCACGGTCGAGTACTGCCACGTCTGCGCCACGTTCGGCCAGCAGTTCGGCGGTGGCACGGCCCATTCCCGACGCGCCGCCGATGACGACGGCCTTCTTGCCGTTGATCTCCATCCGGACCTCCTTGTCAGAATCCTTGCAATCTGTAACGTTACGTAGGCACGCTAGCGTGTCCGCCCTGGGGCGATGTCGGCGAGCCATGCCAAGCTGGTTTTCGTGCTCCTTCTCGACGTGGCCACGACGTGGCTCGACGTGGGCGGCACCTCGTCGCGGCTGGCCAAGGTTGCGCACATCGCCAACCTGCTACGCCGCGGCGCGCCCGACCCCGAACTGGTCGCGATCACCGTGTCGTGGCTCTCCGGTGAGCTGCGCCAACGCCAGATCGGCGTCGGCTGGGCGTCGTTGCGGTCGCGACCGCCGGCGGCGTCGCATCCGGCGCTGACCGTGACCGACGTCGACGCCGCCTTTTCCGAGATCGGCGCCGTAACGGGCAAAGGGGCGCAGGCCAGGCGCGCCGAACTCCTCGCAATGTTATTCGCCGCCGCAACCGAAACCGAGCAGACCTTTCTGCTGCGGCTGCTGGGCGGCGAGCTGCGCCAGGGCGCGCTGGCCGGGATCATGGCCGACGCCGTCGCCAAGGCCGCCGGGATCCCTACCGCCTCGGTACAACGCGCCGCGATGCTGGGCGGCGATCTGCCGGCAGTAGCGGCAGCCGGTCTGTCCGGCGGAGCGGCGGCGCTGGACGCATTCACCCTGCGGGTGGGCCGACCGGTCGGCCCGATGCTGGCGCAGACCGCGACCGGCGTGGCCGATGCGCTCGAACGCCACGGCGGCACAACAATTTTCGAGGCAAAGCTGGACGGCGCACGAGTGCAGATCCACCGGGCCGGTGACGAGGTCACGGTATACACCCGAAGCCTTGACGACGTCACCGCCCGACTGCCCGAGGTGGTAGCGGCGACGCTGGTACTGCCGGCAAACGACCTCATTGCCGACGGTGAGGCGATCGCGCTGTGGCCGGACGGCCGGCCGCACCGCTTCCAGGTCACCGCATCGCGGTTCGGCCGATCCGTCGATGTGGCCGCAGCCCTTGCAACACAGCCACTTTCGGTGTTCTTCTTCGACATCTTGCACTGCGACGGCATCGACCTACTCGACGCGCCGACCACCGACCGGCTGGCCGCCCTGGACGCGCTGGTGCCGCCGCAGCACCGGGTCGATCGGTTGGTCACGTCCGACGAGGCGGCCGCCGCGGCCTTCCTGGACGCCACGCTGGCCGCCGGCCACGAAGGGGTGATCGCCAAGTCGCCGGCCGCGCCCTACCTTGCGGGCCGACGCGGGGCGGGCTGGCTCAAGGTCAAGCCGGTGCACACGCTCGATCTGGTGGTCCTGGCCGTGGAATGGGGTTCGGGGCGCCGGCGCGGAAAACTTTCCAATATTCATCTGGGCGCGCGTGATCCGGCCACCGGTGGATTTCTGATGCTGGGCAAGACATTCAAGGGCATGACCGATGCCATGCTGGACTGGCAGACCGCCCGGTTTCGCGAACTCGCCGTTGGCGGGACGGATGGTTACGTCGTCGTACTGCGACCGGAGCAGGTGGTCGAGGTGGCGTTCGACGGCGTGCAAGGGTCGTCGCGCTACCCGGGCGGGCTGGCGCTTCGATTCGCCCGGGTGGTGCGCTACCGCGATGACAAAAGCCCGGCCGAAGCCGACACCATCGATACCGTGCGCGCACTGTACTGATCCGCGCGAGAAGCTATCGCAAACGCCTCGTTGAATGCTGGCCGGTGGCCATCGCGTTCGGCGTCGGCAAGAGTGCCATCCACGTCGAAGATCACTGCCGACAGAACGGAAACGTTGCTACCGGCTGAGTGCTGACCCCACCGCAAGGCATGCGACGCCTTCCCCGCTATCGCAGCCCATGCAGCAAGTGGTGCAGCAAGATCATTTGCGTGATCGCCAGTGGCGTGCTTCGGCTACCGGAGTCAATGATGCCAAGGCACGCGGGCGCATCGGTGCGCGGATCCCCAAGCGCATGCCAAAAGATCTTTTCAGCCGCCGTGTTCTCCTCCGGTGTGGTGTAGCCATGGATATGCAGGCTGTCGACGGGTCGACCATCGGTGTCGCGGGCAAGCCGAAGATGGGCGGTACGGGTCAGATCTGGCCGCAGGATGTCGGTCAAGTCCGGCTGGCGGATGGTCGGACGCAATAGCACCTCAACCGAGAGTGGCGTGCCCGGCGGATCTGAACGCGACGGGATCGGAGCGAAGCGGACAACGATGTCGGCATGTGCTCGTTGCGGCTGGATGAATCTCAAGTATTCTGCTTCGCCGGCCTCGATTTCGGCGGTCACCTGATCAGCAACGTATCCGCGAAGAGCCGTGTCCCGCTTCATCTTCCAGTCACGTCTTACCTCCTCCGGCGTGTCGAGGAAGACCGTGACATCGAAACAGGCACGTGCCAGCTTGCTGTGCAATGGCAACACGCCGTGCACGATAATGAAATCACTAGGCTCGACGAGCGCGGGACGAACCCGGCAACCGGTGGAGTGATCGTAAACCGGTTTCAGCACTGGTTGACCGGTGGCTAATAGTTGAAGATGCTGTTCGAGGATCGCGATGTAGTTGCAGTCCGGATGCAACGATGAGAATGGTTTCTCTTGCCGTTCCATGCGATCGAACCGTTGATAGTCGCCGGTGGATATCGACACGCATCGATCGCGCCCCAACGCCTCGACCACGCCGGAAGTGACCGTCGTCTTGCCGGCGGCACTGCCACCGGCAACCGCTAACATGACAGGTCGGCGGCGTTCACGAGCGGCACGACCGATCCGGATAATCTTCTCGGGCAACCTATCCACTCACTTCCACTCACTCCCAACTTGCCGCCTGGCCGAGGGCGGTGAACGCGGCGTTGGCCATCGCAGTCGCTGTCAGTCCGAGATGCGCGGCCACCTGCGGTCCCGGCCCGCTTTCGCCGAACCGGTTCAAACCCACGACTTCGTCCCGATCGCGCGCGATTGCGCGCCACCTGCTCGGAGCCCCGGCTTCGACCCACACCACCGGGATGTCGGGCGATAGGTGCGCATCATCAGACAACGCCTCTGCAGCCGTTCTCGCCACATGACCGAGATTACCGTGGCATGCACCTCCCGAGCGGCCAGCAGGTCGGCCGCATTCAGCGCAAGCGAAACCTCCGAATCGCTGGCGGCGATCAGGACATCAGCGTCGTCCTTGGCTTGGCGCACCACCCGAAACCCGCGCTCGCACACGTTCGAAAGGTCGCCGCCCAGCGCCGGAAGGTTCTGCCTGGTCAACGCTAGCGCCGTCGGACCGCAGAGGTTCCGTGAGGCGATGTCCCAGGCCAATACCGTTTCGCTGGCATCCGCGGGCCGTAGCACCGTCAGCCCCGGAATCAGGCGCAACGATTCGAGGTGCTCGATCGGCTGATGCGTCGGCCCGTCATCGCCGACGTACACCGAGTCGCGGGTGAACACGTAAATGACGGGCTGACCCGTCAGCGCAGACAACCGCAGCGCCGGCCGTAGGTAGTCGGAGAAAACCAGAAAAGCGCTACCGAACGGCCGCAAGCCGTCGCGCACCGACATGCCGTTCATGACCGCGGCCATCGCATGCTCCCGAATGCCGAACGACTTCCTCGGTCAACGCCTGCCGGCTGCCGGTTGTGCCGGGTGCCAGGCTGATCGCGCCTCGATTCCCGCCGCTGCCGCGTTGCGCAGCGCTTCCGCGCGGTCGGCAAGGGAGCCTTGTCCGTTGAACAGAGCAGAGCCGGCGCAGAACACGTCTGCCCCCGCGCGTGCGGCCGCGCCGATCGTCGCGTTGGCAATGCCGCCGTCGACCTCCAACTCAATGTCCAACTCGCGCCGGTCGATCTCCGCCCGGGCCGAAGCGATCTTGTCTTCCATCGCCGCCAGGTACTGCTGTCCGCCGAATCCCGGATTCACCGTCATCACCAGTAAAAGGTCGACGAGATCGAGCACGTTGGTCACCGCTTCCAGCGGTGTGGAGGGGTTCAGGGCGACGCCGGCTCGTGCACCCAGATCCGCGATGACCGAGAGTGTTCTATGTAGGTGCCGGGTGGCCTCGGCGTGAACGATGATGATTTCACAGCCCGCATCAACCCATCGGGGCAACATCGGATCGGGGTCGTCCACCATCAAATGCGCCTCGAAGCCCATAGATACATGGACGCGATTGGCGGCGATGACATCGGGCCCGAAGGTGAGATTAGGCCCGAAACGGCCGTCCATCACATCCCACTGAATTCGGTCGACCCCTGCCTTCTCCAGCTGCCTGACTTCTTGGCCTAGTTCCGAAAAGTCCGCAGGCAGAACTGACGCGACGAGCGTCGGCACGCGCGTGTCCATCCAACCTCCTCTTGGTTGACAGCGATGCTAGAGCGCCGATCGCGGCGCTTGTTCCCCTGCGAGGGGGATTGAGTGGGTTATGTGCGCGCCAGCAGGCAAAGCCGTGTGACTGTGCGGTGGTCGGCCTCTATGGTGTAGCCATGGTGTCGACAATCACAGGTCCAGTGCGGCTTGTGTTGGTAGATGACCACGAGATGGTCATCGAGGGTCTCAAGGCGATGCTCGCCGGCTTTAGCAGCAGGGTGCGCGTCGTGGGACAGGCTGTCGGTGTCCAACAGGCAGTGAGCGTTGTCGACAGCCTCGATCCCGACGTGGTGCTGTGCGACGTAC
This sequence comes from Mycobacterium sp., assembly GCA_035515675.1. GTDB lineage: Bacteria > Actinomycetota > Actinomycetes > Mycobacteriales > Mycobacteriaceae > Mycobacterium. The sequence goes on from DATJBA010000256.1 coordinate 34,043, forward strand.
GGATGCAGGGTTCTAGCGGCCTGGATCTGTGTTTAGCTCTTCGCCAACGCAACCCGAACCGCAAAGTCGTGATGCTCTCGGTATACGACGACGAGCAGTACCTGTTTCAGTCGTTACGCGTCGGCGCGTCGGGCTACCTGTTGAAGAGCATCAGCAGCGACGATCTGGTCCGCCAGCTGGAGCTGGTACGCAACGGCGAGACCGCAATCGATCCGGGGCTGGCCGCACGCGCCGTGGACACCGCTTCCCGGTTGCAGCGCGATGAGTTCTGGCCTGGTGCCCGACAAGGTTTGACCCAGCGGGAAAGCGAGATCCTGTCCTTCATGGTGACCGGTCTGTCGAACCGCGGCATCGCCAAAAAACTGGTGATCGGCGACGAGACGGTCAAGAGCCACCTGCGGTCCATCTACCGCAAGCTTGGCGTGAGTGATCGGACCAGCGCTGTGGCCACCGCCCTGCGAGAAGGTATCTACCAGTGAGTAATGCAGCGCCTGTACCGCTGGCCGGCAGAAACGACCCAGCAAATGCCGTACGTGATCTTGTCGAGGCCGACCGCGAGCTGGCTCTGCTGCGCGAGTTGATTCAGGCGGCGTCCAGCGGTCCCGGGGTCGAGCCGCTCGCGGCTGCTGCGGCGCGAATGATCACCGACGCCACCGGCGCCGACGTCTGTTTCGTGCATGTGCTCGACGACAGTGACCGATCCTTGACGCTGGCGGGTGCAACCCCACCGTTCGACCGTCAGGTCGGGCAAATCCGGCTGCCGTTGGGATGGGGAATCTCAGGCTGGGTTGCCAGCCATCGCGAACCGGTCGTGATCACCGAGCACAAGGAATCCGACCCTCGATACCTTCCCGTCCGCGGTTTGGATGATTCGGATTTCACGTCCATGGTTTCGGTCCCTATGGAAACCGACCCCGGTGGGCTGGTCGGAGAGCTCACCGTGCACACGGTCAAGCGTCGCGAGTTCACGCCGGGCGACGTTGAGCTGCTGCTGGTGATCGGGCGCCTGATCGCCGGCGCGCTGCACCAGGCCAGGCTGCATCGCCAGTTGGTGGTAAGAGAACGCGCACACGAAAACTTCGTCGAGCAATGGATCGAGGCGCAAGAGATCGAGCGGCGGCGACTGGCCGGCGACATCCACGACGGGATCTCGCAACGGCTCATCACCCTGTCCTATCGTCTGGACGCCGCAGCGCGAGCAGTCCGCGACGACCCGGACGAGGCTTCCGTGCAGCTCGAGGCCGCACGTGAATTGGTCGAGTTGACCCTTCAGGAGGCTCGCGCAGCCATCGGCGACTTGCGGCCGCCCGTGCTCGACGATCTCGGCCTGGCCGGAGGGTTGGCCAGTCTGGCCCGCTCGATCCCCCAAATCCATCTCGAAGTCGACCTGGCTGATACCCGGCTGCCCGAGCACATCGAACTCGCTCTCTACCGGATCGCGCAGGAGTGCCTGCAAAACGTCGTAAAGCACGCCAACGCCTCGCTGGCACGACTGGTGTTCGCCGTCGACGACGACACCGCGCGGCTCGAAATCATCGATGACGGAGTGGGTTTCGATACCCTCGACCGCCCCTTGGGCAACGACGAGACGCGTTACGGCCTACTGTCTATGTCAGAACGCGCCGAACTCGTCGGTGGACGGCTGCACATCCGGTCCCGGCCCGGCTCGGGCACGTCGGTCACAGCGACAATCCCGCTTCCGCCCACTCGTGCTTGATCCCCAATTCGTCGAGCGCGCGCTGAAGCGAATGCACGTCCGGACGCTCTCGACGAAGTGAACCAGAGCGGCCCGGCGGTCCCGCGAATCGCCAACCTGGTCCAACGCGTCCAGCATCAGCTCGGCGACCAACTCGTCGCGGCCGCGCACCGCCGCGCAGCGATGGGCACGGTCGGCGCGATGCTGAACGACAAGTCCCTTGTCGGCCAGCCTGCGCAGCGCTGTCATGACGGTGGTTGTAGGCCAGATCGCGACTAACGCTAACCAAGAGCGCGGCGTGTACCTCACGCACGGTCTGCGGCTCGGAATCGCTCCACAACTGCTCCATCACGCGGCGCTCGAGCTATCCCAGCAGCTTCCAGCTACGTTCCAGTTGGGCCGGCCGTACTCCTGCCCCGGTGAGTCGCGCAGCTGACCGAATAACGGTAACGACCGCAACGGCACACAGGCCTCACCCACCGGGCGGATGCAAAGGGTACGTTAATTAACTGTTAACTTCATTATGAATGATTGATTCTCAATAGACATGTTGATCGTTGGATGGCAGCATTCGTACCATGACTGAACGGTGCGGCACCGAGCTGGCGGGTATTCGATGACCCAACAGACCGAAACAGCCCGTCGCTCTTTCGGTTTCAATCCGAGTCAACTGTCCGGCCCGCAGCTGGAAGCGAACCCGGATGAGGCCGAAACAACCGTACTGCCGCCGGATGCGGTGGTAGATCTCGCAGCGGCGCGTCGTGACGCCGGTGTCGATGACGTACTTGCCAAACTCGACACCGACCTCGTCGGGCTTGCGCCGGTCAAGACCCGGATCGCCGAAATCGCAGCGCTGCTGCTCATCGACCAGACGCGTGCCCGCTACGGACTCAACGCACCGCAACCCACTTTGCACATGTGCTTCACGGGCAATCCGGGCACCGGCAAGACGACCGTGGCGCTACGAATGGCCGATCTCCTGCACAGACTGGGTTACCTGCGCCGGGGACATCTCGTCAGCGTTACCCGCGACGATCTCGTTGGCGAGTACATCGGACACACCGCGCCCAAGACCAAGGAAGTGATCAAACGGGCGATGGGCGGAGTGCTGTTCATCGACGAGGCCTACTACCTGTTCAAGGCCGAGAACGAGCGTGACTACGGGGCCGAGGCGATCGAGATCCTGCTTCAGGTCATGGAGAACAACCGTGACGACCTCGTCGTCATCCTGGCGGGCTATGCCGACAAGATGGATCAGTTCTTCTCGGCCAACCCCGGAATGCAAAGCCGCATCGCCCACCACATCACCTTTCCCGACTACACCGTTGACGAACTCGAGCAAATCGCAGCATTGATGACCGAGCAGCTCGAATACACCTTCTCCGCCGACGGCCGAGCGGCATTGCGCCAGTACCTGCATCGTCGTATCGGTCAGCCCTGGTTCGCTAACGCCCGCAGCGTGCGCAACGCGATCGAACGGGCCAGACTACGGCACGCACGGCGCCTTCTCGAAGACACCGACCCGCGTGTCGACCTCGCGGCACTGACCACCATTGAAGCCGCGGACTTGCTGGCCAGCCGCGTATTCGACGACGCTCGGGAAAACACGGAGGCGCCATGACCACCAACGCCCGGTTACGCGCACTCGTGGAGCTCGCTGACACCGGGTCGGTTCGCGGGGCCGCCGAGCGGCTGGTGGTCACCGAGTCGGCGATCTCGTCGGCGCTCGGCAGCCTCAGCAACGAGGTCGGCGTCCCGTTGGTAGACCGACACGGCCGCGGCGTGCGGCTGACGCCGGCCGGGCAACGCTACGTCGAGTACGCGCGCAAAATTCTGGGTCTGCATCACGAGGCTGTGCTGGCAGCACGCGGAGAGGCCGATCCCGAGCACGGATCAATCCGTCTTGCCGCGGTGACCACCGCCGGTGAGCTGTTGCTCCCTGCGCTACTGGCCTCATTCACCGCCAAATATCCAGGTGTCGAGTGCAAACTCGAAGTAGCTCCCCGATCCGCGATCTGGCCCATGCTCGCCAGCCACGAAGCCGACGTCGTTGTGGCCGGACGTCCGCCCTCGGATCTCGACCAGGTCCAGGTGCGTGCCGTCAGCCCGAACACGCTGGTTGTCGTCGGTCCACCGGAGGCTGCGCAGCGCTTCGACCCCGCCCAAGCGACATGGCTGCTACGCGAATCGGGTTCGGGAACCCGGGCAACTACTGCCGCACTATTGGAGGAACTCGAGGTCACTCCGCCGCAGATGGTGCTGGGTTCCTACGGTGCGGTGGTGGCCGCTGCGGTTTCAGGACTCGGCGTGACGCTCGTCTCTCGTCAGGCGGTGCGCCGCGGGTTGGATTCCGGCGCATTGGTCGAGTTGGCCGTCCCTGGCACGCCCTTGGACCGGCCGTGGCACATCGTTACGCAGTCACCCTGCACGGGGTCGACGGAGCTGTTGATCACCCATTTGCTCGCCCACCGCGAACTCGGTTGGCGTTCGGTGGGGTGAGCCCCGCCCCGTCGGTCACCCAGGAGGGGGATGGCCCAAGGTCGTTGCCGGACTAGTTAGCCACGCCATACACGGGACAACGCGTCAGCATGGGGACCGAACGCGTATCCCGTGCGGCATTCAGACCGACTGAAGTTCGGCGCGTAGCCGTACCGCAGCCCCGTTGGCGGCGACCCGCTCGATCAGCGCGGCCTGTCCATCTGCAACACGGTTGGGGTCTCCCTGCCAGGCATAGAGCGCCGGCGACACCAGCGCCCGGCCGAAAGAAAAGGTCAGGGGCCAAGGTGTCCGGTGTTGCTGCATCGCCTCGAGATTGGCGGTCGCCCGCTCGGGCGACTGGCCGCCCGACAGAAAGGCCACACCAGCAAGATCGCCTGGCCATGCCCGCAGCACGCCGACGGTGAACTCGGCGACTTCGGCTGGAGTGGATTGCCGAGCGTAACCCTCGCCTTCGAGAACCATGTTTGGCTTAAGGACGACGCCGGCCAAATCGACATGGAGCAAAGCGAGTTCGGCCCGCACTGCTGCATGCACTGCACTGGTCACTTCTCTGCAGACGCCACGGTTGTGCGCGCCGTCCATAAGTACCTCGGGCTCGACGATCGGCACTATTCCGGCCTCTTGGCAGGCTGCGGCGTAGCGCGCCAGGGCGCTGGCGTTAGCCCGCATAGCACCACGGCTGGGGGTATCGGTGCTTATCGTAAACACCGCCCGCCACTTGGCGAATGCCGCGCCCATCTGTGCGTACTCGGCTAGCCGCGCGGGTAACCCGTCGAGCCCCTCGGTGACGGTCTCACCGGGCAGTCCGGGGCATGGTTTGGCGCCGGTGTCCACCTTGATGCCCGGCAGGATGCCCAACTCGCGCACCCCCTGGGCGAATGGTGTGCCGTCGCTGAAGGTTTGGCGCAGGGTCTCGTCGCAGAAGATGATGCCCGACACGCTGTCAGAGAGACCCGGCGCCGTAGCGAGCAGCTCGCGGTATCGGCGCCGGTTCTCAGCCGTCGGCTCGACGCCGGCCTCCGCAAGGCGCTTAGACATGGTTGCGATGCTTTCATCGGCGGCCAGAATGCCCTTGCCGACTTCCATCATTCGTGCAGCTGTCTGTCGACAGATCGTCATTGGTTGTGCCCTTCGGTACGTGGTTGTCGGTTGAAAGTTATCCCGACCGCAGGCCCGTGGCCTCACCAACGTGGTGGATGAAAGGGGTGAATTTGTCAACTAATAACTTCAGATTTGATGGCAGATTCTCAATAGACATGTTGAGAATTGACTGGCAGCATTCCGGGCATGACCGATCGATGGAACGCCGGCGTCATTCCCTACGCCGAAATGGGCTACTGGCAGCCAGACTATCTCCCGAAAGACTCAGATATCTTGTGCGCCTTCAGGATTACACCGCAACCGGGCGTGCCCCCAGAGGAGGCCGGGGCAGCCGTCGCCGGTGAATCCAGCACCGCCACCTGGACCGTGGTCTGGACCGACCGGCTGACCACGTACGAGCACTATCAAGCCAAGTGTTATCGCGTGGACGCGGTGCCGAACACACCCGGACAGTGGATCGCCTGGATCGCCTACGACCTGGATCTTTTCGAGGAAGGCTCGATCGCCAATCTCACCAGTTCGATCATCGGCAATGTCTTCGGGTTCAAGCCGCTCAAAGCACTTCGCTTAGAAGACATGCGCATTCCGACGCAGTACGTCAAGACCTTTCAGGGCCCCGCGCACGGGGTGGTGATGGAACGCGAACATCTGAACAAGTTCGGGCGCCCGCTTCTGGGCGCCACCACCAAGCCAAAGCTCGGCCTTTCGGCGCGCAACTACGGCCGCGTGGTCTACGAGGCCCTGCGCGGCGGACTGGACTTCACCAAAGACGACGAGAACATCAACTCGCAGCCGTTCATGCGCTGGCGCGATCGATTCCTGTTCTGCATGGAAGCTGTTAATCGCGCGCAAGCAGCTACCGGCGAAATCAAGGGCCACTACCTCAACGTCACCGCCGGGACCATGGAGGAGATGTACGAACGGGCCGACTTCGCCAAGGAACTCGGTTCGGTGATCGTGATGATCGATCTGACCATCGGATACACCGCAATCCAGTCGATGGCGAAATGGGCCCGTGCGAATGGTGTGCTGCTGCACCTGCACCGGGCCGGGCATGGCACCTACACCCGCCAGAAAGCCCACGGCGTCAGCTTCCGGGTGATCTCCAAGTGGATGCGGCTGGCCGGTGTCGACCACATCCACGCCGGCACGGTCGTCGGCAAGTTGGAGGGCGACCCCAACGCCATCGCCGGCTTCTATGACACGCTGCGCCTCGACCAAATCCCGGCCGACCCAGTCAAGGGCCTGTATTTCGACCAGCATTGGGCCTCGATGCCCGCAGTCATGCCGGTGGCATCCGGCGGCATCCACGCCGGCCAGATGCACCAGCTGCTGCACTACCTGGGCGAGGACGTCATCCTGCAGTTCGGTGGCGGCACCATCGGTCATCCGATGGGTATCGCCGCAGGCGCAGAAGCCAATCGAGTGGCTCTCGAGGCCATGATCAAGGCGCGCAACGAGGGCCGCGACTACTACAAAGAGGGCCCCGAGATCTTGAAGAAAGCCGCATCCAGCAACCGCGCGCTTGATACCGCTCTGGCCACGTGGGGCGACATCTCGTTCAACTACGAATCCACCGACACCCCCGACGTCGTCGCGACGCCCACACATTCCTGAAACCGGATCGGAGACCACATGCGTATCACCCAAGGCACCTTCTCGTATCTGCCCGACTTCACCGACGACGAGATCACGGCCCAGATCAACTATGCGCTGGACAACAATTGGCCGTTGTCAGTGGAATTCACCGACGACCCTCATCCGCGCAACGTGTACTGGGAGATGTGGGGGCTACCGATGTTCGACCTCAAGGACGCCGCGGGTGTTCTGTTGGAAGTCAACGCCTGCCGCAGCGCCTATCCGGCGGCATACGTCCGGCTGAATGCCTACGACGCCCGGCTGGGCCGGCAAACCACCGCGTTTTCCTTCATCGTGCAGCGTCCGGCCGAGGAGCCCGGCTTTCGGCTCGATCGCGCCGAAGGCTCGGACCGGCGCATCGGCTACACCACCTTCGCCTACGCCACCCGACAGCCGCCGGGCCACCGTTACGGATAACTCATGATCGGTGCGTCCTTGCCCGCGTACCGGGAATATGTCTGCGATGCTGACACGGTCGACGGACTGCAGGTGCCGGTGACACTGAGCGGTCCGGACAACGGCCGCATGGTCATCATGTTGGACGAGACCCCGCGCCGTCTGGATGTTTATGACTGTTTATGACGTCATCCGCAGCCGCCTACATGTCGCCCTGCTCCGGACGTTGACGATCCCGGCGTATCAGGCCTGCGGCCGAAGTCCGTGGTCAGCATAGCGGACCAGGTCAGGGTGGACAGCGGACTGCTGGTAGCCGACCGGACCGGAGGCGAGTTGGCCTGGACTCTCGCCGCGATCCACACCACTGCCCTGGTCAGTTCACGGGCGACAGATGCCGTGGCCCGGGCAAGCCGACGATACGTGCACGGCGAGTTTCGTCTGGTGGAGTTCGCGGGGCCCAACCGCAAGCGAAGTTGATGAATGAGCCGTCGAAGCTGTCGAGCAGGCTCATGCCGGCCGCAAACAAAACCGGTAGACACAGGATCGCGTACCAGGGCACTCCGGCCGCGCTGCCGACAAAGACCACCGTCGAATGCCCCAGTGAGAAGAAGAATCCCGTCGTCAGCGGGCGTCAGGACAAACTATCCTGCCAGATGCAGCGCGATGATTGCGCTGGCCATGACCGCCACGTCTGTCCATTCCGGCGGCGATAACGCTGCGCGCGAGAATGATCGCACCACGGCGGGAATTTGATCAACGGCTGATCAAGTCCGCGTTGCGCAGCTCGGCGTTTCGCCGTTCCACAAGCCGCAGAATCATCGGGGTGAAGATGAGCTGCATCGCCAGATCCATTTTACCGCCAGGACATACGATGGTGTTTGGCCGCGACATGAACGAGTCATGCAGCATCGCCAACAGATACGGAAAGTCGATGCCGTGCGGATCACGGAACCTGATAATCAACATCGATTCGTCTGCCGTTGGAATGGTCCGGGCTACGAACGGATTTGAGGTATCGACCACCGGAACACGTTGAAAGTTGACGTCAGTGTTGGAGAATTGCGGACAAATGTAGTTCACATAGTCCGGCATCCTGCGCAGGATCGTGTCGGTGACCGCCTCAGAAGTATAGCCGCGAACGATCCTGTCGCGGTGCAGCTTTTGAACCCACTCGAGGTTGATCACCGGTACCACTCCGATGCGCAGGTCGGCATGGCGGGCAACATCTACCGTCTCGGTCGTGATCGCACCGTGCAGCCCCTCGTAGAAGAGTATGTCGGTGCCTTCCGCTATCTCCTCCCATGGTGTGAAGGTGCCGGGTTCCTGGTCGTACGGCTTGGCTTCCTCCTCGTCGTGTAAGTATTTGCGGAACTTGCCGGTGCCCGTTTCGCCGTAGGTGCGGAACAACTCTTCGAGGTCCTCGAAAAGGTTCGCCTCCGGGCCGAAGTGGCTAAAAGTATGGTCACCGTGAGCGTGGGCCTCGGCGATTGCCTCCTTCATGCCGAGGCGATCCAAGCGGTGGAAGCTGTCGCCCTCGACGTAGGCCACGTTGACACCTTCACGACGAAAGATTTGCTGGAAAGTGCGCATCACCGATGTAGTACCCGCCCCTGAGGAACCGGTGACCGAGACGATGGGATGCTTGCGTGACATGACGCTCAGCCCACCGCGGTGCGAAACAGGCCACGCGTGCCGTACAGCGGCAGTGCAGAGGTCAGCTCATAGCTCTCGCTGTGGTACTCCTCGATTCGAGTGACCTCCTCGCGGGCGCCGAAGATGAACGAGACGCGCTGGTGCACATCGCTGGGAACCACGTCCAGTACGCGCTTTCTTCCGGTGCTGGCCATGCCGCCGGCTTGCTCGATCAAAAACGCCACCGGATTCGCCTCGTACAGCAGCCCTAACCGGCCCGGCTTGACTGGCTCGCGCGAGTCACGCGGGTAGAGGAAAACGCCTCCGCGGGTGAGAATCCGGTGGGTTTCAGCCACCAGCGACGCGACCCAGCGCATGTTGAAGTCCTTGTGCCGGGGCCCTGAACGGCCGGCGAGACACTCCTGCACGTACCGCTGCACCGCTGGCTCCCAGAACCGCTGGTTCGACGCGTTAATTGCGAATTCCTTTGTGCTCGGTGGGATTTGGATCGACTCGCGGGTCAGCACGAACTCGCCAAGGTGCGGATCCAGGGTGAACGCGTGTACCCCGGTGCCCACCGAGAGAACCAGCATCGTCGATGGTCCGTAGATCGCGTAGCCGGCGCACACCTGCCGGGAGCCTGGTTGCAGGAAATCCGCCGGTTCGGGGTCCGAGCCCGGCGCAGCGGCGTTCATGATCGAAAAGATGCTGCCAACCGACAAATTGACGTCGATGTTCGACGAGCCGTCGAGGGGATCGAACAGCAGCAGGTACTTGCCCCTCGGATACTCGATCGGCAACAGGTAGGGCTCCTCGAGCTCCTCGGACACCATCCCGGCGACGTGACCACCCCACTCCGTGGCACGCAGAAAGTAATCGTTAGCTAGGACATCGAGCTTCTGCTGCACCTCGCCCTGGACGTTAGTGTGCTCGACCGAACCCAGCACCCCGCCCAGCGCGCCGGCCGCGACACGCTTCGAAATCGCCTTACAGGCCAGCGCGACGTCTAGAATAAGGCCGTTGAGGTCCCCCGACGCGCCCGGGTGACGTCGACGTTCCTCGATCAGAAACTGGACCAGCGTGGTGCGATCGGTAAGCATGCCCGCAGCATGCCCGAATCGTTGCGACTAGCCATCCCCCTTCTAGGTGGGTGGCCGGGTGGCCCGAATCGGTCACCGGTCGGATGAACTCCTCATGGTAGTTCGACGGCTGGATGCACAGAAGACTGTTCATCAGCAACGCCTCAATCCCGCTGATCCCATGACCGCGCTCCACCAGGGAGCCCGCGTTGTAGAACTCTATATGCAGCAGCTGGACAGCGGCATGCCGGCGCACCGCGACGTCGCTGGTCAGGTCGAATTCGGGATGAAACACGAGCGCCTTGGGCAGTCGTCGGCCCCGAAGTCGCATCAGGTAGTCCAACAGCACCGGTTCCTCAATGTGGATCGGCCAATGCAGGGTCCCCTCAGCGTGGCCGCCACGCACGAACACCGCCCGCTCGACGGCCAGCGTGACCAGCTCGGTGCGCATGTGCTCATCGACCGCCCAGCCCAGCGCGCACCGCGAGTCGCGATGTGATTCCTTGGTTTAATAAGCCGCCAATATCGTTGCTGCAGTGCAGGATTCACCAGTTCAATGACCTGATACCACCAGCGGTGACCAGGGCCGAGCGAAGCTTAATACCTAGTAACGCTAATCAGTTTCTGATCTGTGGTGAATCCACCATTTTGGTGTCGCGAAGATGAGAATCCCACCATCAAAAATGAGAACCTGCATCTGTTGCGCACATCTCCTTCGTGCGAGGATCACCGGGAACAAACCAAGCGTCATCGAGGAGGGCGGCGGTGGCAGTGTCGACCCCGCCTGATCGGATCGAAGACCACGACGGCGACATCAGCTACGTCCGCACCGACGCCGACCTGCCGCCCGTCGCGATTATCGACCACTCCCCCGTCACCATTCGACACAAGATCATCTTCGGGGTGATCGCCGTGATCGGTGCCGTCGCCTGGGCGATCATCGCGTTCGCTCGGGGCGAGACGGTGAACGCGGTCTGGTTTGTGGTGGCGGCGATCTGCACGTACATCATCGGATTCCGGTTCTATGCCCGGTTGGTCGAAATGAAGATCGTCCGCCCGCGTGACGACCATGCCACACCGGCCGAAGTTCTCGACGACGGCACCGACTATGTGCCGACCGACCGGCGCGTGCTGTTCGGCCACCATTTCGCCGCCATCGCGGGCGCCGGACCACTCGTCGGTCCGGTGCTGGCCACCCAAATGGGCTACTTGCCGTGCAGCATCTGGATCATAGTGGGCGCGGTGTTCGCCGGCGCCGTACAGGATTACCTGGTCTTGTGGATCTCCACCCGGCGACGGGGCCGCTCCCTTGGCCAGATGGCCCGCGACGAGCTTGGCGCCACCGGCGGCGCCGCCGCGCTCCTCGGAGCCTTCGTCATCATGGTGATCATCATCGCGGTGCTCGCACTGGTGGTGGTGCGGGGACTGGCCCAGAGCCCCTGGGGTGTGTTCTCCATCGCCATGACCATCCCCATCGCACTTTTCATGGGCTGCTACCTGCGGTTCCTGCGTCCCGGGCGGGTAGCGGAAGTATCACTCATCGGCTTTGCGCTGCTACTGCTCGCCGTAGCCTCCGGCGACTGGGTCGCCGAAACATCCGGGGGCGCATCCTGGTTGAACCTCTCGCCGGTAACGGTGTCGTGGTTGATCGTCATCTATGGCTTCGTGGCGTCAGTGCTGCCAGTGTGGCTGCTGCTTGCGCCGCGCGATTACCTGTCGACGTTCATCAAGGTCGGTGCCATCGCCATGCTCGCGGTCGGGATTTGCGTGGCTCAGCCCTTCATGCAGGCGCCGGCGATCTCGCGGTTCGCCGCCCGTGGCGACGGGCCGGTGTTCGCCGGTTCGCTGTTCCCGTTCCTGTTCATCACCATCGCTTGCGGCGCGCTATCCGGATTTCACGCACTGATCTCATCGGGGACGACGCCGAAGCTGCTGGAGAAGGAAAGCCAGATGCGGCTGATCGGCTACGGCGGCATGCTCACCGAATCGTTCGTCGCTGTGATGGCGTTGATCAGCGCGGCGATCCTCGACCAGCACCTGTACTTCACCCTCAACGCCCCGGTCGCACAGACCGGCGGAACCGCGGCCACCGCCGCGGACTACGTCAACCGGCTCGGCTTGTCGGGGCCTCCGGCGACCGCGGGCCAGCTCAGTCAAGCCGCCGCCAGCGTGGGCGAGAAGTCGATCGTGTCGCGCACCGGCGGAGCACCGACGCTGGCGGTCGGCATGTCGGAAGTACTGCAACGGGTGTTCGGCGGCTCGGGCCTCAAGGCGTTCTGGTACCACTTCGCGATCATGTTCGAGGCGCTGTTCATCCTGACCGCCGTCGATGCGGGCACCCGGGTCGCTCGTTTCATGCTCTCCGACACGCTGGGCAACCTGGGTGGTCCGCTGGCTAAGCTGCGAAACCCGAGCTGGCGCCCGGGCGTATGGGTCTGCAGCCTGGCCGTGGCCGCGGCGTGGGGCAGCATCCTGCTGATGGGCGTGACCGATCCGCTGGGTGGCATCAACACACTTTTCCCGCTGTTCGGTATCGCCAACCAGTTGCTCGCCGGCATCGCGCTGACCGTCATCACCGTGGTCGTCATCAAGAAGGGCCTACTGAAGTGGGCGTGGATCCCGGGAGTTCCGCTGCTGTGGGATCTGGCGGTCACGCTGACCGCGTCGTGGCAGAAAATCTTCTCGGCGGATCCGGCTGTCGGCTACTGGACACAGCATTTCCAGTACCTGGCGGCGAGGAACGCCGGCAAGACGTCATTCGGTTCAGCCAAGAACGCTCATCAGCTCAATGACGTCATCAGGAACACCTTCATCCAGGGCACCCTGTCGGTTCTCTTCGCGACGCTTGTCGTCATTGTGTTGATTGCCGGAGTTATCGTCGCACTCAGGGCAATTCGCGGTGACGGTCGGCCGTTGACCGAGGACAAGCCGGTGCCGTCGAAATTATTCGCACCCTCGGGGTTGATGCCCACCGCCGCGGAGCGGGAGTTGCAAAGGCGATGGGACGCGGTAGCGGCCTCGTCTTCTAGATCGCTTGGCGCTCAGGAGCTTTGATTGCGCCTCACTGCGGTTGATCCGATCAAGCGGGTAGGCTGCCAGCCCCGGGTTTTAGCCAACCCAGACAATGAGGCCGGTCTGCCTTTACACCAAAGGGCGGTGCAGCCCCCAAGGGCTTTGAAGGCAGGGATCTTGAGGTAGTCGGTGAGCAGTGCCGTCGCGCAAACTGTCCCCAGCACGATCGCGGGGGCAGCCGCCGGCAACGGTGACATGAACGTGCCGGTGAGAGTCAGCGCGAGCGCAACGGCGAGGTTGCCCGCAGTGGCTGCCAGCAGCCGCCTGGCTGCTGGCGATGAGGGTGAAAACCATCTCCGCTGATCATTACCACGGTGATCCCCAAGTCGTTGAGCTGGTGGATCAACGAGGCCGCGTCGGGACGTGGCGGGTCGTCCAGCGCTACCAGGCCGACCTGCCGCCAGGCATCCGTGTTATCGGTGCTCGCCGGTTAGACGCCTGCTCGATCACGTCACGTACCCCCGCATCTATTCCGATGCCGATCGAGCGTCTCGTCTGCTCGACGGCGCGCAGCGGCTTGGGCGCGCCGACCGCGTTGGCGAGTGTTGCCTCGACACCGAACCAGTTGCGACTCAGGAATCGCGCCCCCACTCCAACGCGAGCAGCATCCGTGCTCGCGACCGCGGCGAATCCAGTTCTGCACCAAAGTACTCGCGCAGCTGACTCATCCGGTACCGCACCGTCTGGGGGTGGATGAAGAGTTCATCGGCCACCGCCGTGCGGTCGCCCATATGCCGCAGCCACGATGCCAGCGTCTCGGTGAGCCGGTCCCGTGTCGCCGGCGACAGCTCCGCGAGGGGACGCAGCATCTGCTTGCGCAACTCATCGAGGATCTCCTCATCGCGTTGCACGATGATCATGTCGAGGTGTTCGCCGACGAAGACGGGATCGTCGTTAAGCAGGCCGCGCTGGCGCAACGCCATCCCTAGCCGCGCCGGCCCTGCGCTGGCCGGAAAAGCCTCCAGCGGCACCGATTGTCCGACGATCGCCTGGACGCCACGCAATGTCCGGGCGAGTTCCTCCTGGCGCGTGGGCCCGATCGGACCCGGCACGATGGCGCCGTACAGACTGGGCCGGCGGACCGGAAGGCACCGCGGATCGAGACGTTCGATGATCCTGCGGGCAATCCGATCCGACTGGTCGACGAGGACCAGCGCGGCCTCGGCTGGCAACACCCAGCGGGCCCGATCGGCCGCCGACTGCACTGCCGCGGTGTCGGATCTGTCGGACAGCAAGAGGTCGGCGAGTTCACAGCGCAGCCGCTCCCGTTCGGCGCCCGATCGGGATTGCTCCTGCACGTACCCGTGCGCCGACGCGGACGCCAATTGATCGACAAAGACAAAAACCGCATCGCCAAGGGCAGCAAGCACATTCGGGGGCAAATCCAGCCGCACTGCCGTCGCGGAGACGTGCCGCCAGGCCGCCCGCGCGCCGACCCGATAAGCAGAAAGCAGCGCCATGAGCTCACGCCCCTGCAAGCACAGCAGCCGACCGATCTGTTCGAATGCCAGCTGCAGAACGGGTTCGGCCTCCAGCGGAGCGGGTTCGAGATTGGCCAGCTCGCGCCAGGCCGTCTCCAGCAGCCGGTGCACGAACGGGACCGCCACTTCGGTGACGCTCGGCTTGTTCTCATCGAGGAACTGCGCGTAATCCGGCCACCGCGACCGAAGTAGGTCGGAGACATCGGTCAGCAGCTCAGGCAGGTCGACGTTGAGCGCCTGACCGAGCTCGTCGAGTGCCGCATGGTCTGGTACTGCCCACGCATCGGTCATCCACGACATTTTCCCCTTCGCGGGCCGAAGTATCTCCGAATTTCTTCAGCAGATGACAAATCTGTTCAGTACATGACAAATCGCGGCGGCAAGACTATCTCTGGCGTAGCAGAACCGGAGCGCTTCAGCCCAACAGAATTAGCTCATGGGTTTGATGCGCTCAGGTTTGCCCGACGCGCAGCGCTGCCCTGCACCCACCCGTGATGGGTTGCGGGAGCGTGAACGAGACGAGAATTTCCCGGTGGCGCTGCGGGTGCTGCCCAAGGCGGTGCGCATGGATTTGCACGCCGTGTATGCGGTGGCCCGCACAATCGACGACCTGGGCGACCTCGCCCCTGGCGACCGCACCGCCGCACTGCACAATTTTCGTGCCGATCTACACCAGATCTGGCGCGGCAGCGCGCCGCAGCGACCCGTTCTGCAGGCGCTCGCGCCGATCGTGCGAGCCCGGGGCCTGACCGCCGAGCCCTTCGATTGCCTCATCGAGGCCAACCTGATCGACCAGCGGGTCACGCGCTACGACACGTTCAGTGACCTGCTCAGATATTGCCGGCTGTCCGCCGACCCGGTGGGCCGGCTGGTGCTCGACATCTTCGACCAGAGCTCGCCTGCCGCGGCCGAACTGTCCGACCGCGTGTGCCAGGCGCTGCAACTTCTTGAGCACTGGCAAGACGTCGGCGAAGACCGC